>DRKN01000031.1 GCA_011051755.1 Gammaproteobacteria bacterium
GGGAAGCCGTTAGCTGCAAGGCGCGTCTCGCCGGGAATGGCGTGCCCTTTTCAAGAGACGCAACGCCGCAGATGACGGCTTCCCGCCGCGCCCGGAGGGAGGCCCGCAAATGCCCCAATCCTGCATTCCAGTCCTTGTTAAGGGAGGGGGCCATTAACGGCGGACTGCGCCTTGTCTTGGGGCATTTGCGAGCCTCTGATAGGTGCACTTTATACGTTACACCATACTAGTTGAGGCGGTCGTTATTTTCGGGCCCCGTGGGAATAGCAAGCCCAGCCCTTTCCTACGGTTTTGCTGTATAATACGCGGCCCTAATCACTCCAGAGCAGCATCCCGTGAGACAGAAACTTCGAAATATCGCCATCATCGCCCACGTCGACCATGGCAAGACCACCCTCGTCGATAAACTCCTGCAGCAGTCGGGCACCCTGGCCGGCCGCGGCGATGCCGAAGAGCGGGTGATGGATTCCAACGATATCGAGAAGGAGCGTGGCATCACCATTCTGGCCAAGAACACGGCCATTGAGTGGAATGACTACCACATCAACATCGTCGACACCCCCGGACATGCCGACTTCGGCGGTGAGGTGGAGCGCGTGATGTCGATGGTGGATTCGGTGCTGCTGTTGGTGGATGCCGCCGAAGGCCCCATGCCGCAGACCCGGTTCGTTACCGAAAAGGCGCTCGCGCAGGGACTCAAGCCCATCGTCGTGGTGAACAAGATCGACCGCAACGGTGCGCGTCCCGATTGGGCCGTGGATCAGACCTTCGATCTGTTCGACCGCCTTGGCGCCACCGATGAGCAGATGGACTTCCCCATCGTCTATTGTTCCGCCATCAATGGCTATGCCGGGCTGAATTCCGACATCTCCGGGGGCGATGCACAGGGAAGTACAGGCGCCGCGGGAGGCAGGCTGCCGGGAGCGGCCGACATGACGCCGCTGTTCGAGACCATCGTCGAGCACGTCAAGGCGCCCGACGTAGATCCGCACGGCCCCTTCCAGATGCAGGTCTCGGCACTGGATTACAACAGCTACACGGGCGTCATCGGCATCGGTCGTATCAGCCGTGGCACGCTCAAGGCCAACTCGCCGGTGATCGCAGTGGACGTCGACGGCAAGCAGCGTCGTGGCCGCATTCTACAGATCTTCGGTTTCCTGGGCCTGGAGCGTATAGAGAAGTCCGAGGCTCAGGCGGGTGATATTATCGCCTTCACCGGCCTCGATCCGTTGAATATTTCCGACACCCTGTGTCACCCGGATCAGGTCGAGGTCATGACGCCGCTGTCCGTGGACGAGCCCACCGTGAGCATGACCTTTGGCGTCAACAATTCACCCTTCGCCGGGCAGGATGGTAAGTTCCTCACCTCGCGTCAGATCCGTGAACGCCTGCAACGTGAGCTGATTCATAATGTCGCCCTGCGCGTGGACGAGACCGATGACCCGGATAAATTCAAGGTCTCCGGGCGTGGCGAGCTACACCTGTCGATCCTGATCGAAAACATGCGCCGCGAGGGCTACGAGCTGGGCGTGTCGCGTCCCGAAGTTATCATTCACGAGTTGGAAGATGGCAGCCGGGAAGAGCCCTACGAACACGTCACCGTGGACGTGGAGACCGGCCACCAGGGTGGCGTGATGGAAAAACTCGGCGAACGCGGCGGCGAACTGAAGGACATGATGCCCGACGGCCAGGGCCGTGTACGCCTCGATTACATCATGCCGGCGCGCGGCCTGATCGGCTTCCGCACCGAATTTCTTACCACCACCCAGGGCACCGGCCTGATCTACAGCGTGTTCGATCACTATGGCCCCATGAAGGCGGGTAATTACGGCCAGCGCCTCAACGGCGTGCTGATTTCCAATGGCCAGGGCAAGGCGCTGGGTTACTCCCTGTGGAACCTGCAGGAGCGCGGCAAACTGTTCATTGGCGCCAATACCGAGGTCTACGAGGGCGGCATTATCGGCATTCACGCGCGTGACAACGACCTGGTGGTCAATTGTCTCAAGGGCAAACAGCTGACCAATGTGCGCGCCTCGGGCACCGATGAAAACATTCAGCTCACGCCGTTTATCGACCTGAGCCTGGAACAGGCATTGGAATTCATCGATGACGATGAGCTGGTGGAAGTGACGCCACTCAACATCCGTCTGCGTAAAAAATACCTCAAGGAAAGTGATCGCAAGCGTGCCAGCCGTATGGCCAGCTGATCGCAGCCCGTTGCGAAACCGCCCAACAGGCTGTTGCAAGGCGCTGTTTTCTGGCAAACTATACCTGCACAGGGAGGAGGTGAGACCGGAAACGGTGAGGGGCGAATCCCGGGCCATTTATCAGAAAGATCACAAAAGGCGCATTTTTGCCTTTTTTGTCTTTAAATGGTGGGCTCTTTTCTCAGCAATCCGTTAAGTCATTCTTGTAATCGTCCGATGGAGTGTTACCCGGGCGACAGAAAGAGGTGACTGTCATGTATGGTGTTATATTCGAATTTCTTCGTGACTATGTTATCGAGCGGCATGGCGGCAAGGAGACTTGGCAAGTACTGCTTGAAGACAACGGGCATTCTGCGTACAAACAGTTCTTTCCAGTAGCGGAATATCCGGATGAAGAAATTGTTGGTCTGGCCCAGAGCGCCGCAAAGGCCCTGCAATTGCCTCTCCCTGTTGTGCTGGAGGACTTCGGTGCCTTTACCGCAAACCGGCTGCTGGATTTTTATCACATGTATTCTGATCCCGCCTGGAAGAGTTTCGAGATCATCGAAAATGCCAGTGGCAGCATCCACGACGCCATTCACAAGCACAACCCAAGCCGCAAGCCCCCGTGCATCCTTGCCCGGCGTGATAGCGATTCGCTGTTGGTCATCCATTATCAATCGCAGCGCCAGCTCTGTGACGTCGCCAAAGGCATCGTGCGCGGACTGGGTGGGCGTTTCGGCGAGTCACTGAGCCTGCGGGAGACACAATGCATGCATGATGGTGCAGAAAAATGCATTATCGAAGTGAGCCGGAACACCGATAGCTAAGCGGTTCTCACGGGTTTAAATTCTGATTTTTTCCACATATGTCGCTATGCACGACATTCGTCCACGGACGGCCTTTTCTGTCCTGGAATTAATCGATTGGGTTGGCGGATTTAGTATCATTCAGAAAACAGATCAAACCCCATCACTGAGGTCTGCGTCATGCGGGATATCTATCCGAAGATCAAACCCTATGCCACCTACACCCTCCGTGTGCAGGATCCGCACCGGCTGCATGTCGAGGAATGCGGCAATCCAGATGGCATTCCTGTGCTGTTCGTGCACGGCGGCCCCGGCGCGGGATGCTCCCCGGTACACCGTTGTTTTTTTGACCCGGAAAAATACCGTATCATCCTCTTCGACCAGCGTGGTTGTGGAAAATCGACACCGCACGCCTCGCTGGAAAACAATACGACACAGAATCTGGTCGCAGACATGGAATTCATCCGCGATTATCTGGGCATCAATAAATGGCTGCTGTTTGGTGGTTCCTGGGGGTCCACTTTAAGTTTGGTGTATGCGCAGACCCACTCTGATCGGATGCTGGGGCTGGTGTTGCGCGGTATTTTTCTCTGTCGTCCGCACGAAATCCGCTGGTTCTATCAAGAGGGCGCCAGCCACATTTTTCCCGATTATTGGCAGGATTATCTCAAGCCGATTGCCCAGGCCGAGCGCGATGACCTGCTCAAGGCCTACCATCAACGCCTTACCAGCGAAAACGAGGTGGCGCGCATGGCCGCGGCCAAGGCCTGGGCGAAATGGGAAGGGCGCACCTCGACCTTGCATCCCAGCAAGACGGTCGTCGAGCATTTCAGCGAGCCACACAATGCCCTGAGCCTGGCGCGTATCGAATGCCACTACTTCCGCCACGACAGTTTCCTCGAACCGAATCAGATTCTGCGAGATGCCGGACGTCTGGCCGGTATTCCCGGCGTGATCGTGCAAGGACGCTATGACGTGGTCTGCCCCATGCAGAGCGCCTGGGATCTGCACCATGCCTGGCCCGATGCCGAGTTGCAGGTCATCCCGGATGCCGGGCATTCGGCGCTGGAGACCGGTATCATCGACGCCCTGGTGCGAGCCACCGACAACATGGCCCGACGGCTGGCATGATTGGCCTGTTACAGCGTGTCAGCGAAGCCAGCGTGTATGTCGATGGTGAACGGGTTGGGTGCATTGATCAGGGCCTGCTGGTGTTCGTCGGGATTGAGCGTGAGGATACGAAGGCCATCGCCGTGCGCTTGCTGGAGCGGATATTGGCTTATCGTGTCTTTGCCGATGATTCGGGGCGAATGAATCTCAGCGTGCGGAATGTGGCGGGCGGCCTGCTGCTGGTGCCTCAGTTCACCCTTGTTGCGGATACGCGAAAGGGCGCGCGTCCCAGCTTCAGTCATGCGGCCTCTCCGGCACTGGGGCGGGAGCTGTTTGCGGAAATCCTGACGCAGGCCAGGCAGCGCTATGCGCCGGTGGCGGCGGGCGTGTTTGCTGCCGATATGCAAATATCCCTGTTGAATGATGGCCCTGTGACCTTTTGGTTACAGGTCTCCGCTGCGGATTGACTTATCGAGTATGTGTGAGTCGATACGGTGGTGATATTACCCTGTAATTCACGCCGAAATAAGCTATGCTGCCGCCGTTTTACTCAAATTTTTGTTCAATTAACCGTTTATCCCCCAAGGTTTCGTTTTAAGTGGGTCACCTTGAAGATTTTTCTCCACAGCCGAATCATCATGCTCACGAAATTGTGACGAGGTTTGTCGGTGGCGGGTATTTACCGTGTTGGTTTTTTTGGCTGCCGGTTTGGCGGGGTTTTAACGAGTGTATAGGGACTTGATGTATGCATAGTGGGATCGCTGCGGTATTTCCGCAATATGGGGGGGGACATACAGGCCGTAAATTTCACCTTATTTTTACTGGTCTGGTGATCACCATGGTGTTATCAGCACCTGTCGCTGCTGATTATCTCTCTGATATTGAGGCTGAGGCAGAATCCAGTGGCCGTGTTCCCGCAGAGGGTTCCATCTCCGCGCACGGTGGCACCATTGGTGGCTCAAAGTTGGTTGAGACGAGTGGACGCAAGAGATTTGAGCGTGCGCTAAAGGTCGAGAGACCGCATATCTACACCTTCTATGATCGCCTGCCAGAGCAGAATAAGGCGCAGGTTGCTGACTATTACGCGACGTCTTCAGGAAAAATATCAAAGACCGTTAATCTGATTCTTGACCTCTATTTCCAGAAAAAATGACCCGCTGGCAACTGATGTTTTCGCCGAGAAAATACACAGAACCCAGAAGAATAAGGATGATTTGAAATAATGACCTATAAAAAACACGGTATTTATTTTCCGGCGGTGGCTGCTGGGCTCTTTCTCTGTGCCGCCTCTGTACAGGCGCTGGAAGTCAATATCAGGGAGGGCCTGCCCTATGTCAGCACCACACACGATGGAAAGGCGGTCGAGATTCGGCGTATCCAGGATCAGAACCATATGCTGACGGGCGGTTTTTCAAAAACCTCGCGGAAGTGCCCTCCCTTTTGCATCCAGCCGACCCAAGTGGCCCCGGGCGTGGTTACCGTGGGAGAGCTGGAAGTCTTGGCGTTTATCGAAAAAAAATTGAATAAGGGCAAGGGTGTTCTCATCGATGCACGTACACCCTCCTGGTATAAAAAAGGTACTATCCCGGGTTCGATCAATATCCCTTTTACCCGCTTTGGTGACGACCAGGATGACGCGGTCAAGACCGCCGCCTTGGCCAAGCTCGGCGTTACCCGAAAGACCTCCTCGTCCTTTCTGGAAGATGCCATGGCCAGCCTGCAGGGCATAATGGGCAATGGCCCCGGTAGCAGCGAATGGGACTTCAGCAAGGCCAAGGAGGTAACGCTGTGGTGTAACGGTATGTGGTGTGGCCAGTCGCCGCATGCCATCCAGGCCCTACTTGATTTGGGCTATCCGGCGGAGAAAATCTACTATTATCGCGGCGGCATGCAGGACTGGAAGATCCTCGGCCTGACGGTGATCGTCCCGGCTGGCGAATAATTTCCTGGCACTCAATATGCCCATTGGTAAGCTCGATAGACTTGGGATATTGTCATTCCCGTGCAGGCGGGAATCCGCAATGTCTGTGATGTCGAGGGCGTGTGTTGGCCGTCAGTCTGGAGGTGGACAGGCCGGCGGGCTTGCCGGCCAGAAACGTAGCCCGATGAGGTGGCCTCTCCCCCCACTAAACGACCACCTACCGACTGACGTCGGTGGGTTAGCGCATTCGGCGCTGATGACTAACGTCATCAAGCTCGCAGCGTCATCAGCGCGCATACGTCAAAACATGACAATCAACGTCACCGTCTAAAGACGGTGGTTTTGACCCAGTTAATGGAAGCAATAAAAAAATATGTCTCCAAACAATTTCCAGCTTCCTGACGTAGGGTGCATTACCCACCAGTTGCCTTTTATCCAAGCGGCGATGGTGGGCAGTGCCCACCCTACAAAAATGACATCATTTTGCTTCATACCCGGTTTTGGGCCATTCTTCATCGTCACCATGCGACAAGTAGGCGCATATCTGTTTCGCGGTCTACATAACTTGCTGCACTGCGCGAATGGCCTTCAGTTGCCGTACTTTCAGGGCCTCACCCAGGGCCTTCCCTTCCAGGCCCTGTTCGCACAGCTCACGGTTGTCCACGGCGGCCGCGGCATCACGCACGCGGCGCAGGATGCCGGGCTGCTCGAAGTGGGTATCCTCAAATCCCCAGCGACCGCGGGAGTCCGCCTCGCAGGCGAGGATGAATTGCTCGAAACGCTCGGGACGACGCAGGGCGTCCGTGCGCCGCAGCAGCTTTAGCAGGGTCTCCGGGCGCAGCTCGGCGACGCGGTGGTAGTGCAGATGAAATTCCGTTACCAGCAGGGCCAGATCACGGAAGTGGTTGGGTATCCGCAGGCGCTTGCACAGGGCCTTTACCAACAGCACACCGCGCGTTTCGTGGGCAATGTGGCGGGGCCATTCCTCTTTCGGCGTGATGCCCTTGCCGAGATCGTGCACCAGCGCGGCGAAGCGCACCTCGGGGTCGGGTGAGAGGCGTGCCGCCTGCGTCAGCACCAACATTGTATGCACGCCGGTATCGATTTCCGGGTGATGTTTTTCCGGTTGCGGCACGCCGAACAGGCGGTCGATCTCCGGCAACAGTCGCGCCAGTGCGCCGCAGTCACGCAGCACCTCGAAATAGTGCGCCGGGTTGTCCGTACTCAGGGCGCGTCCGGTTTCCGCCCACACCCGCTCGGCGACCAGGGCATCGATTTCACCGGCTTCGACCATCTCGCGCATCAGTTGCATCGTCTCGCCGGCGATGCGGAAGCCAAGTGGGATGAAGCGGGCGGCGAAGCGCGCCACGCGCAGGATACGCACCGGATCTTCGACGAAGGCGGGGGAGACATGGCGCAGGATGCGGTCACGTAAGTCGCGCTGGCCGCCGAAGGGGTCGATGAGCTTGCCGTCCGGCGTCTCGGCGATGGCGTTGACGGTGAGGTCGCGGCGCAGCAGATCCTGCTCCAGGGTCACGTCCGGCGCAGCGTGCACGCTGAAACCATGGTAGCCTGGCGCGGTCTTGCGCTCAGTGCGCGCCAAGGCGTATTCCTCGTGGTTCTCGGGGTGCAGAAAGACCGGAAAATCCTTGCCCACCAGACGGTAGCCGCGCGCGGTCATGTCTTCCACCGTGGCACCCACCACCACCCAGTCGCGCTCCTTGGGTGTCAGTCCCAGCAACTTATCGCGCACCGCGCCGCCTACCAAAAATGTCTCCATGCGGGTATTTTACGCCCATGTTGCATCGTCTGACACGCCTCATTCTCCTTGTCCTGCTTGTTTTGGCCCTCGACGGCTGCGGTTATTATGCCCAGTCCATCCGCGGCCAGTGGGAGCTGATCAGCAAACGCCAACCCATCGAGGCCCTACTGGCCGACCCGCAGACTCCCGTTGCGCTGCGTGAACAACTGCGCCGCATGCAGCAGATCCGCCGCTTTGCCAATGTGCAGTTGGCTCTGCCCGACAACGGCAGCTATCGTGACTATGCCGACCTCGGGCGTCCCTTCGTGGTCTGGAACGTGTTCGCCGCCCGTCCGCTGTCCATGCGGCTCGAAACCTGGTGCTTTCCAGTCGCCGGCTGCGTGGGCTATCGAGGCTATTTCGACGAGACCGAGGCGCGGGCCTATGCCGCCACCCTGACGGCGCAGGGATTGGAAACCTACGTCGCCGGCATCAGCGCCTATTCCACTCTGGGCTGGTTCGACGACCCCCTGCTCAATACCGTGATGGGTCGTTCGGAGACGCGTCTGGCGGGGCTGATCTTTCACGAACTGGCGCATCAGCGCGTCTATGTACAGGACGACACGGCCTTCAACGAGGCCTTTGCCTCGGCCGTGGAACAGGAAGGCGTGCGGCGCTGGCTGGCGCAGAACGGTGGAGAGCAACAAGAAGACGCCCGTTTCCGCCGGCGCCAGAATGATTTCGTGGATCTGGTGACCGCTACCCGCGACCGTCTGGCAGTGCTGTACGCCAGTGAGCTGCCCGAGGCGCAACAACATACCCATAAGGCACAGATCATCGGCGAACTGCGCGCCGGCTATGCCGCGCTGAAACGACGTTGGGGTGGCTATGCCGGTTATGATGCCTGGTTTTCCGGGCCGCTGAACAATCCCCAACTGGCGGCGGTGACCACCTACCGTGATGGTGTGCCGGCATTTCAGGCGCTGTTGCGTGAGCAGGGTGGTGATCTGGAGGCCTTCTACCGCGCGGTCGAGGCGTTGGGCGAGTTGTCCGTGGAGGAGCGGCAAGCCAGACTACGGGATTTATCGGCGGCGGGGCTTGGCCATACCGCCACGCTGAAAAAGAGCGGGTAGGAGTGACCGCTACGATTATCGCGATTCAGGGGGGCTACGGTCGTCTCTTTGTTGTGGTGAGGCATAAAATCATTGTTGTGAGGAACGAAAATGAAAAAACAGGTCTATGTGGACGACAGCCCCATTCATGGCAAGGGGCTGTTTGCCAAGTGTGATATCCCCAAAGGTAGCGTCATTGGCGTGGTCAAAGGCGTGCAGGCGAAGAGGGACGGCCCTTATGTGCTATGGCTCAGCGAGGACGAAGGCATCCGTGTGCGCTGCGATCTGCGTTTCATTAATCACAGCAAAAGGCCCAATGCGGCCTATTATGACACCCTGGAGGTGATCGCCCTGCGTGATATTCCCCGCGGCAAGGAAATCACCCACAACTACGAGCAGTGATTGTTCTTTTTTGAAATGGGGTGCTTCTGTCCGTAACGTGCGCCATGCGCACGCTGGCCCCGGCCCATAAAAACGTCAGTCGCGGCGCGCCTGTTGACGCAGGCGCGAGAGAGAGTGGTTTTGCTCGCGTGGGCCAAGGTAGCCGGGTACCACCGCCTCCACCGCTGTCGGCGTGATGCCGAATATCTCGGGAAAGGGCGATTTGCACAGGCTGTCGCACAGTGTGGAGCGGTAGTTGTCGCGCGTGAAGGGTTTACCCGGCAGAAATTCCATCAGCCGGGCCTGCAACTGCGACAGGCGCGGGCCGAGGCCGATGATGTGACGCCGAAGGCCCCTGAGATGCGCGACGTAAACGACGATCTCGCGCAGTGAATAGGGCTTTGGCCCACACAGTTCATAGCCCTGACCGAGGGTCTCTTTGATGCGCAGGGCGCGCACGAAGGCCTCGGCCACGTCGTCCACGTACACCGGCGCGAAGCGCGCCTCGGCGCAGGCCAGCGGAAACACACCGGGAGCCAAGGCCAACAGACGGGCGAAGCGGTTGAAGAAGTCGTCCTCCGGGCCGAAGATCACCGAGGGACGGAATACGGTCACGTCCAGGTCTTCCGCCGCCAACACCAACCGTTCCCCCTCGCCCTTGCTACGCAGATATTCACTGGGTGGATCCGCCAGGTCAGCCTTGAGGGCGCTCATGTGCAATAGGCGGCGCACTCCCGCAGTGTGGCAGGCGGCAACGATACGGCGCGGCAACTCGACGTGTGCGGCCTGAAAGCCGCCCCGGCGGCGCTCGTTGAGGATGCCGACCAGGTTGATGACCGCCGCCTGGCCCTGAAACTGCGCCGCCAGCGCCGCCGGGTCGTGGGTATCGGCCTGCCGTAGTTCGATGCCGGGCAGCACCCGGATGTCTTTCGCCGCTTCGGTACTGCGCGTCAGCACGCGTATTCGCCAGCCCTGTTTCAGCAGATGCGCGCACAGGTGCCGGCCGACGAAACCACTGCCGCCAATGATACAGATCTGTTGTTTATTCATACGCGCGCGCCTCTTGAGGTAATTTGTTGCTATGTAGACAGATTCTGTTATCCCAATGAAGGTCGGTCAAGCACCGTTATGCACGGTATACTGCGGGACAATTTAATCTCTCTGGGTCTAATTCCCCGCAGCTTGCTGCGCAGGTTTTTTGTTCAAACGCCTAAACGTTTGAACTGGCAGTACAATACCCCGCTTTAGCACAGCGAGATAGTTTGCTGTGGGGTTGTTTATTTAGGTTTTCTTTGCCGTCTCTGCGCCTCCGTGCCTCTGTGGCCTCTGCGTTATTTGGTGTAAGGAGGTGGTGTTGGATGTGGAAGGTCAGGGTGCATGTCAATTTTGATGCGCAGGGAGCCAAGTGGTTGATGTCCGCCTATGTCAATCTGCAGCCCATCTGAGGAGCGGGCCATGCCCGCGCTGTGGTTTTCCCGATAGGGGCAATTGACGCAGGGAACGCAGAGGCACAGAGACACAGAGGACGCAAAGACTCTTGAATCTCCCTGAGTCTAATTCCCCGCAGCTTGCTGCGGGGGCGTTTGTTTTGTGAGGAACAGGAGAGTAGCGTGGCCTATCAAACCATCAATCCCGCCACCGGTGAGGCGGGTGAGCAGTTTGCCAGTTGGAATGCACAGCAGCTTGAGGCAGCGCTGACCGCTGTGGACGCCGCGCACCCGGCCTGGGCGGCGACGGCGATGGCCGGGCGCAGTGCCCTGATACGCCGCTTGGGCGAAGTACTGCGCGCCCGCCGTGACGAGCTGGCGACGCTGATTACCCTGGAGATGGGCAAGCTGATCGGCGAGGCCCGCGCCGAGGTGGAAAAATGCGCCTTGGGTTGTGACTACTACGCCGAACATGCGCCGCGCTTTCTTGCCGACGAACCCATTGCCAGCGATGCCGGTAAGAGCTTCGTCACCTATCAGCCGCTGGGTACGGTGCTGGCGGTGATGCCTTGGAACTTCCCCCTCTGGCAGGTGTTCCGCTTCGCTATCCCGGCGCTGATGGCGGGCAATAGCGGTCTGCTCAAACATGCCTCCAACGTACCCCAGTGCGCGCTTGCCATCGAGTCCGTGATTCGTGAGGCGGGTTTTCCTGACAACGTGTTCCGCACCCTGATGATCGATGCCCGCCAGGTGGCGGGGGTGGTCAGCGACCCGCGCGTACACGCCGTGACCCTCACTGGCAGCGAGCCAGCCGGGCGCCAGGTGGCGGCCTATGCGGGTGAGCACCTGAAAAAGAGTGTGCTGGAGCTGGGCGGTTCCGATGCCTTCGTGGTGCTGGAGGATGCCGATCTCGATCTCGCGCTGCCACAGGCGCTGAATTCGCGTTTCATCAACAGCGGTCAGAGCTGCATCGCCGCCAAACGCTTCATTGTCGTGAACGCCATTGCCGATGCGTTCGTGACACGTTTCCGTGCGGCGGTGGCAGCGTTGCGCCCCGGTGATCCACACGACGATGCCACGACTTTCGCGCCCATGGCGCGACTCGATCTGCGCGACGAGCTGCACCAGCAGGTGCTCGACAGCGTCGCCGCCGGCGCGCAGGTGGTGATCGGCGGCGCGCCCGTGGATGGCCCCGGCTGGTGGTATCAGGCCACCATCCTTGATCATGTGACGACGGGCATGCCGGCCTGCGATGAGGAACTGTTCGGCCCGGTGGCGGCGGTGATGCGTGTCGCCGATGAGGCCGGGGCGCTGGCGCTGGCCAACGGCTCGCGCTTCGGTCTCGGCGGCAGTGTGTGGACTGCGGACACGGCGCGTGGTGAGCGGTTTGCGCGCCGTCTGCAGTCCGGCGTGGCCTTCGTCAACGGCATGGTCAAGAGCGATCCGCGCTTGCCCTTCGGTGGCATCAAGGCCTCGGGCTATGGGCGCGAGCTGTCGCTGCACGGTATCCGTGAGTTCGTCAATGCCAAGACTATCTGGGTGCGCTGAGCGGGTGTCTGCGCGTCCTCTATCCAGCGCCGATTTTATGCGGCGCTTCCGCCTGCTGATCTTGCTGGCATGGCTGATTCCACCGCTGTTCGGCATGTCCTTTTTGCTGCTCATCGGCATGTTTTCGCTGCCGCAGATCCTGCAACTGCTGGTCACGCCACTGGAGGCGGGTTTCGTGCTGGGCTGGCTGCTGCTTTCGCAGTGGTATTTTAGCCGCTTTGTACGCCCGCTGGCGGACTGGCTGGCGCAGCCCGGTGAGCCGGCCGCCACCACCGCGCTGGCCCGGGTGCGGGCCTTTCCCCGCCACTTCTGGGGGGTGTTTTTGTTTTATCTGCTGTTGGCCCCGGCCTCGGTCATCATCAGCGCCGAGATGACCACGGACTTCGTGGCCACGTCCGGGGACTGGCTGCGCATTCACCTGGTGGCGCTGATTGTTTCCATTATCGTCGGCCTGCCGGTCTTCTTTGCCGTCTTTGACCTGTTTGGCCGTACCCTGAGTGGCCTGCGCCAGCCGCGCCCGGTATTTTCCATTCGTACCAAAGTGTTCATGGTGGGCGCGCTGATGCCGCTGCTGATGGACACCCTGTTGGTGCAGTATTACTGGACGCGTACGGGCTATTTTACGCTGGAGACGCTGTTTGTCTGGGGTCTGTTGCAGCTGTTGGCGGTGCTGGGTGCGTTGATGTTCGCCCGCAGTCTGGGGCAGTCGTTGCAGCCACTGGAGGCGGTGGTGGAAAATGTGCCGGCCCTGCTCGACCGGCGGCCCTCGATTCAGCCGTCATCCACCGATGAATTGGGCGTGCTGGCCGGGCGTTATCAGGATCTGCTGGAACGGGTGCACTTTCATGGCAAGGCGTTGCAGGTGGGTAGTCTGGTGCTGGCGAATCGGGATGTGGAATCCGCATCGGGGAAGGCCTTCGAGCAGGTGGTGGCGCTCTGCCAGGAGGCCTTGCGCGCCGATATCGCTTTTCTACTGTTGTTCGATGAAGCGGCGCAGGAGTTGGTCGGGGTGGCGCAGACCGGTGTCCCCTATCGGCCGCAGGGCCACTATCGGATCCCGCTTGCCGCCACCTCCATGGCCGTTTTCGTTTTCCGTCAGGGAAGCCTGCTGGCCATCGACGATGTGCATGGCGATCCGCGAGTCAGCCCGGACATGGTCGCAAAATTCGACATCTGTGCGGCCATCGCTACTCCCCTGCGTGTCGAGGATCGAGTGATCGGTATTCTCATGGGTGCCGATCAGCGGCCCGGGCGCCACTACAGTGCAGAGGATTGTGCACTGATTGAGGTGCTGGCGCGAGAGGCGGCCAGTGTGGTGCATACCCTGCAGTTGCAAGCGCGCCGCCGCGAGGCCGAGGCCCAGTTTCACAAGGCCGACGAGTTTGCCCGTGCGACATTGCAGTCCATTGCCGATGGTGTGGTGACGACGGATACCGTGGGACGGGTGGACTACCTCAATGTCGTGGCCGAAAAACTTACCGGCTGGGCCCGTGAGGAGGCCATCGGGCAGCCGCTGGCAAGTGTGCTGCAGCTGATCGATGAAGACAGTAATGAGCCCGTGACGGATCCGGTGGAGCGTTGTCTGGCTTCGGTCGACGGCTTTTCCCTGCCGGGGTCATTGAACCTGCTGAGTCGTGAGGGTGACAAGGCGTTCGCGGTGGATGTGCGCGTCTCGGCGATCCGAGATGCGGGCCATCGGGCCCTGGGGGTGGTACTGGTATTCCACGACACCACGGAACTGACCTCGCTCACCCACCGCCTGTCTTATCAGGCCAGCCATGATTCCCTGACCGGGCTGCTCAACCGGCATGAATTCGAGGCGCGCCTGGAACTGGCGCTGGAGAGCGCCCGGCATGAAAATATCGAGCATGCCCTGTGCTACATGGATCTGGATCGTTTTAAGGTGGTCAATGATACCTGCGGCCACGTGGCCGGCGACGAGTTGCTGAAGCAACTGGCCACGCGCATGCGGGCTTCGATCCGTGAGGCCGATACCCTCGCCCGTCTGGGTGGCGACGAGTTCGGCTTGTTGCTGGAGGGTTGCCACCTGGCGCAGGCGCGCGGGGTGGTGAATAATCTGTTGCGGATGGTATCCGAGTTCCGTTTCATCTGGGCCGACAAGGCCTTCGACGTGGGCATCAGCATCGGTCTGGCGCCCATCAGCGCGCAGAGCGGCAATATCACCGATGTCCTCAGCGCCGCCGATTCCGCCTGTTACATGGCCAAGGATCAGGGCCGTAACCGCTTGCACGTCTTCGAGCCGGACGATCTGGCTCTGTTGCATCAGAAGGGTGAGATGCAGTGGTTGCAAATCATCCGTCAAGCCTTGGAAAACGACGACTTCGTGCTGTATCAGCAGGCCATCCGGCCCATGAAAGGGATCTCGCCGGCAGGGGATGATACGCCACACAGCGAGATTCTGCTGCGCCTGCGTACCGGAGGGGGTGAGGTGGTCGCGCCCAGCAGCTTCCTGCCCGCCGCAGAGCGCTACCACCTGATGCCGCAGATCGATCGCTGGGTGGTGACGCAGGTGCTGGCCTTCCTGCGTACCCTGCAGGCGCAGGGCGGGGTAATGAACCTGTCCATCAATCTGTCCGGCCAGTCCCTGTGTGATGAGGATTTTCCAACCTTTGTCACTACCGCCGTACTGGCCAGCGGCGTGCCACCGGGGTGGTTGTGTTTCGAGGTGACCGAGACCACCGCCATCACCAACCTGAGCCGCGCCGTGGGCCTGATCAGCGAACTCAAACGCATGGGCTGCCACTTCGCCCTGGACGACTTCGGCAGCGGTCTGAGTTCCTTCAATTACCTCAAGAACCTGCCCGTGGACTATCTGAAAATAGACGGCAGTTTTGTCAAGGACATGGATCGTAATCCCGTCGACCGAGCCATGGTGGCGGCCATCAACGAAATCGGCCACCTGATGGGTATTCAGACCGTGGCCGAGTTCGTTACCCGCCTGGGCGTGCTGGAGGCATTGGATGAAATCGGTGTCGACTACGCCCAGGGCTATTTTATTGCCAATCCGGAACCCCTGCTGCCGGACTGAACGTCCACCGAAAGCAATGCCCGGCGCTTAAAAAACAACCGGAGGTTGAAATCTTTCAGTGATAGGCTCGTTCCACATTAACTGGCAGCTTGCTAAAAAACACGTAGTTGAAAGCTGAGCGGCTAAAGGCGGTGGTTTTAACCTGAACTCTCGGATTCAGGTTTAACCTTAATTAATGGAAAATAAAAAATAATGACGGCCCTGTTGATGTATTTGTCTCTGGGGGCGCTGGCCGGGCTGTCCGCTGGCCTGTTGGGTATTGGTGGTGGTCTGGTCATCGTGCCGGCGTTGCTGGTTATCTGGCAACTGAGCGGTATCGACAGCCCCTGGTTGATGCAGATGGCGATTGCCACTTCGCTGGCGAGCATCGTTTTTACTTCCATCTCCTCGGTGCGTGCCCACCACCGTCGTGGCGCGGTGCTGTGGCCGCAGGTCTGGCAACTGACGCCCGGCATCCTGCTGGGTGCCGGGCTGGGGGCGATGCAGGCATCGTGGCTGCCCGGGCAGTGGCTAAAAATGGGTTTTGGTGTTTTCGAACTGCTGGTGGCGGCGCAAATGGCTTTTCAGCTGCGGCCCGAATCCCGTCGCGGTTTGCCCGGTGGTCTTGGCATGGGCGTCGCCGGGGTGGTGACCGGCTGGGTCTCTGCGCTGATGGGCATTGGCGGTGGTACGCTTACGGTGCCCTTTTTGAGCGGGTGCAACGTGGCCATGCAAAAGGCGATTGCCACCGCGGCGGCCTGCGGCCTGCCCATCGCTGTGGCCGGTAGTTTCACCTATGTGTTGATGGGTTGGAATGTGGAAGGGCTGCCGGCGGCGCTGGGATTCGTTCACCTGCCGGCCCTGCTCGGTGTGATGGTCACCAGTGTGCTGTTCGCCCCGCTGGGTGCGCGTTTGGCGCACCGTCTGTCGGGGCCGGCGCTGAAGCGGGTGTTCGCCCTGTTTCTCGCTTTACTAGGCCTGTGGATGTTGCTGGGGTGAGCCGGAGGTTCGCAGAGATTGCACGTCATTAATAGAAGCGCCCTGAAGGCCGATGAAGTGGGTAATGGGCGAGCGGTAAACGGATAGCGGTAGATGACCAGATTACAGAATTTTATCACCCAGCGATGGCTTGTACTGGCGCTGCTTTGTCTGTTTGCCGGGCCGGCTCTGGCCAATGAAGACGATAGGGCGGGGAATGGCCCCCACACGGTGCTGATGGAGGCCAGTGACCTACAGGCACTGGGCCGCATTGTGCGCGCGGCCGGTGTGCCGATCCTGTTGATGTTCGCCAGTGAAGACTGTCATTTTTGTGAGCGACTGGAGGCCGAGGTACTGGGGCCGATGAAGTTGGCTGGTGACGATCCACGCCGGGTGCTGTTGCGCAAGATCATGCTGGAGACGCCGGACAACCTGCGTGATTTTCAGGGGCGAAACATCAGCAGCGGTGAGCTGGCGCGGCGGAAGAAGGTCGGCATGGTGCCCACCCTCTATCTGCTGGATGGCGATGGTCGCGAACTGGTGCCTAAGATTGTTGGCTACACCTCGCCGGATTTCTATCCTGCCTACCTGGATCAAGCCATCGATGTGGCGCGTGCACGCTTGCGTCAGAGTAAAGTCCCGTAGGAGCGGGCCATGCCCGCGATGGGCTTGCTAAATATCACAGAGAATGTTGTTTTAACATCAGAGCCAAAAAAGTCACCGGGAAGCCATCTATCCTGTTGTGCGCATGGTGCACACTACGCCTGCCCGTCGCGTGCGACGTGCGCACGATGCCGCTGGATACTGCCCAATGATGGGAAGGTGAGGAACCCTGGTGCATACCTCCATGTCCTTTCTTCCAGCCTTCATTTCATCGATGGATTCTCCATGGTGAATCGTTTCCCTGTGCGATTAATTCCACTTGGCAAAGCCCTCATTACGCCATTTGATATAGTCAAAGCTCCAGCGGTAATTTTGATTGAATATTTTGGTATTCCTGTCGAGATTAGGAAGATTGACACCGCTGACAAACAATTGATCGGCAATAGTGATGTACTTCATTTCACCATAGTGTAGAAACAACCAGGCATAGGCTGGCGCAATCAGCAAATTCAGATCCGGAGCGGGTTCTCCCCTATTGATATCCTCATAACGGAAGGCGGCATAGCCGGTTCCCCCCGAATCATTCCAGTTGCCCCGGGTTCCGCCAAGATCGGCCACCCACATGGGTTTACCCATGTTGTCGCCGGATTCCACGACGGCCTCATCGTATAAATAATCCGCCATCGCCTTGATAGCTTCTGGAATCGTCATGGTAGGCACAAACTCCGTGGGTACGGAGGCATGATTGTAAAGAGCCGTGGGGTCGCGGCCATTATCCAGCTCCCATTCATAGAACATGATCAATGCCTCGGCGGTGAGGCCAAACATAAACGGTGCGCGGCGGTGCCTGTCGGGATCACTAAATTCACCGGTAATCCACTCTCTGATATGGTTCAACGCCATGGTCACATAGCGGGCCACGTCGGCTTCATCTCGTGGGTGATCGACGCGTTCAGCAAAGATATGGGCTTCCAGCGCATAAGCAATCTCTCGTGAACTGCGCTCCCTGTACC
>DRKN01000032.1 GCA_011051755.1 Gammaproteobacteria bacterium
GCTGGAGTGGTGAGATCAGGAACTGGGAGCTACCGGAGCAGGTCTGGTTGAACCCGGAGAAGGAACAGTCTGAGTTAAATCAGGCTGCGTAGATCGAGGCGACAACTATGTTGACAAACACCGCAGAAGAACGCCTGCGTACACACCTGAGGAAACGACACAGGGTCAAGGAGCGTGGCGCGGGGCCTTGCAAAAAGCGTTTACGCGTATGGGCTATACAAGGTACCGACAACGGCTGGCTGGAAAACGGCGCGCCTAGTGTGAAGAACATCGGAAAGCCGTGTGCGGGAGAACCGCATGCACGGTTTGATGAGGGAGGGCAGGTGAGAGCCTGCTCTCTACCTACCCGTTTCTCGCTCCTATCCAACTGTAGATCAACCTGCCCAGACGGTGGAAAGCCACCGCCCCGGCCTATCAGCAGGTAGATGCCGGCAGCACCTGTTTCGTCACTGCATGTCAGCGTTGTTCACCGCGCAACATGATCCACAGCACCGGCAGGGTGCCGATCACCAGCATCAACGCCGCCGGGGCGGCCAATTCCAGCATCTCCTCGCTGGCCTCGATCCAGATGCGCACCGGCAGGGTATCGAAACCGGTGGGACGCAGGATCAGGGTCGCCGGCAGTTCCTTCAACACATCAATGAAGACCAGCACCCAGGCAGTGGCCATGCCGCCGCGGATCATCGGCAGGGTGACGCGCCAGAGGGTCTCCAACGGCCCGGCGCCCAGGCTGCGGCTGGCCTGTTCGAGGGAAGGGGTGAGCTGGGCCATGGCGGCATCCTGCGACTGTACTGCCAGTGGCAGGAAACGGATCACCAGGGCGATCACCAGGGCTGCCATGCCGCCATAGAGCAGCGGCAGTTGAGCGAGGAAAAAACTGAGGATGCCGAGGGCGATCACCGGCCCGGGTAGCACGAAACCGATGCTGGAGAGTTGCAGCAGAGCGCCGCCCAGCAGGTTGTGTTTGCGCGCATGATAGAGGGCCACCGGCAGGGCTGCGATCAACGCCACGCTGGCGGCCAGCACCGCTACCAGCAGCGAATTGCGTGCATAACCCCAGAATTCCGCGTCGATCAGCTGTTCCTGCCAGGCCACCCAGCTCCAGCTCAACATCCACGCCAGCGGCAGGCCGAAGGCCAGTAGGGTGATCAGCCCCAACCAGCTCCAGATCAGAATGGTTTCGAATACGTTTGCGGCACGGCGCGACTGACGGCGCGACTGACGGCTCGAGTAGTAGCGCTGGCGGCTGCGGAAAAAACGCTCCAACAGCAGAAAAACAAGGCTCAGCAGCACCAGCACCAGCGACAGCCCGGCGGCGGCCTGATAGTCGAAGCGGCCGCTCATTTGCAGATAAATACTCAGGGTAAAAGTCTGGTATTGCAGCATACTCACAGCGCCAAAATCGGACAACACATGCAACACCACCACCGCCAGCGCGGCGGCAATGGCCGGGCGCAGCAGAGGCAGGTTGATACGCCAGAAAACTTCGGCGCGCGAGGCGCCCTGGATACATGCAGCCTCCTCCAGACTACGGGTGGAGATCCCCAGCGCCGAATGCGCAAGCAGAAAAACGTAAGAAAATCCCGCTAGGGTCAGAATCAGGGTAACGCCCCAGACGTTAAATAGATCGGGCAGGTATTGGTCACTGCCAAACAGGGCGATCCACAGCTGGCCGAGCCAGCCATCGTCTTCCAGCAGGGTGGTATAAATATGCGCGAAGACATAGGTCGGGATGGTCAGGGGCAGCACCATTAGCCATACTGCCAGGCGACGGCCGACGAATTCACGCCGGGCAATCAGCCAGGCGCTGGAGACGCCCAGCAGGACGCTGCCGAGGGCGACCAGCAGGGCCAGCGACAGGGTGTTCCAGAGCAGTGTCGGCAGGCGCGAAGTCCACAGTCCCAGCCATTGCGTAGCACTTAGTTGCAGGCTGTTCCAGACCACGTACAGCAGCGGGATGGCGGCCGCCAGCACCACGCTTGTCGCCAGGGTGGCGAGGGGGGAAAGGCGCAGGGTGGGCAGCCGAAAGCGGGATCGGGTGGCGGTGGTCATGCCTGTGCCCAGGTTGGAATATATCCACTTGTAGGAACGGCTTCAGCCGCGACGTATCGTTCAAAAATACTGTCGCGGCTGAAGACGCTCCTACGGTTTTCCTTTGCCAAACTTCGGTGGGAACTCTGAAATTGCTGTATCATGCCCAAATCAAGGCATGCCCACGGCTTCGATCAGATCCAGGGTGGCACCACGTTGCCGACCCAGTTCGGCCATCGGTATGTCGGCTACCTTGTAGCTGCCGGCTGGCGGCACCTGCCCGGCGGCGGGTACGCCGTCACGTACGGGGTATTCCATGTTTATTTCGGCGAACATCTGCTGCCCCACCTCGGAGACCAGGAAGGCCACCAGTTTTTCGGCCTGTACGCGTCGCTTGCTGTGCTTGCTGATGGCGATGCCGGCGACATTCCAGGCCACACCGATGTCCTCCGGGCCTTGATCCGGCAACACGATCCTGATCGGCGCATCCGGGTCGTTGGCGAGGTGGCGGTAGATGTAATAATGGTTCACCAGCCCCACCTGTTGCCTGCCCCGGGCCACCGCCTTGACGATCTTGCTGTGCTTGTTGAAAACCTTGCCTTCGGTATTGGCCTTGGTGTCTTCCAGCCATTGGCGGGTCTTTTCCCTGCCGGCGGCGAGCATGTAAACGGTGACCCCGGCGATATAGCTGCCGTTACTGGAATTGGTAATGGCCAGCCTGCCTTTTAGCGCCGGGTCGGCGAGGTCGAATACGGAATCCAGCTTATTCGCCCATTCGCCCCCGGTGTTCACCACCAGCACGCGGGCGCGGGCCGAGAGGCCGATCCAGCTGTTGTCACTGGCGCGGTAGTTGCTATCTATGGGGGCGGCCAAGGCAGCGCTGACAGGTTGAAACAGACCCAGGTCGCTGCCCTTCTGCAGGTTGCCGGCGTCGTTGCTGAGGAACAGATCCGCCGAGGTGGCGGCGCCTTCCAGCTTCAGCTTATTGAGCAGGGCGGTGGATTTGCCACCATGCAGGATCACGGGGATGCCGGTCTGCTCGGTGAAGACCTTGATGACGGGTTTGACGAACTTGTCACTGCGCCCGGAGTAAATCACCAGCGCCTCACTGGCGACGACGGGCGGGATACTCGAAAGCATGGCGCTTACGCCTAGCAATAGAGCAGAAAGGATGTACTTTGTTTTCATCGTGAGAACCATGCCGACTAAATTTCCTTGGATGGTAATGATTCTCATTAAGCGCGTCAAGTATGCTGTGCATGGCGTAGGAATTTCACCGCTTACAGCTGTAAAATGAAAATATTATGCAGCAATTGTTTGCGTGCATTTTGCAACAAGCCGCCTTTTTTAATCTTTCTGGGTCGAATTCCCCACAACTCGCCTAGCAAAAGTTAGGTTCTTTAAGAAAAGCGCCCACTTTTGGTGTTGCGATGATCGTCATTGCGGCCTGTTTTGAGTCGCAATCCAGAGATCGGGAGCCGGTTTTCGCCGGAGCGGTTCATCCAGAGCGCTTGAAGTTTTCTACATGCTGGATTTCCGCCTGCGCGGGAATGACGGTATTCCAGGTCTCTCAAGATTCAGTCAGCACTTTTCAATACCCCGTTTTCGCATCGCGAAATAGCTTGCTGCGGGGTTGTTTATTTGTAACTATTCAGACATTTAACTCATTGCTTTTAAAGGAAGATTTTCAGAAAATCGAGCAAAATCGCTAAAACTGGAAGGTGTTGGCGATTTTGAGGAAATTTTAGACCAATAAAAAACAATGGCTTAGCGTAATTTTCCGGTCTAAGTAGTTACGTTTATCGTTTAGTTCTTTTCAATTTTGGGAACCCGGTTTGCTCAGTACCCGCTGATACACTAGACCGATACCGAGCAATGTTGCCCCCAGACCAATAAATGACAAGGCGCGCAGAATTCCTTCCAGGCCCGCCATGTCGATGAGAAACACTTTTCCCACAACCAGTACCAGTATGCCGACGGAAACCATACGCAATTGCTTGATGCGGACGAGGATGCCGGCTGCCAACAAGGCAATACCGATTAACAGCCAAACAACGGAATAGGTGTACAGCTCGCTGTCATTGGTCGAGCCCAAATTCAGTGCGCTCGGGTGATAGACGTGGCGGATCGTTAGGTTAACCCATGTGGCAAGCAGTAGCGCACCCAGGGCAAATGCCGTATTGACATAAAACCGGTGGCGTTTAGTTCGGGCACGCCAACCCAGTGTCAGATAAAGGATACCGGGAAATACATAGGAAAAAAGCAAGCCATTAAAAATAAGTCCGCTGCCAAAGTCATCACCGGTCTGCCAGGGGTTGAAAGCGATCAGCAAACCGCCAGCGGCACTTACCATACCCAGGCCGCCGAGCAGGGTGAGACCATGTTTGAGTACATAGCTGGTTTTTGTGCGATCTGCCAGCAGCAGGGCAAGCGCCACGCCACCGCCGATAATGGCGATCAGCGCCACTTCTTCCAGTGTATCAATGGGCGTAAACACCTGAGTGGGATCAATTGCATGCAGCCCGACCAGGCCCAGTGTGGCGACAAAGCTGGCCAGGGTAATTGCCTCCAATGCCTCCAACCAGCGATCTCTGGCGGTTCGGCCAATCAACCAGGTGGCGAAGGCAAAGCCTGCCGTGGGTATTCCATAACCATAAGTAAGCCAGTTGAAAACCGGGCTGCTGCCCAAATCCCCCTCTATGATAGCCGGCTGCCAAAAGACGCGCCCTATCCACAACAGTGCCGCAAGTGCGGCCAGGGGCCGCAACGCCGGCAATGGTTGTCGGTGATAGACGAAGGCGATTGCCGGCACCATCAGCGCCAATGCAATGGTCAAGGCGGCCTTCTCAAGCACCAAACTGGCCAGTAATGCCAGGGCGGCAAATGCCGCCACGGCGTAGGCGGCGGAGGCGGCATCGCGTCCTTCGGCCTCATTGCTGAGTTGGTGAAAAATATAATTTGCAATCGATAAATAACCAACAAATAGTACAAACGCAATGAGTGGGTATGGCCACAATGGTGCAAAACCTTCCAGGCGAATATAGTTCGCACAGAATAGCAATAATGGAAGGAATGCCCCGCCGATCGCCAATGCCGCCCTTGAAGTGGATTTTTTCACTCCCCACAGGCCGATAGCCGCACTAAGCGCCGCTAATATGACGCCAACCCATGTGAACATCGATACTTTTTCGCGTATTTGAAAATAGGCCGATAACTTATCCATATCGGCGTCAACCCATTCAGTCAATACGCCGATATCGACGGACCAGCCCAGATAAGCAATTGCTGAGATAATCAGCGCGACATAAACAATTGCCCGTGATGAGGAATAGTAAAATGCCAGCATAAATGGCCCTGCCACTGTCGCCATGAGCAAAATCACGCTGACAACATCGAGCTGATAAAGCAGTGCGCCACCCGGGACAAGAGTTAGCATTAGCGCCAGCAGGCCCGTGGCGATCCTGTCCATCTCTGTTAACTGGCTATCTGATTTTTTATACAGGGAGGTGACAAAAACATAGGCAATCATGCACCACGCAATAACAATATAGACGGCAACGGCCAGCCGCTCCGTCTGACCCCCATATCTCGCAATATCATGCAGGACGAAACCATAGAGTATGAGGCCGCTTGCGGTTAATACAGAAAGTCGTTTCGATAAACGCAACCGGCCTACAGTAAAGCCGGAAACGGAAACCGACAGGATATATATGCCTAACCCCACGGCTGACGGATTGCCGGTGGAAATCAGCACTGGCGCGACAAAACTGGCCAAGATTCCTAATGCCCCAAGCAAAGGGCCATGTAATAATGCGGCGAATGCTGTCGCGATAGCCACTACCCCCAAGGCAACAAGCGCCACCTGTTGCGATAGCATATCGTAAAGTTCATAAGCGGCATAAACGGAGGCAAAGGCGCCCATCGTGCCGGCAGCTGTCAGAATTGCCGGGATATCGGCTTTTGCAAATCCGGGAAATGAAAACACCCTGCCTCGCCGTCTGCTCCATTCGCCAAGTACAATCAAAACAGCGGAAAATAAAAGCCCAAGAAAAATTCTTACACCAGGACTTAACAAGCCTCTTTCTATTGAAAATTTAACGAGAAATACCGCACCCAAAGCAAGGGCCAATCCGCCGACCCATACGGCCCATAAACTGCCAATGGTTTCTTCCAGATTGCGCCAGGAATTTGCAGTATCAGCCAAAATCGGCGATGCCTGAAAATCTTCATTGGCTTTTTGTGGCTGTGTCCACTCTGCCTCATATGTCGTAACCCCGTCTGTCCAGACGTCGCGCGATTTGTCGGCGGATGGTTCTTCTGTAACCAGTTCCTCTTTTATCTGAGCTGAGCGTAAATCAGGATTCAATTCATCATTCTTCATATGACCGGGTTCTTGTTTCCCAGCAGCCCACTCTTTATCCGTCAACAGCCGGGATATTTTAATTTTGGTGTCGAGCAATTCGCATTCAAGGCGGCGGACTTTAAAGAACGAGACAGCGCCCAATATAGCTCCCAGAAAAAGGAGTAAAAAAAGTATTATCGCTACAAAAAAAATTTCGTCCACATCTAACCTTAAAAGAAAAGAGCAGAAATTTATGGGTTTATCGCAGTACTAAACGACTACCTACTACGGCTTGTAGCTCCTCGTCAGGGCGGATAAACAACAGGAGGTTGGGTCGGCTGTGGCGGTGGTCATAGCAGTATCCATCATGCGAGGCAATGTATGCGTGAGGCCTATCCGTGTTGTGCGGTGGTGGCTTTGGCGGAGTGTAAGATAATTTGGGGGTTGGGGGAATCTTTCAACCCAGCCCACGGTTTTGAAAATGCATTACCGATGTGGATCTAGTGTGGTGTAACGTATAAAGTGTACCTATCAGCGTGGTGGGAAGCCGTTAGCTGCAAGGCGCGTCTCGCCGGGAATGGCGTGCCCTTTTCAAGAGACGCAACGCCGCAGATGACGGCTTCCC
>DRKN01000033.1 GCA_011051755.1 Gammaproteobacteria bacterium
TCCATTGTTTAAAATATGGCTTGACGGTGCACAATATCATGCAACTCAAAATCGTCACCATCGAGGGTGAATTGTTGGTGATCGGCAGTGAAGCCCTCGACACACCCGGTTATGATTTTCTGGCACTGATGACCGGCTCCGAAGGCATGCTGGGCGTCATCGTCGAAATTACCGTGCGTTTGCTGCCATCGCCGGAACGGGCCCAGGTCATACTGGCCGCCTTCGATAATGTGGAAAAGGCCGGTAGCGCCGTCGGCGCCATCATCGCGGCGGGGATTGTTCCCGCCGGTTTGGAAATGATGGACAAACTGGCCATCAATGCCGCCGAGGATTTCGTCCACGCCGGTTATCCACGCGATGCCGAGGCGATCTTGTTGTGTGAGCTGGACGGCAGCAACGAGGGTGTTTCCGAACAGGTCTCGCGCGTCCGTGAAATCCTGGAAAATTGCGATATCACCGAGTTGCGCATCGCCAGAGACGAACAGGAACGGGCGGTTTTCTGGAAAGGCCGCAAGGCCGCTTTTCCCGCAATCGGTCGCATTTCCCCCGATTATTACTGCATGGATGGCACCATTCCACGCAAGCGCTTGCCGGAAGTGTTACGGCGCATCCGTGATTTATCGGCGGAATACGGCCTCGCCGTCGCCAATGTATTTCACGCCGGCGATGGCAACCTGCACCCACTGATTCTGTACGATGCCAATCATCCCGGTGAATTGGCAAAGACCGAGGAATTTGGCGGTAAAATTCTGCAAACATGTGTCGAGGTCGGCGGCACGATTACCGGTGAACATGGCGTCGGCATGGAAAAAATCAATCAAATGTGCGTGCAATTCGGCCCTGCCGAACTGACGCAGTTTCACGGGGTGAAACGGGCCTTCGATGCCAAGGGCCTGTTGAATCCCGGCAAGGCCGTACCCACGTTGCACCGTTGCGCAGAGTTTGGCGCCATGCATGTGCATAAAGGTCAGATCGCATTTCCCGAACTCGAACGGTTTTAAAAAAAAGCGCGAAACCCGCCAATCCCCCATGACCGACATAACCTCACAACTGAAAGAACAGCTCGACGCGGCTATTGCCGATCAACGTCCACTCAATATTGTCGGGGGCAACAGCAAGGCATTTTATGGCCGTATGGCGGTGGGTGAAACGCTGGCGGCCTCAGCGCATCGTGGCATCGTCAATTACGAACCCACGGAACTGGTCATTACCGCCCGTGCCGGTACACCGCTGGTGGATATCGAACAGGCCCTCGCCGAACATCGGCAGATGCTGCCTTTTGAGCCGCCGCATTTCGGCGATACGGCGACGCTTGGTGGCACCATTGCCTGCGGTTTTTCCGGGCCCCGGCGACCCTACAGCGGTTCGGCACGGGATTTCGTGCTTGGCAGTAAAATCATCAACGGTAAAGGTGAGGTGTTGTGTTTCGGTGGCGAAGTCATAAAAAATGTCGCCGGCTACGATGTGTCGAGGATGATGACCGGAGCACAGGGCACCTTGGGCATACTATTGGAAGTCAGCCTCCAGGTATTGCCTCGCGCCGCATTCGAAACCACGCTGGTGCAGCAATGCAGCGAGAAAGAAGCCTTGCAGCGCATGAACGCCTGGGCGGCGACATCGCTGCCATTGTCGGCGACCTGCCATGTCGATGACGGTTTATATGTACGCCTGTCCGGGGCGGAAACCACCGTTGCGGCCAGCGTTAAGAAAATAGGCGGTGATCGTGTCGATGATGGCGATGGGTTTTGGCAGGACTTGCGCGAGCACAGGTTGCCGTTTTTCAACGGCGTGGACAATTTGTGGCGTATGACGCTTCCAAGCGCTGCGCCGCCGTTGAATTTATCCGGTTGCCAGCTCATCGAATGGGGCGGCGGGCAGCGCTGGCTGGCCAGCGATGACGATGCCCAGGCGATCCGCAACAGCGCGATTGTCATCGGAGGTCACGCCACCCACTATCGCGGCGGCCAACGTGAAGGCGATGTGTTCCAACCGCTGAGCCAGGGGCTTTGGCGATTACATCAAAACATGAAACACGTCTTTGACCCCCAGGGTATTTTAAATCCAGGGCGCCTGTATCCGGGCTTATAGGTTTGCAATGCAGACATCATTGACCGAACCATTCAAAAACAGCGACGCGGGCCAGGAAGCCGAACGTATTTTGCGCGCCTGCGTACATTGCGGTTTTTGTACGGCAACCTGTCCGACGTATCGATTGTTGGGCGATGAACTCGATGGCCCCCGCGGCCGCATCTATCTCATTAAACAGGTACTGGAAGGTCACCAGGTCACGGCCAAGACCCAAGCTCATCTTGACCGATGCCTCACTTGCCGCGCCTGTGAAAGCACCTGTCCCTCGGGTGTGCAATATGGGCGCTTGGTGGAGATCGGTCGCCATGTCGTCGAACAACGCGTCGGGCGCCCTTGGCGGGAACAGTTTATCCATGGCGCTTTGCGTGCGCTTGTGCCGTACACCGCACGATTCGGTGCCCTGCTAAACCTTGGGCGTGCACTGAAACCGCTATTGCCAAAGTCTCTGGCGCAGAAAATTCCGGCCAGGCAACACAGCAAGCCTTGGCCCGAGCAGTCCCATCGACGCAAAATGCTGGTGCTGGATGGTTGTGTTCAACCGGTTACCGCGCCCAACACCAACGCGGCAGCGGCCCGGGTGTTGGATCGCCTGAACATCCAGCTCATCCGCGCCACCGGCGCCGGTTGTTGTGGCGCGGTCAATCAACACCTGTCGGCCCGGGATCAGGCATTTGATGATATGCGGCGCAATATCGATGCATGGTGGCCCCACATCGACGCCGGCGCAGAGGCGATTGTGATGACCGCCAGCGGCTGCGGTATCATTGTCAAAGACTACGGTGAATTACTCAAACACGATGCCGTCTACGCCGAAAAGGCCAGACGCGTCGCTGACTTGACCAGGGACATCAGCGAAATCCTCGCCGCGGAAGACCTGTCGGCACTGCGAAACGCGACACGCGGAATCAAAGTGGCCTTCCATGCCCCCTGTACCTTGCAACATGGCCAGCAACTCAAGCACCTCGTCGAAAAGATTTTGCGTGGCGCCGGCTACATACTCACCCCCGTTGACGACAGCCATCTGTGCTGCGGCTCCGCTGGCACCTATTCCGTTCTCCAGCCCAGACTGTCCGGGCAATTGCTCGACAATAAATTGCAATCGTTGAGCGCCGGGATGCCGGATTATATCGCCACCGCCAATATTGGCTGCCAGCTCCACATGGCGACCAAGGCAAACGTTCCGGTCAAAGCTTGGATCGAGTTATTGGACAGATAGGCGGAACGAAGCCGTAAATTGGCGATATGCAACCAGCCATGAAGGGTGGGCACGTCTTGTGTGCCCACGCATCGACTCGTTCATTGCGCAATTCCGCGTAGGCACACAAAACGTGCCCACCCTACTGAGGATGTTCGCAATGAAGGCAAAGATAAAACATGAAAAATTTGCATTCATTGACGTGATTAGCGGCCAAACGTTTTACCATATTGCCAAAAGACTTTTCTGTGGCGAAAAATAGAACGAGCACACACCATCAACGGAGTACTCATGGGACACCGACTCTCAAAAATCTACACCCGCACCGGCGATGACGGCAGCACCGGCCTCGGTGACGGCAGCCGCGTGCCGAAGGACAGCCTGCGCATCGAGGCCATTGGCGCCGTCGATGAACTCAACAGCCAGCTCGGCGTGCTGCGCGCGCAGCCTCTGCCCGCAAACACGGACACACTGCTGGCCGAGATCCAACACAGCCTGTTCGATCTCGGTGGCGAACTGAGTATCCCCGGCCGGGAGGTGATGACCCCCAACCACGTCGAAAACCTCGAACAGGCCCTCGACCGGCTCAATGACGAACTCACACCGCTGAAGGAATTTATCCTCCCCGGTGGCACTCCGGCGGCGGCCGCGGCGCATGTCGCACGCAGTGTCTGCCGCCGCGCCGAGCGTCGCCTGATCCGGTTGCAGCGCGACCAACCCCTGTCACCACAGACCATCGGCTATCTCAATCGTCTCTCGGATCTGCTCTTCGTTCTGGCCCGCCACCTCAATCACTCACAACAAAATGGCGACGTACTCTGGCAGCCGGGACGCCCTCAAGCCGGAGGCCGCATGGACGACAACCACTGAATAAGAAGCTATTTCCCCGGCATCAATCACCGGGACGAGGCAAGACATGAGTATCTCCACCCTGCAAACCGGCATCGCTGGCATCAACAATGGCCTCGACGGCATACGCCGCAGCGCCACGCAGATCGCCCACACCGACAACACGACAAACCCGGCGGACACCGCCCGTGCATTGATCGATCTGCGCACCAATCAGCACCAGGTCGAAGCATCCGCCAAGGTGGTCAAGGCCGCCGATGAGATGCTGGGCAGCCTGCTCGACGAGCGGGCCTGATCTCCACACGATGCAGATCGGCACGTCCCTTTCCGGTTTCCCTCAGGCCGGCATGCGTGCGCCACCCACGACCCATCCCACAACAGACGATAAGACGGAACCCTCCGGCTCCCCCGCGACGAATCCGTCGTTGACGGAAGAACAACGGGCGCAGGTGCAAACGCTAAAAAGTCGTGACCGTGAAGTGCGTGCCCACGAGGCCGCCCACATGGCCGCCGCCGGTGGTCTGGCACGCGGCGGTGCCAGCTACAGCTATGAAATCGGGCCGGACAACCGCCGCTACGCCGCTGGCGGTGAAGTGAGCATTGACACCTCACCCGGCAATTCCGCAGAGGAAACCCTGCAAAAAACCCAGATTATTCGTGCCGCAGCACAGGCGCCGGCCAAACCCTCTCAACAGGATCTTGCCATCGCCGCCAGGGCCGGACAGATGGCCGCTGAGGCACGGGCCGAGCTTGCGGCACAGCGATTTTCAGGCGAGAGCCATTCGAGCATACGAACCAAGGCCATGGAAAGTTATGCACAGGTGACCGGCAACAGTACCTCGAAACAAACACTCAGCGGCATCGATCTTACCGCCTGAGCAGGCCCAGCCCACATCTCTCGATCCCAGCAAAAAGCCGGCGTCACAACGACGCCGGCTTTTTGCTGGATTGAAATCCATCGTAATCAGGAGGGTAGGAAGTCGATGGGATAGGTGACGATCAAGGTTTCGACATCCCGCGCGCCAAAATTGAGCATCTTCACACGCGCCACCAGCCTGCGCTCCAGGCGGGCATCGTTCAGCTCACTGGAGATGACCTTGCAGGCCGTGACCTCGCCCGACGGGGCGATGGTAATTTCCAGCACCACCTTGCCTTGCAGGGTGGGATCCTTGCGCAAGGCGCGGCTATAGAGCGAATAGATGGCGCCCTTGTTGCGATCAAAGACCAGCGAGACCTCTTCGTAGGTTCGCGACGGTTTTTTCGAATCCTTGGCGGTAGGCGTTGCCGGGCCAGCCGCGGCCACCATGTCCACCGGACTCTCGACCTGGGTACTCTGACGACCGGCAAGATTCGTGTTGCCGACACCACTGCTGAGATTGGCGGTATTGATACCTCCACTGCTGGTCGCACCGGAGGTGAGAATCCTGCGTTCACGTTTTTTTGCCGCCTGCCCACCTTTGGAAAGTGACTTGCCCTTATTCAATCGGGGCGCAACGGGCGCATCACGCAGATCGGCCAGATCATCACTAAAGGCCAGCAAGCCGGCGCTGGCGGCCTTTTTGCGCGCTTCGGCAACCCGGTCAACTTTGGGCTTTGGCTTCGGCGGCTCGACCTTCTTCTTTGGTTTGGGTTCTTCTTTTTTCTTTTCCGGTTTCTTCTTTTCTTCCTTCTCTTCCTTCTTCTCTTCCTTCTTCTCGACCTTTTTCGGCTCCGGCTTGGGCTTGGGCTTGGGTTTCTGTTTTTCCATCACCAGCTGTGCCAGCCGCGGTGGCAACTCCTTGGCCTTGTTGCGGTCTTCCTCGGGAACGGGAATCAACGGAATGACAACACTCAGCAACAGGGCCAATGACAGCACCGTAACAATGAAAACCTTCAGGCGACGGTCTTCTTCCGCAACACGCGTCCAGGGCAAAACAAACTGGCGATAGATACTACTCACAGCCCGGTTACCCCTTGTCTTCCGTCTTGCGCATGACCGCCAGTGAGATATTGCTGTAACTGGCCCGGGTGCAGGTCAGCATGATGCGTTTCAACAACTGGAAGGGAATTGTTTTGTCACCGAGGATGGTGATTTCGCGGATCACCGGCTCACCGTCAGCCTGCGGGATCTGGTTCAGTTTGCGGCCGGCCAGACGTATCAGCTCTTCTTTCAAGGGTTTGATCTCACCGTCTGCGCTCTTCATCACGCGACTCACATCGGCCACTTTGCGCCCCTGCACGACGATGTCCCGGTCGCTCACCATGATCACCACGGTCTCTTTGGGCAACTGCTCGGCAATGGATTCCGGCAGCTGGATCTGCTTGGCATTGGGCAGATCCTTCACCGCAGACGAACTGATCAGCAGAAAGAATACCAGGATGGTAAAAATATCCATCAGCGACACCATGTTCAGTCCGACATTTCGTTTGCCACGGGCGTGGTGCCGGCTCATGCGTTTGGCGCGGCGTGAGGCCTTCATGGCGCGTCACCAATGGCGATCTGCGGGAACAGTTCCTTTCTCACCACCGAGGTCACTTCCAGCACCTTGACCTCGCGCACGGTGTCCATCACCTGTACCAGGGTATCGTAGGGAGTCTCCGGCTCCAGCAGCAGGCTGATGTTCTCTTTTTTGGGATATTTCAACTTGATGGCAACCAGCAGATCGGACAGTGCCTTGAAATCCTGCTTACCGTCTTTGAGTGAAATACGCTTAATCACGCCGCCGAGGGTATCGGCCACCACCAGACTGTCCTTGCGCACGATAACCTCGAAATTACGCTCTTTTTTCTGCTGCTCATTATCGGCCTGCTGATTGTCAGGTGGCAGATTGAGTTCGAGAATGGCCAGGTTTGAAAACACGGCGGACAGCAACAGGAATGGCACCAACACCACCATCAGATTCATGAAGGCGGTGATGTCCAGTTCGGGCACGCTGCGGCGGGCGCGCCTCACTCGAGTTCTGACAGACATCGCTATGGATTCCGCTTAGTCGGTGTTGCGATGGCTGGGCTGGCGGTATTCGGTAATGGCGTTGAGAAATTTCACCGTGGCCATTTCCATACTGTCCACCAGTTCGGTGGTCTTGGTCTGCAACACGGTGTACATCAGCAACAGCGGAATGGCGGCCATCAGGCCAAAGGCGGTGGTGTTCATGGCCACCGAGATACTGGCGGAGAGCAGATCCGCCTTGTCGGCAGGATTGGCGCTGGCGACGGCGGTAAAGGCCTGGATCAGACCGATGATGGTGCCCAGCAGGCCCAGCAGGGTGGCAATATTGGCGAAGGTCGCGAGGTAATGGGTGCGTTTCTCCAGGCGCGGGATGATCTCCATCAGTCCCTCTTCCATGGCCATCTCGATGTCGTCACGGCGCTTGGTGGCCTGTAGCCGGGTCAGACCGTAAGCGAGAATCTTGCCCACATCGCTCTTCGATCTGCTGCTGATGGCCATCGCCTGCTGGTAGTTATTGGCCTTGACCAGCGGGGTCAGTTTATCCCACATGCTGCGGTTGATCAGCTTGGCCCTGGTCAGGTAGAAATAACGTTCCAGGCCAATTGCCGCGCCCAGCGCAAACACCAGTATGATGGGGTACATGAACATCCCACCTTCTTGGAAAAACTTCACGATCGCGTTAACGCCATCCATACCTTATCTCCTCACAAATCGTAATCAGGCATTGTTGGCCTGAATCGATGACTTCATGCGGTTATGCCTGAAGCCCAACAATGCCGCAAATTCCTGCGGGCTACATTGACTGAATTCACATTTTTCGAGCAGGCATCACGACAAATCGCGATATCCGACAGCGCTGACCCGGAAAGGTCGGCCAAATCGACGCCGAACTTTAGCGCAGAAAGCCTTTTCGCGCACCCCCGGAGAACCACTAATCTACATAAAGTAAATCGTAATAGGCCACCTGGCGGCGAAATACCTCGCGATTGACCGCCGCCCACTCGGCGGAAAAAGACCCACTGCCGGCACCGGCAACCAGCGCCCCCAGCCGCGCATTCTTCCACGGCACGATGTAAAGCACCTTGGGCAGTTCACGCGAGCCCTTGATGGCCGTGGTATCCATGTCCAACCGGTCTTCAGCGATGACCGGGGAGCCCCATAACAAGGCAATCATCAACAGAGCGGCAAGTCGCATCATTTCTTTACTCCGCTGCGCCGGCTCAGATCGACAATCCACTTCGCCACCTGTTTGTCTTCGCCATTGCTCAGCTTCTGGTATTTTTCGTATTGCGCCAGCGCCTGCTTGAGTTTACCCATGTAGAGTTCCAGCAAGATGCCATAGTTACGATACGCATAGGCATACTTCGGGTCGGCCTTGATCGCCCGCTGGTAAAATCCAGCGGCCTCCTTGAATTGCCCCTTGTCACGATTGATCACACCGAGATAGTCGAGGCTGACGGCATTTTCCGGCTTGATTTCCACCGCCCGTAAAAAAGCGGTTTCGGCCTTGTCCCGTTTGCCGGCACGAAAATAGATGATGCCGAGATTGGCATGCGGGCCGGAGAATTGCGGAAAGTCCTGCGTCATTGTCAACAGGATCTTTTCGGCCTGGACATCCTTGCCATTCGCCATGGCCTGCAGCGCAGCATCAAAGGCTGCACTGGCTGCCGGATCCACGGCAGGCCCGGCACTTTCTGCATTTTCTGCACTTTTTTCCTCGATTTCTTGCGGCCCGGTTGCCGCACAACCCACAAACAGCCCGGCGACCATGAGTACGCCGACAAGGTGATACTGACGGATGCAGCGCGCCGGGAGGGAGGCTCTGCATTTATCAGTATTACCTTGCCGGGATGCCAACGCCAGCAACAGGCCCAGCCATTTCCGTCCAGGCACAGACAGCCCTCCAGCAATAACAGTCAATAGATTTCTCCACTCATCGGCTCACTCTTTTCCACCTTCGCATAACGGAAGGGACTTAACGTTTTGAGCCTGTCAAAACTTTTTTGCACCCATTCGTCATAGATACCATCCGCAATACGTTCGATATTGGACTCGTGGATGGTAATGGACTTTTCCTCAAACGGGTAGGCCTGCTCTTCGAGGAGAATGTCGTATTGTTCCAACTCCTCCTCACTCAAACCGGCCGGGCGTTGTGATCCCATCAACGCAGTCCCGAAGTCGGTATAAATCTCCGCCAGTATATAAACGGAAGCGGTGGTCACCTCGGCAACACCATAGTTGGCCGTCGCGGTAAAAGCGTCCACCGCCAGCTGCATCTTCTCTTTTTTGCGCTTCAGGTTCTGCTGCAGCGGCTCCACCAGTTTGATGCGTTGGTAGGCTTCCAGTGTCGGTTGCGCCAGCTCAAAGGCCGCCTTGGCCGCCAGATAGCGCATGCGCTGCGTACTTTCCCCGCCCGCCGCCTTTTCCTGGCGAACGATCTCTTCCTGCCAAAAATGTTTCGAAGCGACATTTCCGGCATTACTATAAATAGTCACTAGCGTCTGACGCACCTCCATCGCCTGCTCCAGCGGCCGCGGATACTCGTCGACATAGCGCTCGTAGCTGGCCAGCACCTTGGCCGTATCAGCGGCTTTTTCATACAACTCAATGGACTGCCAGAGTGCCTCACGGCGTAGCTCCGGGTCGTCCACCAGACCGATGTAGCGCTCCAGTTCCTCGGCCGCCCTGGACGGCTGGCCGGTCTTTTGATACGCCAGGATCAGGTTCTGCGACACCTTGGGCAGCAGTTTGCTGGCCGGATTCAGATCACGGAAATTCTCCAACGCCTCGATGGCGGCATACCATTCCTCACTACTCAGCAGGCTGGCGGCAATATCAAATTCGGCAACCTCGGCAACGGCCGAATTCGCATCGACGCGTGAAAACTGGGCGATCGCACCCTGCACATTACCCTTCGCCTGCATCAGTTCACCCTGCTTGTACACCGCAGCGGCCAGCCCTTCTTTCAGCAGTTTGCGCGAAACCGTATCTTCTGCCGATGTCAGGCTGAGCGCGACCTTATAGGCCACCTCCGCACGTGAATAATCCCCTTTTTCAAACTCCGCTCGAGCAATGATTTTCCATGCCGTGCGCCGGGTCTCGGGTGATGTCTCGGTGGACAACTCAAGGATTTGCCGCGCGGCCACCGCAGCCTGGCCATACTTTTTCAGCGCGAACATGTTTTCCGCAGCCTTGGTCAATACGCTGGCGGCGCGCGAATCGCCGGGAAACGTCTTGCCGAAACGCATGGCGCTACCCACCGCCATACGGCTCCAGGTTTCCTTTTCTTTTCCCGTCAGCTGTTTTTCACGTTCGGTGTAAGCCAATAACGAGGCATAACCGGCCTCGGCGTCTCTGCCGAAGCGGAGATATTGATAGGCGGTTTTTTCAAATTCCTTGGCCGCCGCCGCAAACTGCCCGGCCTCAAACAACAGTTCGCCATACAGGAAGTTCAGCTCCTTCGCCTTGGGGCTCTTGGCAAACCATTTCAGGTGCTGCTTGTACCAGAGGAAAGCACGCTGATAATCCATCGGCTTCTTGCTTTTCTGTGCCTGCGCGTGCAAGTGGCGCGCCACGTCTTCTGAGTTGCTGCGCAACAGGGGACGCAGACGCGCCAACACCGTTTCCTCCTGATCCAGGTGCCGGCGCCAAAAATTGCCGTTGACCCGATAGCGGCGCACGAATTCCTGCTTGGCCTTGATCATCAACTGGGAATAGCCGGCATCGGCATAGGCCTTCACGGCTTTCAGGTCAAACTCAAAGGCCTGTTCATGCATGGGAAAATCACGCGCGAAGGCAATGTAGCTCGCCGCGGCATCCTGCACCCGATCCTGGGCGAGATAGAAGTCACCCATGGCCTGATAAAGGCGCATTTCATAATCACGCTGGCCGTAATCCTCGAAATAGGCCTTGATGCCCTGTGTGCCATTCAGCTCCTTGAAGCTGAGAATGACCACGCGGAAAATGTCGCTCAGTAATTCCCTGTCGCCACGACTGAGATGACTCTCGTCATTGACGATACGGCCATCCGTCTGCCGCAGCTTGCGGTCAATAAGGGCAATAAACGAGTCCAGCGCACGCTTGTAATGCTCCTGCTTGAAGGCGGACCAGCCGCGCTTGGAGAGCGACTTTTCGTAATAACGGGACTGCGGCCCCACCTCCAGCACCTGGCCGTAATCAAATTCCGCCTGCTTGAATTGGCGCATGTCGAACAGCAGCTCGGCACGGCGGAAGTGCAACTCATCCCGGTTTTCCGCCTCTGGTCGCAGATCGAGCAGGGCCTGTAGGGTATCCAGCGCCTGCTGGTGGCTGCCCGCCTGCTCATAGGCCTTGGACAGCTGATACAGCAGGATGGGTTCCTGAGAACCACCGCGTGCGATGATCAAGGCATCCTCGTAGAGCTTGATGGCGCCACGATAGGTCACCGCCTTCAGGGTGTCGATATCGGCGCCTTCACCTTCGGTCATGCGGTCGAGCACCTCCACCTGACGTTGGAAACGCTCATCGCTGCGTTCCATTTCCAGATCCGCCAAACGCCGCATGGCCTCGACTTTTTGTTCTTTTTCCGAGGAATTGGCGGCAAACTCCCAGTAGTTGTCCATGGCCTTGTCGCGCGCACCGAGGATGGCGGCATCATCCTCGATCTGGATATCCAACTCACCAAGATCGCCCAGCGTTTCCTCGGTGCTGGCGCAGGCCGATAGCAACAGCAATACTCCGAGGGGCAGGTAACGATACAGACGCATATGGGCACCTCTAATCGCTGTTTGCGGTCTCTGGCCTACAGACGGGTTCGCCATCAAGGCGTAACTTTGTAGGCTGACTGGTTGTTAAAAAGTTGCACCACCAAAAAGCAGGTGCCCTGAGGCGACAGTAGGCGCTTTAGGCGACACCAAAGGCGAACCCGCCTGTGGGCTCCGAAGGGCACTGCCTGCCAAGCGCTGTCTCGGCGTTGGCTTGCTTGTGGAGGACAACCAGCCTTCACCTGCGCGCGCCGCCTTGCGACAGCCCTTGGCAGGTTGCGCAGAGGCCATAAACAGCGATTAGCGGCGCCCATTACTTGCCACCCCAGCGCTTGGCGGCATAATCATAGATCTGCGCAATGGAAAACCGTGTCTCGTCGGTATAGGCCTGAATACGCTTACGACGCTGCGCCAGCTCCTGTAAGGCGAGGGACTGCATATGGGCCTGCAATTTACCGGACAATGTGGTCAAACGGGTCTCCAGGGTGGTGGCACGTGTCAGTAATGCTGCGCGGCTCGCGGGCGGAAGGCTGTCGTCCACCTTGACCTGTGACGTCCAGCGAGTGATTTTCTTCAATGACTGCCCCGTCCGCACGTAACTCCTCAGCATTTCCTGAAATTCGTGGGTGGAGAACAGCTGCCACAGGTGGGAGGCGCCGGACGCCTCGGGCAACGCCGGTAGCACCTCACGCTCAAGCACATCATCGGCACTGAAACCGGAGGCCAGGGTACGTACCATGTCGCCGTTATTGACCTGTCCCTCGACCTTGCCGACACGCGCCAGCTCCAGCTCGAACACACTCAAGGCCTGCTGGTAATACTGTAATGCCTGTTTGTAGGCGTTCAGCTTGCCAAAACCATAGGGCACCGCCAGCAGGGCATCCTGCACCAGCGGATCGGCGGGATCGCGTTTGCTCAGCTTCAGCCACGGCACCAGCGCCTTTTTGTATTCTTCCTGTGCGGCCCAGGCGCGCCCCAGCCCCATCAGGGCCGTATTCGACACCGGGCCGCTGAGCCGGCCTTTTTTGAAAAAGTCTGTCGCGGCGTCGATGTCACCCGCCTCCAGACGGTCATAGGCCAGAGTGAGATTGGCCTTGTCAGACAGGGTACGCAGGGCAGGGTCTTTTGTATTCTGTTTGCTCAGGGACAGCAACAGCTCGCGTGCCTCATTCTCCCGCCCGCTGCGGAACAGAACCACAGCAAGATTGAAGCGCCCATAGTCGACCCAATCCGAACGCTTTTTACGCCCTTCCAGCAACGCCCGCAACCGCTGCTCCGCCTCGGACAGACGCCCGGAGCGCAGCAGTAACTCACCCTCCAGCAGCAGACGCTCCTGCTGCGCTACCCCGCTCAGCGGGCCGCGGATTCGCGCGAAGGCCGCCAACGCCGCCGCATCCTCAGCGCGCCGGTAATGCAGACGCCCGAGTTGCAGCCAGGCTGCATCCGCCTGCTCGCCGCCCGCCTCGCTCGCACGCAGTAAAACCGCCTCCGCCGACAGATCCAATCCCTGTTGCAACAGCATATCGCCCAGCAGCAGATCCGCCTGCTGCGCCTGATGATCCAGGAAACCCTGCCGGCGCACGGCTTGAAGACGGGTCATCGCACGCAGCGATTGACCCAGGCGGACATCGAAATGCACCGCACGGATCTGCGGATCGAGCAACGACGACGCGGTCGCAGGCAAGGCCAGCAACAGACCCGTTATCACTGCCACAACACACCACATCGGCAAACATGCGAGTGATCCAGGCAGATGATATTGACGAACCACTAGTTCCACTCCCGCAGAGAAAAGCGTGGAAAAGGCTGCTCCTCGCCCTGCGACAACGCCAGCTCTACAACCCGCCGGGTCTCACCGCTGCGGAAGGCCCAGCGAACCTCGCGCACTATCTCTCCTTCCTTGGCCTTGTGTGCCTTGCCGACCCAGCGGGCCACCAGCTCATGCCGGCCGGGCGGCAGCTGTTTCAGCAGCAGGCGATGCGCGCCGCCCGCAGCGAGGGCTTCGATCTCCGCCACGCTGTATTCATGAAAGGCCGCGAAATCACCGTCGATCTTCACCTGTACCGCTTCCAGCTCGAAGCGCTCGTCCGGCAACAGGGAGACCAACACCAGGAGCTGATCCCGCGGCGGTGGTTGCCGGGCGATCTCCAGCTCCACCGCCAGCTCCTGCACTTCACCAAACAGCTGACCCGCTTCGTGCAACAGTTGTGTGGCAGTCAGCGCTGGCGTCGCGCCCCTCTCCTGCGCACAGAGCGAACCCACCAACACCAGCAGACAGAGCGAAAAAACAGTTTGCCGTATCATTTGCATACCCACTACAGATTTCCCGCGCAGGATACCCTATTTATCCCGCCTGGAGAAAAAGGTGGTTTACCCGGTATACCGCGGGGGAAAGTTTGATCACTAAGGGTTAACGACATTCCGATGAATATCATTAATCAATACATGGCGATAAACACAGAATTGCGGCTTATAATCCCCGCCGCCCGGCTCTAAAATAGGCCGCGCCCACCGTCGGCACCGTCGGCACCGTCGCCGCCCTCCCGGCAATGGAACCAAACGCGATGCCACAGCGTTGAGCCGGGATAGCCCATACAGCCAGGATTACGAGCCGATGCACCAGCCCCCCGAACACGGCGGCCCCGCGATCTATGCCTCACCCAAGGCCCCTCTCACTATCCCGGCTCACAAACCGCTCCCGGTAAAAACCCGTACTTATCTCGGCGCAGCCCTGATCGTCATTCTGTTTCTCGTCCTCTCGGCGATCAATCTGAGTCTGGCAAAATTTTACTATCAGTCGCAGGGTGACAGCGACCTCATCCCCCAATTGCAGGCCAAGGCACAACGCATTGAAAGCCGCCTGAGTTACTTGCACGAACTTATCCGGCGCATCGCCCAGCAACCCACCACGCAGGATCTTCCCACCCTCAGCGACACCGACAGTGCGCAGCGCTGGGCTTTGCAGATACGCCGCTTTCTCCCCCGGGCCAGCGGCGTAGCCCTGCTCGATGGCCACGGCAATATACTCGGTGACCCCATCAGCCAGCAGCTTGATCCGCTGTGCCTGTCGGATTTGGGGCAGTTGAGCCAGGGCAGCCACGCCAAGTCGCCGCCGGTACACCTGGGAATTCCACAGTTGGCCCATTTCGATCTCACCACCCCAGTGCTCGATGAGGCTGGTAATCCCCTCGGCCTGCTCTTCGTCAGCTTTGGTCTGGACAAGCTACAGGCACTGCTGCGCGACAACAGCCGCAACGGCCAGCACTTCATCCTGCGCGACGGCCATGGCGATGTCATCACCCAATGGGGCCACTTGGCTACAGACGCCACAGCGCACAGCGCCAGCCTGCCGATCCGTCATAGCGACTGGCAACTGCAACTCACCGAGGCTGCACCCAGCCTCGCCAGTTCCGGCTTTATCAGCCTGGTGATCTTCAATGTGTCCGCTTTTCTGCTCATTGTCGGCAGTCTGGTGCTGCTGGTTCGCCGTCACACCCGCCGGATCGAAGGCGATTTCCAGCAAGTACGCAGTCATATCGAGCAACTGGCCTCCGGGCGTGCCGATGCCGAACTCCCATCCCCCGGCCTGAGCGAGACCGCCCGTATCCTGCCCGCGCTCAGCGATATCCGTCACAATCTCGGCACACAACAGCAACAGCTGATACGACAAAACCGCACGGATCCCCTCACGGGGCTCGCCAATCATCGTCAGTTCAACACCGAATTCACCCGCGCCTACGACTTCGCACGCCGCAACATACCAGTATGTGTCGTGCGTATCCGGCTGAGCGGAGTCAATACATTGCCGGAGGAAACCGCCCGCCACACCGTCAAACGGCTGGCCCGCGCCCTGTTGCAAGTAAGCCGCAAGGTAGACCTCGTCGCACGCCTCGGCGACGATCAGTTCGCCCTGCTGCTGATTGGCACCAAACGCAATGGCATTGAAGCCTGCTTGCAGCGGTTGCGCGACAGCTTCTACGGCCAACGACGCCAACACCCGGACACCGCCTGCATTTTGCACTGCGGCTACACCCTGATTCATCGCCACCGCGACAATGACCCGGGACAGGTGCTGGCGCGAACTGAACAAGCGCTCCGCGAGGCCGATGATACACAGCCGGTTATCGAAAAATAACCTGTACGCATCGATGCCGACAGGCCACGCAATACCGGCTTGCGAGGAAATCTCAAACCCGAAATAAAACCCGATGGCACGGACTCCAGCTCGCTCCATCCAGGCTACTCGCTGAATTTCACCAGCTCAGTCGGCCACTCCGCGGGCAAGTCACACGACGGATACTATTTGAGAAAATGTAACTATTTCAGCACCTTCATCGATAGCAGTCCGAAATTTTCTGCGCGGCCTTCGTCATGCGGATATCGTTTTCACCCGGATTATTGGTGAAGGGAGCGATCTCGCTTTCCATGAATCGCAAGGCGTCGTCCTCGTAATCAATCGAGCGTTCCAGAAGATTTCTTGCTTTGGATCGCTTCAACCGCCCTCGTTTTCCGCCGTGCTTCGTCTCATCCGGTGGCGGACACTCCAATTGCGCTTTGCGCAGTAACCTTGGTCAGGGGGGGGGGTGAATAAAGTGTTCTTGCCTATGCGCCACATGTCCGGCCCACCCGTTTTAGGCTACAATTGTCGGCTCGCAGCCATTCATCGATCATAGACCATGTGCAGACAACGCAAGGCCCTCTCCCTCATTTCCGGCGGACTCGATTCCATGCTCGCCACCCGCGTGATCATGGATCAGGGCATCTACGTCGAAGGGGTCAATTTCTTCACCGGCTTCTGCGTCGAGGGTCATACCCACGCCATCCGCAAGAAAGACCGCGCAAAACCCAAGCGTAACAATGCCCTATGGGTCGCCGAAACCCTCGGTATCAAGTTGCACATCATCGATGTCATCGACGAATACAAGGACGTGGTCATCAATCCCAAACATGGTTACGGCTCGCACATGAACCCCTGCCTGGACTGCAAGTGTTTCATGGTGCGCAAGGCCTACGAGTGGATCCAGAACCACGACTTTGACTTCATTATCACCGGCGAGGTGATCGGCCAGCGGCCCATGTCCCAGCGCCGTGACACCATGCCCGTGATCCAGCGTGAATCCGGCGCCGAAGACCGCCTGCTGCGTCCCCTGTGTGGCAAGAACCTGCCCGAGACCCTGCCCGAGCGCGAGGGCTGGGTCGACCGCGAACACCTGTACGGATTCTCCGGTCGTGGCCGTAAACCACAGATCGCTCTGGCCCGTGAGATGGGTATCGATGACTATGCCCAGCCCTCCGGTGGCTGCTGCTTTCTCACCGACGAGGCCTATTCGCACAAGCTCGCCGACCTGTGGAATGCACGCGGCGAGCGGCAGTACGAAATCGACGACATCATGCTGCTCAAGGTGGGCCGCCACCTGCGCCCACGGCCGAATTTCAAGCTAATCATCGGCCGCGAAGAAGGAGAGAACAATTTCCTCGAGGGCTACCGCCAGCAATTCACCCATATTCGTACCCTCAGTCACCCCGGCCCGCTGGTACTGCTGGATGGTCAACCCGACGCGGACGATATCGCCCTCGCCGCACGCATCGCTGCGCGCTTCAGCAAGGGGCGTGACGCCGAACAGGTGGAAGTAGCGATCACGCCCAAGGAGGGTGAGGCACGGCGCGAACGGGTTGCACCCATGCCTTCCTGCGAGATGCCTGACGAATGGTATCTGTAGAGGGCCTCGATTTATTTCAAGCCCCCCGGTTTAAGGGGTCAACATTTAATCATTTAAGGGGTCAGGTTGTTAATTAAGTAATTAAGGGGTCAGGTTGATTGTATCATCGTTAATTAATTAAGGGGTCTTATTAAGGGGTCAGGTTGATTGTATCATCGTTAAAATACGTGGAATGTTTTGCCTAAATTCCTTTTTCTCAGATAGCAAGCGACGAATTTCTGTCGTAACCCCTTTCTCTTCACGCACTTTGAGAATGATTCAACATACCCGACCCCTTTCCCCTTTCAGATAGCAAGCGACGAATTTCTGTCGTAACCCCTTTCTCTTCACGCACTTTGAGAA
>DRKN01000034.1 GCA_011051755.1 Gammaproteobacteria bacterium
AACTGCGCTTTTATTGTTCCGGAAAATATGCCCGGGGCACATTCCAGTTTTTCTGAGCATTTTGACCGTCTTTGGGCTTTGAAGAGTAAAGGAGTGTAATAAACAGATTTTTGTATCTAGTTAAAGCAGCGGGGCGGACGGAAACACGGTTTATGATAAAGCGTGCTAAATTCAGTCCAAGGAAGATTGCAATATTATCCCCTTAGCGTGTATTCTTCATGCAATGTGGAAATAATCGCAAAACATGAGTGAGTTGAGCGCTACGTGCAGTACATCAACGGGGTTTATCGTCGCAACGATGCTATGACCGAGGTGGGTAATAAAAAGCCCGGCTTTGCCGGGCTTTTTATTACCATATATTACAGCAGGTATCACACCGCAGGAAAAACCATTATCGCTCCATGCGGGTCATTAAAATCATGACATGAAAGGCTAATTTCCCTTGGTATCCGTCAGTTGATCTTCCTGAATGCCCATTGGGTTGGTCTCCAATCTTCCATCAGTGCCAATTTTTCGCGGAATTGTTTGGCCATACTCCAATGCCTTGGCTAGGCTTTCAGCCTTACATTTTCCAACCCGTATGAATTCGGCATTACCAAAACCAATGGTTCTACCCACACGGTCATTTTCGACCCATTCGGTCCAATGTCCCGCCCCCAAATTTTTTGGGCTTTGGGTAACAATTTCCCATTCCATAGCATCATGGCCGCCATTCTTGGTACCGAACGGCCACTGGAAATCACCGTGCATGATGACCAGGTCGCCTTCCTGGGTTGCACGCCCATTCCAGTCAGGATAGCTATCCGACACCCAGGCGTATCGTTGGTGAGTGCCGACTACGCCGGTTTGATAAAAGCACAATGTTTGCGTAGCCCATTGTGTATGTTGAGGGCTGCTATCATTATAAAAGGTAATGGACCATCGGTTGCCATCAGTGACCAGGTCAGGAAGGTGAGGGGGGACAGCGAGGGAAGTTGCGGAAAAAACTACAGAAAAACCAGCAACAAGTGACTTTACCACAGTTAACATTTTCATCATTGATTTCCTTGTGTATCACTAAAATTAAAGTGCGATCACACCTACGCACCCTTCTGTAAAGATCCACCTATACAATAAGCTGATTATCACCTGTGTATGGGCGTGTCCTCATAAACTTAAGGAGTAGCTATACCTGAGCCCTCGGATTCAGGTAAGAGGTACTAGACTCAATAGTCTGCGTGACCATTTATTCATCTACACCCAAGCCAAGCGGATTATACTGAAAAAAACTGGAATTAGCGCATAGTTTTTTCTTTTTTCCTAATAGGATGCCTCTATGCAGGAATATCGATATTTGACCACCAACTTCTCCAATAGCGGCTGAATTTAGTAAGGTAATTCCTCGGTTGAGCCGGGGGGAACTCCCAGAGGCTTGCTTGGTCTATATGCCGATCATTGCAAAGTTCGAATATCCACCAAGAGATTTGCCGAGGGTGTCGAAATACTCTCCCCCATCGTAGCGATATCCCTGCGATGGTGATAAAGAAAGACGATCACACTCGGTTCCGGTCCGGGATCATCGAAAAGTAATAACTCAAGTTTCGGGGTTCATTTTCAATTGACCCAACACTTACTAAGGAACGTGCGCTAAGGAGCGTGTACGTAATAATTTCCCGGAACCGCTTACTGCACTCATCGACGGTCACCGCAGAGTGTAGGGTGGACAACTTGCGGATCACGGTAGTGCTCTGTAAACCCTGTCGGGTTCAGTGGGTACGAGGTACTCCACTAAAGGGTATCGCGCCGCACCTCACAGCGGTCATGCATTGTCACAAAACTGTCACATAAGTTGGCTATCATTTCGCCATGTCTGACCGTTCCTTCTCAAGCGCAATTTCCGCTGTCAGTGATCCCGCTGTCGTGCGCCGTCGCCGCTGGCGTATGTTCAAGGATTCCCTGGCGCGGTATGGCGTGGCACTTGGCGGTATCAGCGTCATTCTAGCCATCGTTCTGATCTTTTTCTATCTGCTACTGGTGGTGTTCCCGCTGTTCGAATCGGCCGAGGCCGAGGCCGTTGCCGAATATGCCCGTCCCGGCAGTGATGCCCGCACCCTGCATCTGGCCATGGAGGAGCAGGCCGAGATCGCGGTGCGTTTCAGCGCTGATGGCGCGGTGGATTTCTTCTCCACCGTCGCCGGTGGTGGCATCAAGCACCTGGATCTGGCCGTGCCGGCTACGGCGGAAATCACCAGTTTCGCCTTTGGCGATCCCACCCAGGCGCGCGTTGCGGTGGGTTTCAATGATGGCACAGCGCTGGTGGCGCGGCATGTCTATCAAGTGTCGTATCCCAACGACGTGCGCACCATTACCCCGGACGTCGTCTACCCGCTGGGCAGCGAGCCGCTGGAAATCGACGATGAGGGCGAGCCGCTGGTCAAGCTGGCGATGCAGGATGGCGAGGAAGAGGCCACCATCGTCGCCGTGACCGTAGATGGCCGTTTGTTGCTGAACCATTTCCTCAAGGAAGAGGATATGTTCGGCGACGAGATAAACCTGGAACGTCATCAGGTCACACTGCCGCTTCCCGAGGGTGATGTGCAATATCTGCTGCTCGATAAGGAGCAGCGTAATCTCTATGTGGCCACCAGCGACGGCAGCGTCAGCCACTTTGATGTGACCGACAAGGAGAATCCTTCGCTGGTTCATCGTCAACGCATGGTGGATATGGGGCAGCGGATCACCAGTCTGCAATTTCTCACCGGTGATATTTCCCTGCTGGTGGGCGACGACAGTGGCCACCTAGTGCAATGGTTTGGCGTCCAGGATGAGCGCGGCAACACGGTGCTGAGGCCGATCCGGCAGTTCACGGATCAGCACCGGCCGATCAGCAATATCGTCCCGGAATACACCCGCAAGGGTTTTCTCGCCGCTGATGAGAGCGGCCTGGTGGCCATCTATCACACCACCGCCGAGCGCCTGATTCTGAAGCGCCGGGTTGCCCCGGTATCCCTGACCCAGCTGGCCATTGCCCCCCACGCCAATGCCATGCTGGCAGAGGATGCCAGTGGGAAAATGTATTTTTGGCGCATCCACAATGAACATCCCGAGATTTCCTGGTCGTCGCTGTGGGGTAAAGTCTGGTACGAAAGCTATAACGAGCCGGTTCATGCCTGGCAGTCGTCATCGGCCAGCGATGATTTCGAGCCCAAGCTCAGCATCACGCCACTGGTATTCGGCACCATCAAGGCGGCCTTTTACGCCATGTTATTGGCGGTGCCGCTGGCCATCATGGGGGCCATTTACACCGCCTATTTCATGGCCCCGCGCATGCGCGGCATCGTCAAGCCCAGCATCGAGACCATGGAGGCGTTGCCGACGGTCATCCTCGGTTTCCTCGCCGGTCTGTGGCTGGCGCCGCTGATCGAGGCCAATCTGCCGGGTATTTTCAGCCTGCTGGTGATCGTGCCTTTTGGTGTACTGCTCTTCGCCTTTATCTGGAATCATGCGCCCAAGGTCATTCGCCACAGTGTGCCGGAGGGCTGGGACGCGGCACTGCTGATCCCCGTTGTGCTGCTGCTGGGCTGGCTCTCCATGTCATTGAGTGCGCCCATGGAATACGCCTTTTTTGGTGGTGACATGCGCGCCTGGCTGTCGAATGAAATGGGTGTGGATTTCGACCAACGCAACTCGCTGGTGGTGGGTCTGGCGATGGGCTTTGCCGTCATTCCGACCATTTTTTCCATTACTGAAGACGCCATTTTCAGCGTGCCCAAGCATTTGACCCTGGGTTCGCTGGCGCTGGGCGCCACGCCGTGGCAGACCCTGGTGCGGGTGGTCATTCTCACCGCCAGCCCGGGTATTTTTTCCGCAGTCATGATTGGCATGGGCCGTGCGGTGGGTGAAACCATGATCGTGCTGATGGCCACCGGCAATACCCCGGTGATGGACTTCAGCGTATTTCAGGGCATGCGTACCCTGTCGGCCAATATCGCCGTAGAAATGCCGGAAGCGGAAGTGGATAGCACCCACTACCGGGTACTTTTTCTCGCCGCGCTGGTGCTGTTTGCCTTTACCTTTATCTTCAATACATTGGCTGAACTGGTGCGCCAGAATCTGCGTAACAAGTACAGTTCACTGTAACCCGGGTTTAAAATGAGTGCGGTAAAATGATTCGACACTGGTTTCAAACAGGAAAACCCTGGATCTGGTTCACCGCCTCTGCGGTGAGCATCAGCATGATTCTGGTGTTTGGCCTGCTGTTGCTGATCGCTGCACGAGGTCTGAGTCATTTTTGGCCGGGTGATATCCTCGAATTCCACTATCAGGAACAGGACGGCAAAACGCCGATCCTGATTGGTGAGATTCATGATGAAGAGGCGGTGACCGCCGCTCGCCTGCGTGATGCCGGCATCGAGATTGGTGGTGACGAACCGGTCACGCGCTATCTGCTCAAGACCGGCAATCGTGATATTTATGGCCAGGACTTCCGCTGGGTGATCGGGCCCAATATGCGTGATTTACGGACACCGGAAGACCTGCTCACCGTGGAGCGTCTGGAGTGGGGCAATTTTTATGGTTATCTGCTGAGCGTCAAACAGGCAGGGGCCACGGTGGCGGTGGGTGATGGAGCCTGGTCGGCCCTGCAGGAGCGGCTTTCCCGGGCCAGCGATATCCAGGCCGAGATCCACAGCCTGGAAAAATCCGAAATCGGCGCCATCAACTATGGGATGGAGCGTATCCGTCTTGAAAAACGTGGCCTGGAACTGGACGGTGACAATGATCCCGTCAAGCTCGCCCGACTGGAAAAAGAACGCGCCGAACGACAGACCGAATACAACATCCTGCAAAAACGCCTGGCCACGCTGTACCAGAAAATTAATCGCGACAGCATGATTCTGCGCAGTGCCGATGGCCGTGAGGTGGAGATTTCCCTCGCCAAGGTGGTGAATGCTTACCGTCCCAATGCCATGTCACTACTGGACAAGCTGGGTTTCTATTTCGTCAAGGTGGGTGAATTCCTCAGCGACGATCCCCGTGAAGCGAATACCGAAGGCGGTATTTTTCCAGCGATTTTCGGTACCGTGATGATGGTGATCATCATGTCCATCATGGTGGTGCCGTTTGGTGTGGTGGCCGCCGTTTACCTGCGTGAGTACGCCAAACAGGGCCCGCTGACACGCCTGATCCGCATCGCAGTGAACAATCTTGCCGGTGTGCCCTCCATTGTCTATGGTGTATTTGGTCTGGGCTTTTTTGTCTATTTTCTCGGTGGCAATATCGATCAGCTATTTTTTCCCGAGGCCGCGCCGGCGCCGACCTTCGGTACCCCGGGTATTATGTGGGCTTCGCTGACGCTGGCGCTGTTGACGGTGCCGGTGGTGATCGTGGCCACGGAAGAGGGTCTGTCACGCATTCCCAAGGCGATCCGCGAAGGCAGTCTCGCCCTGGGCGCCACCAAGGTCGAGACCCTGTGGCGCACGGTATTGCCTATGGCTAGTCCGGCCATCATGACGGGCCTGATCCTGGCCATTGCGCGTGCCGCCGGTGAAGTGGCGCCCCTGATGCTGGTGGGGGTGGTCAAGCTGGCGCCGTCTTTACCACTGGACGGCAATTACCCCTTCCTGCATCTCGACCGTAAATTCATGCACCTGGGTTTTCATATTTATGATGTCGGTTTTCAGAGTCCCAATGTCGAGGCCGCACGCCCGCTGGTTTACGCCACCGCACTGCTGCTGGTATTGGTAATTGTGGTATTGAATCTGGCGGCCATTGCCATCCGCAATCGACTGCGTGAAAAATATCGCGCCCTCGAAAATTAAGGCCGTTATGAAAGAGAGCAAAAGAGAGCATTGACGATGAGTAGCAGTACGACACCGACCCATGCCATTGATATGGACAGCCTCGGCCGTGGTTCGGCGACGAACCGGCTGGCGGATGAGGCCGCCTGTCTTGAGATCAAACACCTGAATTTGTTTTACGGCGAAAAACAGGCGTTACACGGCATCGACATGATGATTCCGAAAAGGCGCGTGACGGCCTACATCGGCCCCAGTGGTTGTGGAAAGTCCACCCTGCTGCGCTGCATCAATCGCATGAATGACCTGGTCGACAGCGTGCGTGTCGATGGCGAAATCCTGCTGGATGGGCAGGATATTTATGACAAGTCCGTCAATGTGGCGGATCTGCGCCGCCGTGTCGGTATGGTTTTTCAGAAACCCAACCCGTTTCCGAAAACCATTTATGAAAACGTTGCCTATGGCTTGCGTCTACAGGGCATCAAGGATCGGCGGCGTATTGACGCGGTGGTGGAGAAGGCCCTCAAGGGCGCGGCGCTGTGGGACGAAGTCAAGGATCGTCTGCACGAAAGTGCGCTGGGTCTGTCCGGCGGTCAGCAACAGCGCGTGGTGATTGCCCGTGCCATCGCCATCGAGCCCGAAGTCTTATTGCTGGATGAGCCGGCCTCGGCGCTGGATCCCATTTCGACCCTGAAAATCGAAGAACTTATTTACCAATTGAAAGACAAATACACGATTGTTATCGTGACCCACAACATGCAGCAAGCGGCGCGTGTTTCCGATTACACGGCCTTTATGTACATGGGCAAGCTGATCGAGTTTGGTGATACCAAGACCCTGTTTACCAACCCCCGGGAAAAACAGACGGAAGACTATATCACTGGACGTTACGGTTAAGGGGCGCTTCTATTAGTTAGTCTAGTTAGTCGCTTGTGCCCTTAAAGGAGAAAAGATGAATAAGACCAGCCTCAGCCATCATATTTCGCGCCAATTCAACGAAGAACTGGAAGACGTTCGCAACAAGGTGCTCGCCATGGGTGGCTTGGTTGAAGAGCAGATCGAGAACGCGATCACGGCCCTGGTGAATGCCGATGTCGAACTGGCGGAAAGGGTAATCAGCCGTGACTACCAGGTTAATGCACTGGAAGTGGCCATTGACGAAGAATCGGTACAGGTGCTCGCCCGTCGGCAACCGGCGGCCGGGGATCTGCGCTTGATCATTGCGGTGATCAAGACTATCACCGATCTCGAACGTATCGGCGACCAGGCTGAACGTATCGGCCGCATGGCCATTCATCTGGCTGAAATGGAACGGCCGAAGAACCAGTACAGTGAGCTGGAGCATCTGGGCACACAGGTTCGTAAGATGTTGCACAATGCCTTGGACGCCTTCGCGCGCATGGATACCGAAGCGGCCGTTGCGGTGGCCCAGGAAGACATCAAGGTCGATGCGGAATACGAAGCCATCATGCGCCAGATGATCACCTTCATGATGGAAGATCCGCGCAACGTAAAACGCACCCTGGACGTCATGTGGTCAGCTCGCGCCCTGGAGCGCATGGGCGACCATGCCTGCAATATCAGCGAGTACATCATCTATCTGGTGAAGGGCAAGGACGTGCGTCACACCAGCCTGGAACATATGGAAAAACAGGCCAGAGACTAGTGTGGTGTAACGTATAAAGTGCACCTATCAGAGGCCCGCAAATGCCCCAAGACAAGGCGCAGTCCGCCGTTAATGGCCCCCTCCCTTAACAAGGACTGGAACGCAGGATTGGGGCATTTGCGGGCCTCCCTCCGGGC
>DRKN01000035.1 GCA_011051755.1 Gammaproteobacteria bacterium
CATGCAGAGGTTCCATGTGACGGAGAGAGCGTTCCGGCAAATTCTAGGGAAGTTCAAGGCCCGGGGGAAGGCGTTTTTCCGTGACGGGTATTTTTGCACATTTTTTTAACCTCCTGCCCACCGGCCACCAGCCTGCCGGGTGGGCACGTCTTTCGTGCCCACCCTACCTGCTCACCCTCTCTTCAGACTCATTTATGGATTGGAAAATACTCAGCCTGACTCACTGGCTTTACCCGGGGGTATTGATGGGTGCCCACCAGGGTTTTCATCCCGGGGCATTTGTCGGGTTATGCCCGTTGACGCGCTTTTGCCGCCATGCCCTTGACGGCAAGCTGACACATCTGACGAAAGCGTTGATAGGTGGTCTCATCAAGGTCGCAGTCCTGGCTGTGCCGGTCGGCATAGAACAGGCCCACGGGTTTGCCGTTGATGTGTACGGACTGAGCGCAAAAGCTGTTGGTCTTAATGAGCGTCTTGACGGCACTGGGCACCAGTCCCCAGAATTTTTCGCGGTTGCCGTCATGGATACGGATGCTCTGTGGTTTTTCCATCAGGCGTTTGAACAGGTGCGGTTGGTCGAGACGGATGCGAAAGCGGTTGAAATAGGGATCGCTGTCGGTGCCGATCAGGAAGCGTGCCTGAAGATAGTTGCGGTCGGCACTCAGCATGGCGAACAGGGCACGATTCAGGCCGGCGCCATCGTGCATGCCGTGGATGGCCTTGCGCAGCATATCGTTGATTTCCAGTTTGCCAATGCCTGCTTGCATTTCTTGCCGGATGGTGTCGAAAATTGCAGGCTGGGGTGATAGGCAAACGATGGCGGAATCTGTCGCCGGCCCGCTATCTTCTGTTGCAGCGGTTGACGGATGTCTGACCGATGTGTCATCGGCCTGCGGTGGGAATTCTTCGTTGATGAGGAATTGTTCGTCACCAGGCACCCGTGGCAGCAGAGCGGCCGGGGCGCTGGCGCTGTAAAACGCCGCCTCATGCGCGGCACGCACTGCGGCGCGGTGGACGTGGGTGGTGGTCTCTTCGAGGCTGGCCTCCAGGTAATCCGCAATCATCTCCAGCGTTTCCTGCACCTGCGGGCTGTACCAACCCCATTCCACCTGCCGTGCCAGCTGCACGGCCAGCACCACGCCGCGTACCCGGGGTTCATTGCTGTACTCCGGGCGCAGCGCTTCGTGTACCAGTTGTGGCAGGTTCCACTTTTCGGCCAGCCGGCGGCCAAAGTGCTCCAGGCTGTCGCCCAGGGCGATATATTGGGCCTCAGCCGAGGGCATGCGGTCGCGGAGGGTGAGGCGGCGCAGTTGATGGATTCGCTGTGGTGCATTGACCCACAGGGCGAGTTCCGCCGAGTCGTGCATCAATGCGGACAGCAGCACTTCGTCCGGTGCATGGTCACGTTTGATATAGGCCCAGTCCCAGGCCTGGTAGGCGGCGTGGAATGCACGGGCCACGGCACGCGGATAACCTTCTCGGGCCAGACCTTGCAGGGTCTCGTCGATCTGTGGACATTCCGTCGGCAGGCGGTGTACGCGTTCCAGGCCCAGCAACATGGCGGCCTGTTCCATACTGGCAATTTCCTGTTCGCGGGGTTTGTCGGAGGCCTGTTGCAACTGTTTCAGTGTTTGTAGCGCCAGCCCCGGATCCTTGAGAATGATGTCGCCGTATTTCTCCCACGGTGCGGTTTTTTCGGTACGCAGGCGTTGAAAGCCGTGCACGGAATGAGTAAAGACCGGTAGGGCGCGCGCGGTGATTTCGTCAATGGTAATAGGGGCGCTGCTGCTCACGGGGGCTGGCTGGACTCGGTCGTGGGTTCGTCATCGTGGTGTCGGCATTGGCGGTGGAGAACTTTAGTTCCACTCCGTTACTTTGATCTCTGAGGGGGCAATTCCCCACAGCTTGCTGCGAACAAGTATTGAGCAATGCGTAGCGAGTGAATGCCTCCCAATACCCCGTTCCTTGGGGCGGGAATGTTTATTCGTCTTGTTTTAAGTCTGAACCCTCGGCTTCAGGTTAAATGTAACGGGATAGAATTTCTGCGGCGGCGTGTCCGCAACGGCGTGTTATTCTCTGTGCTCTTTTATTTCGACCGTAAAGCCCATGTCTGATACACCCTTGCCGTTGCCGCGCTGGATGACCCGCCGCAGTATCGATGTTGCCGCCCTGGGTCTGCTGGCGCTGGCCGTGCTGTGGCTGATGTGGGGGCCGTTGGTCAACGGTCATGCGTTGTATTTCCGTGATCTTCAAGTGTTCTTTATACCGCTCAAGCAATTCCTTGCCGACGCCCTGGGGCGTGGCGAGCTGCCATTCTGGAATCCCGGTGTGTCCATGGGCACGCCGTATTTCGCCGAGATGCAGACCGCTGTACTGTATCCGGCTTCGTGGTTGTTACTGCTGGCCGAGGGCAATCACGGCATCGGCTTGTTATTGGCCTTCCATCTGTTGCTGGCCGCTGCCGGGGCCTATGGTCTGGCGCGCAGCATGGGGCTGGCGGCCCCCGCGGCGCTCGCCAGTGGCGCCGTGTTCAGCCTCGGCGGCTGTATGCTCAGCACCGTCAACATGATCAACTTTATGCAGGCCCTGGCCTGGCTGCCGTGGGTACTGTGGGCTTTTGAGCGTGATGCCCGCACGCCGGGGCCGCGTAGCTGGGTGCTGGCCGCGCTGGCAGTGGGTCTACAGACTCTTGCCGGCGCGCCGGATGTGAGCATCATGACCGGTCTGGTGGTGGCCGGGCGGCAGATCATGTTGGCAGCGGGCGGCATGAGACTGGTCTGGCTGCCGCGCGTGGCGGCGGCCTACCTTGTGGCCCTGCTGCTGGCCAGTCCACAGTTGCTGGCGACCTATGAACTGTACAGTCAGTCGGTACGTACCGCCGGCCTGTCGCTGGCGGAAATCCAGAGCTATTCGTTGCGCTTCGGCGATTTGCTGACTCTGATCCGGCCACCGGCCCTGTCGCGTGAAGACTGGCACATCGCCGAGACCTTCCGCGGCGGTTACGTGCCCCTGTTCCTGTCCCTGTACATCGGTGGGATCGCCACAGCCTTTGCCCTGTTCGCCCTCTGGGCGCGGCGCGGATCGGCTATCTTCTGGCTGTTATTAGCGGGTGCTGGTGTGTTTCTCGCCTTGGGCGGTAACAATCCGGCGGCCCTGTGGGTTTACAAGACCCTCGCCATTTTCCGTTACCCGGAAAAATACGTGGTGCTGTTGCACGTCGGCCTGGCCATGCTGGCGGGACTGGGCGTGGATGCCTGGCTGAGAAAATACGTCCAGCGACCGCGTTGGTTGCTGGCCGCCGTGATGGCAGTATTGGTCATGATGGTCGACCTGGTCGCGTTCAACGGCAAAATCAACCTTGAGGCGCCGGGTGACTATTACATACTGGATGACATCCCGGAGACCCGCTGGCTGGGCCGGGAAGATGCCGGCTTCGTCTACACCCGCCCCGACTATCGTGACCCGCCGGAGCGCGTGCGCGAGGTGTACGGTGAATACCGTCGTCAGCTGTCGCCACACATCGGCACCCTTGCCGGGGTGCGCTACGCGCAGGGAACCGAAGGGCTGGTCATCCGTGACCACGCGTTGATCTCCGGGTTACTCGACAGCCTGCCGCCCAATGGCCGCTTTTTGCAGCATTTGGCCTTTCTCAACGTGCGTTACATCATGACCGATATGTCGCTGTTTCAGCGTAGTCGCTGGCTGAAACAGTCGGCACGACAGCTGACACCACTGCTGTGGGACGTGGGCCAGCCACGGCCCATGCTGTATTTTCCCCGCACAGTGCTGAATCGTGACAGTGACTATCTGCAAGTGGCGAGCGAAGATCGCGCCATGATTGTGGGTCAAAGCGCCTTTGCCGTGACGCCGAGCGGTCATGACGAAAGCGGCCTGCGCGGTCGTGTGCTGAGCAGCCAACGGCCGTCGCCCAATCGTTTGGTGGCGCGGGTACAGGTCGAGGGCCGCAGCCTGCTGGTGTGGAATGAATCTTACTATCCCGGTTGGCGGGTGCGTGTTGATGGTGAATCATTGCCCGTGGTGCGCGCCAATCATTTCTTCAACGGTGTATGGCTGGAAGATGGCGAACATGATGTCGAATTTGAATTCGTGCCCAACAATTTCTATCTCGGCCTGAGCTTGTCGGCATTGACACTGTTATTGTTGGCAATGATGTATTTCAATATCAGGTTGATTTTTGCTGGCCTTGGGCGACGAATGGCAAAATAATGACAGCACAAAATACACCGACAACGCGCAAGCTGACCCTCGTTATTCCCATCTACAACGAGGCCGACGGCCTGCGAGGCAATCTCGACGAAATTCTGCGCCATGTCAGCGAGTTGCCGGAGAATGTCCGTGCTGACCTGCTCATTGTCGACGATGGTTCCACGGACAGCACCCCCGGCATCGTGCAGGCTTCATGCGAGCAACGCAGCGATGTCTCGTTGCTGGTGCTGAATCGCAATTTTGGCAAAGAGGCCGCCATCATGGCTGGTCTGGATCACGTCGATGCCGATGCCGTGGTGGTGATGGATAGCGACCTGCAACATCCGCCCACATTGCTGCCAAAGATGATTGAATTATGGTCAGGCGGCGCCGACGTGGTGGAAGCGGTGAAAATATCCCGCACTACCCGCAGTGGCTTGTACCGCTGTTTTGCCAATGTTTTCTATCGATTTTTTGATGCACTCACCGGCCTCGATCTGCACAACCACTCCGACTACAAACTGCTCGACCGCAAAGTCATCGAGGCTTACCGTTCCTTGCCGGAGCGCACGCGGTTTTTTCGCGGTCTGGTGAACTGGATGCATTTTCCTGCCGCGCGGATTCCCTTCGAAGAACCGGCGCGTGAGGCGGGCGAAAGCAAGTGGGGCGCACTGCGTTTACTGAAACTGTCGTGGCAATCCATCTCCTCCTTTACCGCGCTGCCCCTGCAACTGGTGACTCTCCTCGGCGGCGTGACATTTCTCGTTAGCCTGCTGCTCGGCGCCAAGGCCCTGTACGACAAACTGTCCGGCCAGGCCCTGGATGGTTTTACCACCGTGATCCTGCTGCTGCTGATCATCGGCAGCGTACTGATGTTCAGCCTCGGCCTGCTGGGCAGTTACGTGGCGCGCATCTACGACGAAATCAAGGCGCGGCCGCATTATCTGCTGGATCGCAGCAACAGCCGTTTGCCATCAATGGCCGGCAACGAAAGCGACAGGGAGGGATGATGACAATGCCAGCGCAAAAACCGATGACCCAGGGCGTTCACCACCTCGGTTTTAACGTCGGTCGACCAGAGGCTTCGGCGGCCTTTTTCGTCGAGCTGCTGGAGTGGCGGGAGGTGCACCGCGATGCGGATTATCCTGCCATCTTCGTTTCGGATGGAATGATCATGCTGACCCTGTGGGGTGCCGCCGAAGGCGCGTGCAGTTTCGACTACCACCGTAACGTGGGCCTGCACCATGTCGCCTTCACTGTCGCCAGCCGCGAAGCGCTGGAGGCTGTGTACGCGCGTATTCGCGGTGCCGGGGGTGTCGCCATCGAGTTCGCCCCGGAGCTGCTGCGCGACGGCCCCGCCATGCACATGATGTGTTTTGAGCCCAGCGGCATCCGGGTGGAATTTATCTGGCCCGGTTAGATGGCTGTGGATGGGCGCTGTGGTGATTCCACGTTTCTTAGTTGTTAAGTTCGAGTCGTCGTTAAAATGTCTTTTTTGACAAAAAACACCAAAAATTGCACAAATACTTATACTGATAGCTTTTTTGTGCTATTTTTTGGCATTAAATGTCGAAATTTGCCGTGTGCGGGGTGGCGTGATGTTGGTTGAATTTACGGTGGCCAATTTTAGATCGATCAAAACGGCGCAAACCTTTAGTCTGGTCAAGGGCAAGGGGGGTGAGCTGGAGCAAAGCAATACCTTTCAGGCTCCTGGAACAGGTAATCCGGTGCTGCTACGTTCGGCAGCCATCTATGGCCCCAACGCGGCGGGCAAATCCAACTTCATTAAAGCCCTGCGGGCCATGGAGAGGGTGGTGGCGGATTCTGCCACCAAGGTACAGCGTGGTGATGAGCTTCCTGTTTCCCCCTTTCGATTGGATGTCGGAACAGAGCAGGCTCCCACCGAGTTTGAAGTGGTATTTATTGCCGGCGGTGTACGTTTCCAATATGGTTTTACCGTCACCCGCACTCAAGTGTTGGAGGAGTGGTTGCTGGCTTTTCCCAAAGGGCCGCCTCAACGCTGGTTCAGCCGGGTCTGGGATGAAGAGCGGCAGCACTATGCCTGGACGATGGGGAAGGCACTGTCCGGCCAAAAACAGCTTTGGCAGGAGTCTACACGCCTGGAGGCCCTATTTCTTTCCACCGCAGTGCAGCTTAACAGCGAGCAGTTGCAGCCGGTGTATGACTGGTTTAAGCACACCTTGCGTACTGCTCAGCTAGGCGGGTGGGGGCCTGCCTTTACCGCTTCCTTGTGCGCGAATCCAGATAGCCACGAACGGGTGCTTGATTTTCTGCAGGCGGCAGACCTGGATATCCATGATGTGCAGGTGATTAAAGAGAAATTTGATATCCACAGTCTGCCGGAAGGTATGCCTGAGGCGTATAAACAGCAGTTGCTCAAAGAGCTGAAAGATCAAGAGATCATTGAGATTAAAACGGTACACCAAGCCGCAGACGGCCGTACGGTAATGTTTGAGTTTGATGAAGAATCCGATGGCACTCAAAAGCTTTTTAATTTTGCCGGCCCCTGGCTGGATAGCTTGAAAAATGGTCGTGTGCTGTTTATTGATGGGCTGCATGACAATCTGCACCCCAAGCTGGTGCGTTTCCTGGTGGAGTTATTCCACAACCCGGAGACGAATCCCAATAATGCACAGTTGGTGTTTACCACCCACGAGACATCCATTCTCAGTCAGGAAGTATTTCGCCGCGACCAGATTTGGTTTTGTGAAAAAAATGAGAAACAGGCTACTGAATTGATTCCGCTAACTGATTTTAGTCCACGAAAAAATCGGGAGAATCTGGAGATATCCTACCTGGCTGGGCGTTATGGTGCTTTGCCCTATGTTCGGAAGCTGAAAACTGCATAGGTGCAGCATGGGGACGGATAATGTTCATCGTAAACGCAAGGCCAAGCAGGCCAAAGCTAGCCCGGCGAAAGGCGAGACGAAAGCCTTACGAATAAGCCATTTAACTCTGCCGGCAATAAGAGCGCCTGCAAAATGGTACTGCGTGAATTAAATGATATATTTTGGCCGGATTATAAAAAAGCAGCCTATGGCGTGTTTGGTCAGCGGTTAATACAGTTGGAAGATGCTAAAGTCAATGCAGAACGAGCTTTGAGAGCCGCACAGAAAAACCATACAGACAATCCAAGCACGCGGATCCATGAATTGGTGGGATATTTGCAGAAATTAAGGAAATAGATGGATATAAAAAAAGGGGCGTGCGGCCGAGCCGGCCAAGTAGGGTGGGCACGTTTTATGCGCCCACGCGTTAATTTGGTTTTATGCGGATAGAATAATTCAATGTATGTTGGCCCGGTTTCATATTCCGCGTGGGCACATAAAACGTGCCCACCCTACCCGGTTTTTTATATATGGATCAGCGAAACTTAGCCGGCGAAGTTGTTCGCTACGAAGTCCCAGTTGACCAGGTTCCAGAAGTGCTCGACGTACTTGGGACGGGCGTTGCGGTAGTCGATGTAGTAGGCGTGCTCCCACACATCGCAGGTCAGCAGCGGGGTCTGGCCGGCGGTCAGAGGGCTGCCGGCGTTGCTGGTATTGACGATCTCCAGGCTGCCATCGCTGTTCTTCACCAGCCAGGTCCAGCCGGAACCGAAGTTGGTGGCGCAGGCGGTGGCGAATTTCTGTTTGAACTCGTCGAAGGAACCGAAGGTGCTGCCAATGGCCGTGGCCAGATCACCGCTGGGGGTGCCGCCGGCGTTGGGGGCCAGGCAGTTCCAATAGAAGGTATGGTTCCAGACCTGAGCGGCGTTATTGAACAGACCACCGCTGGCCTTCATGATGATGTCTTCGAGGGAGGCGTCGGCGAACTCGGTACCCTCGATGAGCTTGTTCAGGTTGGTGACGTAAGTCTGATGATGCTTACCGTAGTGGTATTCCAGGGTCTCGGCGGAAATGTGCGGTTCGAGTGCATCCTGGGCGTAGGGCAATGCGGGCAGTTCATGTGCCATCGGGTATTCTCCTGTCGATCTGTTTGACGTTAGGGGGTAAATTAGAGCTCGCGGTAACCGCTCATTCTAGCGGTTGGCGTCAGACTTGGCGATGAGCTGGACTCATTCTAACCTGTTTGCGATCAATAACCAACTAAAGCTCTATGATAAGGCGTGTTTGGTAGGAGCGGGCCATGCCCGCGATGGTTGGCTTGAGCACATGACATTGTGGGAGTGCCTGAAGGCGCTCCTGCAAGTGGGTGAAGTTTCGGCATAAAAACCATCGCGGGCATGGCCTGCTCCTACGGAGGTCTTTGGGCAACCGTGTTTTTTGGGGCTTAATGCCGCCGGACTAGAGAGACCACGACCATGAACGCCATCGAACTCAGCATCTTCGCCAGCCGTATCGAGGCGGTGTGTGACGAAATGGGTGCGGTACTGCAACGTACCGCCTTTTCGCCCAACATCAAGGATCGCCTGGACTATTCCTGCGCCGTGTTTGACGCCGACGGCGAACTCTGCGCGCAGGCCGCGCACATCCCCGTGCACCTCGGCTCCATGGCCTATGCCATGCGCGGCATCGTGCGCGAGGTGGACTGGTCGCCGGGCGACATGGTGATCCTCAACGATCCCTTCCTCGGTGGTACCCACCTGCCTGACGTTACCCTGATCGCGCCCCTGCATGTGGCAGGTGAGCGGGTGGGCTTCATCGTCAACCGCGCCCATCATGCCGATATCGGCGCCAACACTCCCGGCTCCATGCCCATTTCGCGGCGCCTCGATGAAGAAGGGCTGATCATTCCACCCTCCTACCTGCTACGCGCCGGCGAGCTGGACGAAGCGATGCTGCGGCACATTGCCGGGGTAACGACCAACCCGCAGCAGTTGCGTGGCGACTTCGCCGCGCAGATCAGCGCCAACCGCACCGGGTTGACGCGGCTGCGGACGCTGGTCGGTGACGACGTGGGGGGTTACCAAGACGGTCTGCAACAGCTCAACGACTATGCCGAACGTCTGGCACAGAGCACCCTGTCGGCCATCCCCGATGGTGAGTACCGTTTTTGCGACTGGATGGACGATGACGGCTGCGGCAATAGTGACCTGCCCATCGAAGTGAGCCTTCACGTCAATGGCCACCATATTCGCGTCGACTTCGCTGGCACCGCGGTGCAGACCGCTGGAAACATCAATTGCCCGCTGTCGGTGGCTGCTGCCGGCGTGTATTACGCTTTCCGCTGTCTGATGCCGGCCCACACCCCTGCTGCCAGCGGCAGCTTCCGCAGTATCGAGATCCTTGCCCCTGAGGGCTGCCTGCTCAATGCCCGCCGCCCCGCTGCGGTGGCCGCCGGCAATGTCGAAACCAGCACCCGTATCGTCGACGCGGTGCTGGGCGCGCTGGCTCAGGCCCTGCCCGATAGCATCGCCGCCGCCAGTCATGGCAGCATGAACAACCTTGCCATGGGTTCCCGTGTCGCCGGCAGTGAGTGGGATTATTACGAAACCATCGGTGGCGGTATGGGCGCTGGCCCGTGCGGCCCCGGTCTCAGTGCCGTACAGACCCATATGACCAACACCCTCAATACACCCATTGAGGTGCTGGAGAGCCACTACCCGCTGCGTATTTGCCGCTATGCCCTGCGTGACGGCTCCGGTGGCGCGGGCCGGCACTCCGGCGGCGACGGCCTGATCCGCGAATTTGAATTCCTTGCCCCGACCATTGTGACGCTGCTCACCGAGCGTCGCCGCCATGCTCCGTGGGGACTACAGAGCGGTGGCGATGGAGTAGCGGGGTGCAACCTGCGCAACGGTGAGGTACTGCCGCCAAAGGTCAGTTATGAGGCGCCGGCCGGCGAGCGCCTGGCAGTGGAGACGCCGGGGGGGGGCGGTTGGGGTTCGTCGGCTGGTGGGCATCGTCCACCGTAGCGTTTTCTGCCTCATGCCTGGTGGGCTGCGCCCTACACAGAGGTCTGGGGCTGGGGCGTGAATCAGAAGTTGTAATCTGGATTGTCTGGATCGAAGTCCCGATCACTCAACCCCACATTTACCTGCACGTCTTTGTAACCGTAGTCCTCCACCTGCCGCAAACGCCCCTTCACCTCGTCCCACGAACGGATGCGCAGTGGTAATCCGGTGCGCAGGCTGACACAGAGCATGACCTCAGCGGCATACAGTCCCGGTTCCCTGTCTTTCGGCAGACGCAATTGATAACAGTGGCCGGTTTCGCCGAAATGCCGTTGTTCACCAAGATCGGTGATAGGTGCCTGCAATGCGGGATTGGCCCTGATCAGCGCCGCCGAGTCTGCGAAGTTGGCGACGATGGCGGGAAAAGGCAGCTGGTGGATACTGTGGCGATTGCCGCGCATGGCGAGGCGGCCGTGCGGATCGAGGTTTAGGGTTGGCAGCCAGCGCCCGGGGCTGATACGCAGTTGCTCGTCGTTCCAGCCGGAGCGGAACAGCAGTTCGCGGCCGCGATGGATAGGTTCCAGCCACTTCATATAGATGTCATTAGGCGCGCGGTACTTGACCGTGATGTGCTCGATGGGCTGTTGGTGGCCGTCGGCGTATTCCTGTTTGTGGAAGGTGTAAGTGGTGTCGCGTAGCTGGCTAGTTGCGGTCTGCATGCGGGCGATGACGCTGTTGAAGAATGTTTCGGGCGCAATGGAATCGGCCCGTGTCGTGAAGGTGGTGAACAGCAGGGTGAGCAGGATGGCGTGTTGCATGGCGTTTGGCTGTGTTGTCTTCGTCAGAGAGTGGAATCTAGTGTGGTGTAACGTATAAAGTGTACCTATCAGCGTGGTGGGAAGCCGTTAGCTGCAAGGCGCGTCTCGCCGGGAATGGCGTGCCCTTTTCAAGAGAC
>DRKN01000036.1 GCA_011051755.1 Gammaproteobacteria bacterium
ATCTCTTCCAGTGCATCCGCATCATCATAGGCGGCCTGCAGATGGCGATCGGCCATACGTCCCGTCGGGCTGTTCGGGTCAGGATCGAGCACCCACACGCGATAGCCCATACTGTGTGCGGCAAGTGTAAACATGCGGCCGAGTTGCCCGCCACCGAGCACGCCGAGTGTGGCTCCAGGCAGAATCATGATTCAGGTGGCAGCGTCATGTTCAGCGCCATCTCTGTTTGGGTCGCACGGAACGCTTCGAGTCGTGCCAGCAGGGTCTCATTATTCAGCGCCAGCAGGCTGATGGCATACAGTGCGGCATTGGCCGCTCCGGCTGTACCAATGGCAAATGTTGCCACGGGTATCCCTTTGGGCATCTGCACGATCGACAGCAGGGAGTCCATCCCTTTCAGATGGCGCGAAGGTACTGGTACACCGAGCACGGGCAGGGTTGTCTTCGCGGCCAGCATGCCCGGTAAGTGAGCTGCACCACCGGCGCCGGCAATAATACAGGCCAGCCCGCGTTCACGGGCTGTCGAGGCGTAGTCGAACAGCAAATCCGGGGTGCGGTGGGCGGAGACCACGCGGGTTTCAAATTCAACGCCGAACTGTTCCAGCTGTTCAGCGGCCGATTGCATGACATCCCAGTCACTGTTGCTGCCCATCACCAGGCCGATTTTTGTGGCTGCCATAGCATGCCCCGAAAATGAGGAAACGCGCATTGTACCATCGCCACCACGGGCCGCCACCGGTACAATGCGCTATTTTACCGGAACTCGCCATGCTCGACGTTTTATATGAATCCTCGATTTCCAGCCTGCCACGGGTGGCGCGCGGCAAGGTGCGCGATATTTACGCGGTGGGCGATGATCACCTGTTGATCGTGACCACTGACCGCCTGTCGGCCTTTGATGTGGTGCTGCCTGACCCGATCCCCGGCAAGGGCGCCGTGCTGACCGCCGTATCAAATTTCTGGTTTGAGCGAACCCGCCCGCTGGTACCCAATCATTTGTCCAGTCTTTCACTGGAATCGGTATTACCGGATGCCGCCGAGCGGGAACAGGTCGAAGGCCGGGCGACCGTGGTGCGCAAGCTGAAGGCGTTGCCGGTGGAAGCGATTGTGCGCGGTTACCTGATTGGTTCCGGCTGGAAGGACTACCAGGCCAGTGGTGCGGTGTGCGGTATCCCGCTGCCGGAGGGTCTGCAGATGGCGGATCGGCTGCCCGGGGCAATCTACACGCCCTCCAGCAAGGCCGCCGTCGGCGAACACGATGAAAATATTAATTTTGCCGCCACAGAGCGGTTGCTGGGCGCTGATCTGGCCGCCCGGGTTCGCGATGTCAGCCTTGCGATCTACCGGCAGGCCGCTGATTATGCACTTGAAAAGGGTATTATTATTGCTGACACCAAGTTTGAGTTCGGCATTGATGAGGCCGGTACGCTGGTTCTGATCGATGAGGTGCTGACACCGGATTCCTCGCGTTTCTGGCCACAGGATGCATACCAGGTGGGGATCAGTCCACCCAGCTTCGACAAGCAGTTTGTTCGCGATTACCTCGAAACGCTGGACTGGGACAAGACGGCACCCGGACCCGGGCTGCCGGATGAAATTATTCGGCGTACGGCGGAGAAGTATAATGAGGCACTTCGGCGTCTGACCGGCCAGTCACTGGCCTGAATTTACCGGAGGGGCCTCAAATTTTTTGCCAGAATGCCGCTATTGCGGGAAGATACATCAATGCTCAATTCAAGAGGTAAAAGTCATGCGGATGATCCGGAAAAAATTCACAAGTTATGTCATGGCGGGTGCACTGACACTGGCGACGGTCAGTCTGCCTGTGATAGCCAATGCTGGCGACTATGCCTTTGACAATCCCAACGATGCTCCCACGGGGGGTGAGATGCTGGCTGATGCCTTTATGGTTCGACCTTTAATGGTAGTCGGTACGGTGCTTACCACGGCGGCCTTTATTGTCACTCTGCCCTTTAGTGCTATCGGGGGGAATGTTGATGAAGCAGCCGACAGGCTGGTTAAAGAGCCGGCGAAGTACACCTTTACCCGCCCGCTTGGGCAGCTGTAACGGTAGCATCAGGTATTACGGAAAAACGGGGCTTTCAGGCCCCGTTTTTTATTGTGTGAATAACCAGAAATAGCCGCTGTTATAAAACACATGTAATACGATCGGTGCTGTCAGGGTTCCGCTACGTTCTTTTGTCAGGCCGAACAACAGTGATGGAAGAAGCACGGCAGCCGCCCATAACGGCGGGTGGTTGATAAAGTGCAGTGCCGTAAAAATCAGACTGGTAAGGAGGTTTGCATGTGTCAACGGACCCAGTCGCCAGGGTTTCAGTCGCGCCTGAATAAACTCCTGTACGCCGCCTCGAAACACGATCTCTTCAATGACCGGGTACAATAATGCCGGGTAAATAAAGCGCAGTGGTTCGTGTAGCGGCCAGGCAAGATTTGTCGCAGGCATTGAAATTACGAACATTAGCCCCCAGTAAAGTAGTGCTGCCCCCATGGCAGAAAGGAATACCGGGTCACGCCAGAATACGCGGTGCAGGTGGCTCATAAGGTGAGTCTACCCTGTCGCAGCGCATCCGGTACAATCGCTGGTTATCCAGAAACGAGGAGTATGGTTATGTATGGATTCAGTGTTCAGATGTCCTGTGGTTTCGATGAAGCCATTGGCAAGGTTACCGAAGCGTTAAAATCGGAAGGTTTTGGTGTTTTGACTGAAATTGATGTCAAAGCGACGCTCAAAAAGAAACTTGATGTTGATCGCAAGCCCTATACGATCCTTGGCGCCTGCAATCCGAAGCTGGCCAATCAGGCC
>DRKN01000037.1 GCA_011051755.1 Gammaproteobacteria bacterium
AGCCGGACATTGGCTTCACACAGGGATTGCTCCCGGGCCGCCAGGGCCCGGTTTTTCTGTGCAATCTCTTCCAGCTTGTCTTCCAGCTTGTTCACCAGACGTGCGTTGTACTGACGGTAGAAATCCTGCTCACTCACTTCCGCACTGACTTCCGTCAGGGTTGCCGTGGCGTGATGCGAACGCTTGCCGGCCTGTTTCCTGGCCCGTTCTCCCGTCAACAAGGCACTTTCGACCTCGCTCAGAAGAACACTACCTTCCTGCGGCTTGACCAGAAACCGGTCAGCACCCAGGCTGAGGGCAAATTCCTCGTCCTTGGGTTCGGTATAGGTGGCGGTGTAAAAAATAAAGGGGATTGATGTGAATTGGGCATCCTCTTTCCAGGCCCGGCACAGGGCAAAACCATCCATGACGGGCATGAGTATGTCGGAAATGATCAGCCCCGGCGGTGTTTCGCGGGCACGCTCCAGGGCCTCCTTTCCATTACTCGCTTCCGTCACTCCGTACCCCTTACTGCTCAGCAAAACACGCAACAGATACAGGTTTTCCGGCTTGTCATCGACGATCAATATATTCATTCCGGCTCCCCTTTCAGATAGCTTTCCACCCGGCCAACAAAAGTGGCCGGATCAATGGGCTTTTCGATATAACCGTCGCACCCGGCAGCTAGAATACGTTCGCGGTCACCACTCATGGCACGGGCCGTCAGCGCGACAATGAGCGGTGCAGACGGCTGGCTTTTAATGTAACGAGTGGCCTCCAGGCCATTCATGACCGGCATCTGGATATCCATCAAGATCAGGCTGGGCCTCTCGGCCCGACTCAGGGCAACGGCCTCTTCACCGTTGTGCGCCTCGCGTACGGCATAGCCTGCTTGCGCCAAAAGAAAACGCGCCAGATACAGGTTCTGGGCATTGTCATCCGCAATAATAATGCCTGTTGTATTCACGAAACTTTTCGTTCCCCTGTCGAATGAAGGCTCACCGCCAAACAGCCTTACGGGTTCGCCGGCAGACAAATACGAAACGTGGAACCTTCGCCCGGTGCGCTGTGGACGACACGGATGCTACCGCCCAGCATTTCAACAAAACGCCGGCAGATGGCCAGGCCCAGGCCAGTTCCCTCGTATTCCCGCTCACTGCTTGTATCTGCCTGCTCGAAGGTGTTGAAAATACGCGCCTGGTCGGCAGGGGCAATACCTATGCCGGTATCCGTGACCTCAATGACCACTTCGCCATCGACTTGCCGGCAGGACAGCGTCACCGAACCGGCCTCGGTAAACTTGATCGCATTGCCCAGCAAGTTGACCAGCACCTGTCGCAGCTTGCCCCGGTCAGAAACCAGGCTGTCCGCGCAGCCGCTCTCCCACCGCAATGCCAATCCCTTGGCGCTGGCCAGAGGTTTCATCAAGGCATGAACCTCTTCCAGAAACGGCGCCAGAAGGAACCGCTCGGTAACAATATCAACCCGGCCCGCTTCCACTTTGGACAGATCGAGAATATCATTGATCAACGCCAACAGGTGGCGCGCCGAACCATAGACCATGCCCAATTGCTTGCTCTGCTCTTCATTGACCGGCCCTGCCATGCCATCTTTGAGCACCCCCGTAAAGCCAATAATGGCATTCAGCGGGGTACGCAATTCATGGCTCATATTAGCCAGAAATTCCGATTTGCTGCGATTGGCACGCTCGGCCAGATCACGTGCCGCCGCCAGGTCACGCTCCATCTGCATGCGTTCGGTCAGATTGACCAGAATACCCAGCGACACCGTCTGCCGGCCCATTTTGATCAGCATGATGGACAACAACCCTTCCAGCAATTTACCCGTATCGGTACGAAAAACCATTTCCCGGTTAAGTAGCTGACCCTGCTCGAACAAGGCCGCCATGACGGAATCGCGTGCCGTGGGATCGAGATAAAGTTCCTGCATATTGCGCCCCACCAAGGGCCGGGAAGTGCTTTCGATTTCCCGCTCGGCATGTGGGTTGGCCATCAGGATCTCCCCCTCCAACGAAACGACCACAACGGACAAGGGAATCGCATTCAGTATGGTCTTCAACTGCTGCTCGCTCTCACGCAGCTGTTCCTCCGCCGCCTTCAGATCGGTGATGTCGCGCAGGGTACCCATCCGGCGCAGCACACGCCCCGCTGCATCCCGGCTGACTGCACGCCCCTCGGCGCGGATAATCGCATAACCGCCATCGCGGCGGCGCACCCGGTAATCCAACACCAGGGAACTCTCCCGCCCTGGGCCATTGGCCTCATAGTCGGCCAGGGCCTTCGCCCTTTTTTCGCGATCATCAGGATGAATCAGCTCGACCCAGGCCTGATTGCTAGTGGGCACGGCATCATCGACATAACCCAGATCATGAAACAGACGCGGACTGAAGTAGCGCTCATCGGTCTTGGTATCCCAGTCCCAAACGCTTTCCTTGACAGCGGCAATCGCCTGCTCGTAGCGCGCATCACTGGTGCGCAAGGCGGCCTCGGTCTCCTCACGGCGCCGGATCTCACGCTGCAGACGCCGATTCCACCACAGCACCAAAAACAAAATCGGCAACGCCACGGCAATCGTCAGCAACACCGCCCGCCATAAAGCCCGACGATCCACGGCCTGGGTATACTCAAAACGCACCGCGAACCAGCGGCTCTTGATCGCCTGCCATTGCTGCGGTGAAACATGCTCAATTGCCTTATTGAGTATCGCCACCAGTTGCGGCCAATCCTTGCGCACACCGATACTCTGCTCGAAGCTGTACGGCGTCGGTGCGGCAACCTTGATGTCCGTCATCCCCAGCCCATCCATGACCCAGGATGTCGCGTTCAGATTGCCCACATAGGCACCCACTTCGCCACGGCTCAGCGCATATAGTGCTTCCGAGGTATTGGCGTATGTACGCAATACCAGTTCCGGGTGATGACGCCGCAACAGATCCTCAGTAGCGTACGCCTGCTCCACCGCCACCCGCTTGCCTGATAAATCGGCAAGACTGGTCACAAAGCGGGTGTTTTTGTGCACGAAAATGACATAGGGATAGACAAAGTAGGGCTGGGTGAAATGAAGGAATTCCCGACGCTCCGCGGTTGCCCGCACGGCCGGCAGGACATCGACTTCATGTTTGCGCGCCTTGTCCATGACCTCCCTCCAATCCAGTCCCGGAACCGGCCTCATAGTCGTCTCCAGCATCGTATTCAGCAAGACGATAACATCGGCGCCGATACCCCGGTAGCGGCCCTGTTCATCGACAAATTCAAACGGTGGCCAGGCCGGATCCACACCCAGACGAATCTCGGGATGGTTCGCCAGCCAGCGCCGCTCATCGGCCGACAGCCCAAGTTTGGCAAACGGTTCGCCCCGTGGTTCGGCGGCGGCAGATGGAGAGGCCGGAGACAAAGAGGCCAGGTCAGCAGCCGTCAGCAGCACCGGTAAACAAAGGCATGCAACCGGAACGGTCATGGCCCGTCCTGCGCGCAAAAGACATGAAATCCATTTCACCACCTCAATGCCCCCCGGAATACCAAAGCCAAAACCTGTACTGCAATCTTTCGGATCATGGGAAACTACAGGAATAAAGCGCTAACCGGAAGCGGTGGACACACAACTCCGGCGGTTCAGGCCCGCGCCAGCGGTCGAAATAATGGTACCCCGGCCATCAACAGGCACAATTGCAACAGTTCATCCCAGGCATTTCCCGGCGCCCCCTTGGCCAGACGGTCGATACGCCCGGCGCGGCGCAGCATCTGCTGCCAACGCAGAGCGTTGTGACGCTGCAGGCCAGCGCGCACCGCTGTTTTGCGTTTACCCCAGACCCGCGTCATGACCCGATCCAGCGGTGCACCCGCCTGTATCTGCGCGGCCATATCGGCCAGACTGCGGATCTCCCGCGCCAGTATCCACAACAGGCCCAGTGGCTCCACACCCTCGGCACGCAGGCCCTCAAACATGCGCATCAGGTGCGGCACATCACCCAGCAGGGCCGTATCCACCAGGCCAAAAACATCGAAGCGCGCACTGTTGGCTACCGCCTCTTCCACCTGTTCAACGCTCAGCGCGCCGCCGGCGCAGGACAGCACCAGCTTCTCCACCTCCTGCGCCGCCGCCAGCAGATTGCCCTCCACCCGCTCGGCCAACAGCGCCGCCACGCCGGCCTCCGGCTGCAAGCCACGCGCACGCAGACGCTGTTCGATCCAGCCCGGCATCTGCTGCGCATCCACCGGCCACACCTGCACGCTGACACCGGCCTTGTCCACGGCCTTGAACCACTTGGCTTTCTGCGCATTCTTGTCCAGCTTGCCGCTGATGATCAGCAACACCGTGTCCTCGGGCGGCCGTTCGAGGTAGGCCAGCAGGGCCTTGCTGCCCTCCGTGCCTGGCTTGCCGTTGGGAATACGCAGCTCGATGAGCTTCTGCTCGGCAAACAGGGACAGGGCATTGGCCTCGGCCAGCAGCGCGTTCCAGTCGAAACCAGTTTCGACATGCATGACCTGCCGCTCGCTGAAACCCTGCTCGCGCGTGCCCTGGCGGATGGCGTCGCAGGCCTCACCCTGTTGCAGGGGCTCATCGCCACTGATGAGATAGACTGGCGCCAGACCCTTGGCCAGCTGTGCCTTGAGCTGTTCGGCGCGGACGTTCATGGCGAACCACCCACAGCAGGGGCCATTTCGGCCTCTGCCGTCACCGGCGTGACGCGCGCCAACTGGCGCAAAATACCGCGCAGCGCCTCGGCACGCATCTCGGCCTGCAACTGTTCCTGCTCGCCACCGGCGCCCAGCACCTCACCCTCATCAAAACGCAGATCGCGCACAGAGGAGACGTTGGCATTGGACAGCCAGGCGGTGCCATCCGGCCCCAGCACGGAAAACACCACGGCGTAGCGCAGGCCGTATTCCTGCGCCTTACCGCTGGCATCCACCGCCTGCACGCGGCGACTGAAGGATTCCGAATGCAGGCGCAGCACGGCATTGGCCTGCGTGGCATCGTCGGTCATGGTGACGCCTTCATCCTGCAGGGCGCGTTCCAGCTCCGGGGCGATACGCGTGGCGGGGCTGGCATCCTGCAACTGGAGGGTTTTCAGATAGGGCGGAATTTCGATGCTACCACGCAGGTGGAAGCCGCAGGCGGTGAGGGTCAGCAGTGTGAAAATGAGCAAGTGACGCATGGGGTGGAATTGTACTTTATTCCGAGGTGGTGTGTTTGGCCCCGGGGCCGGAAGAAAGACGCCAAGTCCGTGTAGAAGGGTGGGCACCGCCCACCATTGACAGTCCCTGCGAAATCCCTGGTGGGCAGTGCCCACCCTACCAAACCAACCGCGAACCGCATCGGCCGTGTTGGCTCAAGGCAGATGATCCCACCCCGGCAGCATTACACCGCAGAGCGGTGTAACGAGAAAAATTTTACGCAGCTAACTACTACTTAACCACCACATTCACCAACCGCCCCGGCACCACAATCACCTTCACCACATTCTTACCCTTGGTGAAACGCTGCACATTCTCATCCGCCAGCGCCGCCTGCTCAACCACATCCTTGGCCACACCGGCAGCAACAGAAATCTTGCCGCGCACCCTGCCATTCACCTGCACCACCAGCTCAATCGTATCGCGTACCAGCGCAGCGGCATCCGCCTGCGGCCATGCCGCATCGAGAATCGACGACTGCTGCCCCAGCACCTGCCACAGATCATGCGTAATATGCGGCACAATTGGCGACAACAAACGTAACAGCAAATCGACACCCTCGGCGAACACCGGGTCGTCACTGGCATCAACCTGCCCCAGGGCATTGACCATTTTCATCGCCGCGGCAACCACGGTGTTGAACTGGTATTTCTCGACATCACGCCCCGCCTGATCCAGCAGACCATGAATCTCGGCGCGCAGTTTTTTCTGCCCGGCGGACAGGGCATTCGCCTCGATCTTTGCACCATCGGCATACCACTGCTTCAATGCCGGCAGACGGCTGTTGTCATGCACCAGTCGCCACACACGTTTGAGAAAACGCGAGGCACCTTCCACGGCGTCGTCGTTCCATTCCAGCGACTGCTCGGGCGGCGCGGCAAACATGGTGAACAGGCGCACGGTGTCGGCGCCGTATTTGTCGATCAGCGCCTGCGGGTCGACGGTATTGCCCTTGGACTTGGACATCTTGACGCCGTCCTTGAGCACCATGCCCTGGGTGAGCAGCTTGGCGAAGGGTTCGTCGCCCTTTACCAGCCCCTCGTCTCTCATCAACTTGTGAAAGAAGCGTGCGTACAATAAATGCAGGATGGCGTGCTCGATGCCGCCGATGTACTGATCCACGGGCAGCCAGTAATGGGCGCGCTCGTCGAGCATGGCCTCACTGTTGTCGGGGCTCGTGAACCGCGCGTAGTACCACGACGATTCCATGAAGGTATCGAAGGTATCGGTCTCGCGCTCGGCCTTGCCGCCACACTTGGGGCAGGTGGTCTCATAGAATTCCGGCATCTTCTTGATGGGCGAGCCGACGCCGTCGAAGCTGACGTCTTCCGGCAACACCACGGGCAGGTCTTTTTCCGGCACCGGTACGGTGCCGCAGCTGTCGCAATTGATGATGGGAATGGGCGCGCCCCAGTAGCGCTGGCGCGACACGCCCCAGTCGCGTAAACGATAATTGGTGCGCTTGTTGCCCTTACCGTCTTTTTCCAGTTTGGCGGCAATGCCATCGAAGGCCTGCCGCGAGGTCAGTCCAGTGAATTCACCGGAATTGACCAGCACACCCTTGGTCGCAAATGCCTGCTTGGCGAGATCGATCTCTTCGTCATCCGCTGGCGCAATCACCTGTTTCACTGGCAGGCCATATTTGTGCGCGAATTCCCAGTCGCGCTGGTCGTGGGCGGGCACCGCCATCACCGCACCTTCGCCGTAACCCATGAGCACGAAGTTGGCGCTGAACACGGGCACGCGCTCACCACTGATGGGGTGGATAGCTTCGAGGCCGGTGTCCACGCCCTTCTTTTCCATGGTCTCCATGGCGGCCTCGGAGGTCTCCATCCTGGCGCATTCTTCGATGAAAGCAGCCAGTTTGGGGTTGTTTTTGGCGGCGCGCACGGCCAACGGATGCTCGGGGGCGACGGCGACATAACTGACGCCCATCAGGGTGTCGGGACGGGTGGTGTAAACACGCAGCTCCTCGCCCGTCGATTTGCCATCGGAGCCGACCACGGTGAAGGCCAGCTCCACGCCCTCGGAGCGGCCGATCCAGTTGCGCTGCATGGTGCGCACGGCCTCGGGCCAGCCATCCAGTTTGTCGAGACCGGCCAGCAGTTCCTCGGCGTAGCCAGTAATCTTCATGAAATACTGTGGGATCTCGCGGCGCTCCACCGGCGTGTCGCAGCGCCAGCAACAACCCTCGATGACCTGCTCGTTGGCCAGCACCGTGAGGTCGTGAGGGCACCAGTTGACCGGCGCGGTCTTTTTGTAGATCAGGCCCTTTTTGAACAGGCGGGTGAACAACCACTGTTCCCAGCGGTAGTAGTCGGGATCGCAGGTGGCGAATTCCCGCTCCCAATCATAAGCCAGGCCAAGGCGTTTGAACTGGACGCGCATATAGTCGATGTTTTCACGGGTCCATTTGGCCGGTGGCACTTTGTGCTTCATGGCGGCGTTTTCCGCCGGCAGGCCGAAGGCGTCCCACCCTATAGGTTGCAACACATTCTTGCCGCGCATGCGTTGATAGCGGGCGATGACGTCACTGATGGTGTAGTTGCGCACATGGCCCATGTGCAAGCGGCCGCTGGGATAGGGGAACATGGCGAGGCAATAAAACTTCTCCCGCCCGGGGTCTTCAATGGCGCGAAAACTGGCGTTTTCCACCCAGTATTCCTGCGCTCCGGACTCGACGGTTTCGGGGATGTAGGATTGCTGCGTGCTCATGCTGGAATCGCCTGTCATGTCGCTGGATAAAAAGGGGGGCTAGGATACCGCAGGTGTCCAAACAGCCACAACACAAGCCTCGTACCTTGTCATCCGGCCCCGGCGTCCCCCATACTCAAGCTGAATCCGGGGAGTCAGGCTTAAGTTATCGATGAACCAAGGAGGCTAACCATGAGCAAGCACGAGCACGGCGAAAAGCATATACGCGGCTACAACCGCATGCTGGAACGCACACGGGAATTTCTCAGCGAAGCGGGCGAGGAGCTGAAGCCAAAATTACAACATGCGCTGGACGCCGCAGTGGAAAAGACCACCGAGCTGGGCGAACTGACGCGCGAGGAGGCGGAAAAGGTCGCCGAATATCTGAAACGCGACCTGCAATCCGCTGGAGAGTATCTCGCCAGCGACGAGGCCAAGGAACTGGCCGACTGGTTCCGCTTCGACATCAAGCTGGTGGAAGACCGCATTCTCGACGCCCTCTCTCTGCTGGTCGACCCCACCAAGGTGGAACTAGCGCTACTGGCCGAGCGAGCCCGGTTGGCGGAATGGCACAGCGGCGAGATCACCGGCCCCGGCACCCTGGTCTGCGGCAACTGCGGGGAAAAACTGCACTTCCACAAGACCGGTCACATCCCGCCCTGCCCCAAGTGCAGGGGCACGGTGTTCCGTCGCGAACTGGACAACGAATGATCCTGAATAGTGGACGCACGCCGGCATGACCGGCGACCCGCCAACGGCGTCAGTAAATACCCACATCCAGATAGGAACGGGCGATCTTGCGGATCGCCGTCACGTAGGCGGCAGTGCGTAAATCGGTAATTTTCTCATTGCTGTTGCGCACTTCGAGGATGCCCTGAAAGGCCTCGCGCATGGAGTCATCCAGCCCTGATCGCACCAGATCCAGCTCGCTGGCGCCGGCATCGATCTTGTCCTTCAGCGTCTGCGGCAATACCTTCCCGGTCAAACTCTCCAACGCCTCGATCTGATAGTGACCGCGCACTTCATCGAAACGCCGCTGCATGCGGCCGAAGCGGATGTGTGACAGATTGCGAATCCACTCGAAGTAGGAAACGATCACACCACCGGCATTGGCGTAGGCGTCGGGAATAATCACCACGCCGCGCTTGTTGAGAATCTGATCCGCCTCGAAAGTGACCGGGCCATTGGCCGCCTCGATAATGAGACGGGCCTGTATACGCGCAGCATTGTCCGTGGAGATCTGCCCCTCCAGGGCAGCGGGAATGAGAATGTCGCATTCGCTCTCCAGCCCTTTGGCGCCATTTTCGCTGTACTCACCCCCCTCAAAACCCTCGAAGCTGCGACGCTCCACGCGGTGGCGATAGGCCGCTCCGATATCAATACCCCCGGCATTGTGCAGCATACCGTGACGATCGATGATACCGATGATGCGGCAGTCGTCCTCTTCCTGCAGAAATTTGGCGGCGTGATAGCCCACGTTGCCAAACCCCTGCAGCACCACCCGCTTGCCGGCCAGACCCGGCGTCATCCCCGTGGCCTTGACCTCGTCCGGGTGACGGAAAAACTCTTGCAGGGCGTACTGCAGGCCACGGCCGGTGGCCTCGGTGCGGCCGTGAATGCCGCCATGCTCCACCGGTTTGCCGGTGACACAGGCGGTGTAGTTGATATCCTCGGGATTGAGGTGCTTGTAGGTATCGGCCATCCACGCCATCTCACGCTGGCCGGTACCCATGTCCGGCGCCGGCACATTGGTGGCCGGATTGAGAAAACCCTTGCGCACCAGCTCGAGGGTAAAACGACGGGTAATGAGCTGCATCTCATCACGCTCATACTGACGCGGGTCGATCATCAGCCCCCCCTTGGAACCGCCGAAGGGCACATCGACGATGGCGCACTTGTAAGTCATCAGCGCCGCCAGCGCCTCCACCTCATTCTGATCCACGCAGGGGGCGAAGCGGATGCCACCTTTGGCGGGCAGGCGATGGGTGCTGTGCACCGCGCGCCAACCGGAGAAAACCTGCACCTTGCCGCGGATCTTGACCGGGAACTTGACCTGTATCACCGCATTGCAGGCCTTGATGGCCTCAGCCACGTCCGGCGCCAGATCCATGCTCAGCAGGGCGCGATCCACCATGTGATCCACACTCTCCAGAAATGACAATCCATTGTGATGATCCGCCATCTGCGTCTCCCTTCTGTTTGACTGTTTGAACAGGCTCAACACACCACGCCAATCACGATAATGATTCTAACGGCAGATGTCCGACATAATTTAACGCCGGCCACGCCGATGCAGAAACGTGGCCAGCAACAACGAAAACAGCAACAGGGCTAACAGGGGGTAATTCCCCCCCAGCACATAGGGCGTCGCACCGCTGCGTGGTTGCAGACTGCCGTTGAGCACGAACACCTCGAACTGTGGTGACCGTGCGGAGATTTGGCCACGGTGGTCGATCATCGCGGAGATGCCATTGTTAGTGGCGCGAAACATGGGCCGCGCCGTCTCCATGCTGCGCATGCGCGCCATCTGCAAGTGCTGGTGCGGCGCCAGTGAATCACCGAACCAGGCATCGTTGCTGACGTTGACCAGCAGAGTGGCCTGCGGCAGGGCGCGTATCACCTCTTCGCCAAAGGCGTCCTCGTAACAGATAGACACGGCGATCTTCTGTCCGGCCACATCGAGCGGTGGCTGCGTGGCGGCGCCACGGCTGAAGTTCGCCATCGGTACCCGTAGGATATCCAGCAGACTGCCCAGCAACCACTTGAGGGGGATATATTCACCGAAAGGCACGAGATGGTGCTTGCTGTAAATCTGCGGCGGGTCACCAACCGCCACCACGCTGTTGTAATAGGTCTCCGGTGCCGATTCAGGCCGCACCGGCAGACCCAGTATCAGGTTCGAACCATGCGCTGCGGCCTCGATGGCCAGCCCCTGCAAGAATTGCTCGGCCTGATGGTAATAAGCCGGCAGTGCCGTCTCCGGCCAGATGACAATATCGCTGTCGGCCCAGTGTTGGCGCGACAAGCGCGTGTACAGGTCGATGGTGGGCTGCCGCTGCTCGGGCAACCACTTGAGATTCTGCGGCACATTGCCCTGAATCAGGCTGGCGCGCAACGCCTTGCCGGCCGGCTCCGACCACTCGGCCTGCAACAGCCCTGCCCCCAGCAACCAGATTCCCAGCAGGGGTAACAGCGGTAACCAGCGCCGCCCCGGCATCTGCCGGGCCAGCACCAGAAATCCGGCACTCAGTGTGACCAGCCAGCCGATGCCGTAAACACCCAACACCGGCGCCACGCCGGCAAGCGGGGAATCCGTCTGACTGTAACCCAATGCCAGCCAGGGAAAACCGGTCAGCACCCAGCCACGCGACCACTCCAACAGCCCCCACAGGGCTGGCAAGACCAACAGTAATTGCAACCACGAGGAAAACATCGAAAAATAACGGCGATACAACCAGCCCGTGAACGCCGGAAAAGCCGCCAGCACCAACACGAACAGTACCGTCGACAGCAGCGACAGTGAGACACTCATGCCACCGAAGCGATACATGCTCACCGCCACCCAGGAAGTGCCCAGACCAAAATAGCCAACACCAAATAGATAGCCCACAAGAAAGGCGCGGCGGGAAGACATTGTTTGCCACAGCCCAAAAAGTATCGCGAGCGAGACAATCGCCAACGGAAAAAAGCCAAACGGGGCGAAAGAGAACGGCAGGGCAAGCCCGGCAAGAAATGCGACCAACAACCAGCGCGAGGGACGCCGGACCAGCCATGCCTTCATGGCATCAATGCTCGCTGGGAGATTCAGGCTTGGCGGCCTTGGTGTCGATGGTCAGACGCAGCAGATAGATACGTCGGCTGTCCGCGCGCAGCACCTTGAAACGGTATGACCCCAAATGACAGACCTCGCCACGCTGGGGCAGATGACCAAACTCGTGCATCAGCAGACCACCAATGGTATCGAAATCGTCGTCACTGAAATCGGCGCCGAAATATTCGTTGAAGTCTTCGATGGGCGTCAACGCCTTGACTGTGTACTTGTTATCGGAATGGCGCACGATGGACACATCATCATCGATATCGTGCTCATCTTCGATATCGCCAACGATCTGCTCCAACACATCTTCAATGGTCACCAGCCCGGCCACGCCACCGTATTCATCGACCACGATAGCCATGTGGTTGCGGTTGGCGCGAAATTCATTCAGCAACACGTTGAGACGCTTGCTTTCGGGAATGAACACCGCCTGGCGCATCAGATCACGCAGGTTGAAACGCGGCTCATCATCACCGCAACGGGCGGCACGCTGGGCAAAATAGGTCAACAGATCCTTGGCCAGTAGAATACCGACAATGTCGTCACGGGTGTCACCAATCACCGGGAAACGCGAATGAGCGGAATCCACCACCACCGACAAAAATGATTCCGGCGGTTCGTCCTGTTTCACCACCACCATCTGCGAGCGTGGCACCATCACATCGCGCACCTGCATGTCGGAAACATTGAGCACCCCCTCGATCATGGACAGGGCGCCGGCATCCAGCAGATTGCGCTGTTGCGCATCGCGCAGCAGGGCGGTCAGCTGCTCACGATCCTGCGGTTCACGCAACAGGGCCTGACTGAGTTTCTCAAGCCAGGAACGCGCCTGCCGCTCACTAGCGGCAGCGCTGCCCAATCGGTCTTCGTTCATGATGACACCATTGCGTATAACAAGGTTTGTAATAGAATTTGTAACAAAATTATTCCCCAAAAACCCAAAAGCCGCCTATGCGGACTCAATGTAAGGATTGGCAAAACCCAGCCCGGCCAGGATCTGGATCTCCAGCGACTCCATCTGCACCGCCTCGGCATCCGTGATGTGGTCGTAGCCCAACAGGTGCAGGGTGCCATGCACGACCATATGGGCCCAGTGATTCTCTTCTGTCTTGCCCTGCTGCGCCGCCTCGCGTTGTACCACCGGCATGCAGATCACCACATCACCCAATTCACTCCCGCACTCGGATGCCGGCAGGCCCAGCGGTGCCTCAAAGGGAAATGACAGAACATTGGTGGCTACGGCCTTATGGCGGTAATCACGATTGAGCCGGACGATCTCCGTCTCCCCGACCAGGCGCAGGGTCATTTGCCATGCAACGGAAAAAGGTCTGTCCACCGCATTCAGGGCCGCCTGCGCCCAACGCGAAAACTGCCCGGCATCCGGCAGGCAAACCGGATCGACATCGTCTAACGCAAACTGGACGTCCACATGCAGTGTCATGAAGACTTCCATTCCCCGCCATTGCCAGATAATTTTTGTGTTTCCTTTTGAGCTTCCTTCTTTGCACTCTCCTGTGCAGATTCGTATTCATCATAGGCCGTGACGATACGCTGTACCAGTGGATGACGTACCACGTCCTTGGCCTGAAAAAAGGTAAAGCTGATGCCGTCGACATCCTTCAGCACTTCAATGACGTGACGCAGGCCGGAACGGGTGTGTGAGGGCAGATCCGTCTGCGTGACATCACCGGTGATCACGGCCGTGGAACCGAAACCGATGCGGGTGAGAAACATTTTCATCTGCTCGACGGTGGTGTTCTGCGCCTCGTCGAGAATAATGAAGGATTCATTCAGGCTGCGGCCACGCATGTAGGCCAGCGGCGCCACTTCGATGAGGTTACGCTCGATGAGCTTGTCGACACGTTCAAAACCGAACATCTCGTAGAGGGCGTCGTAGAGCGGACGCAGGTAGGGATCGACCTTTTGCGCCAGATCACCGGGAAGAAAACCTAGCCGCTCACCGGCTTCGACCGCAGGTCTAACCAGAACCAGACGGTTCACGGCCTGCCTTTCCAGTGCCTCCACGGCACAGGCAACGGCCAGATAGGTCTTGCCGGTGCCGGCGGGACCGATGCCGAAGTTGATATCGTGAGCCACCACATTACGCAGGTAGCGGCGCTGGTTGAAACCGCGCCCACGCACATCACCGCGTTTGGTGCGAATCACCACGTCATTGCCGTCATCCTTTGCCTCGCCTTCCAGCAACGCCTCGACACGTGCCTCCTGCAGAAACAGATGGACACGATTGGCCGAAAGGTTTTCGTGCTCGGCCTCCCGGTACAGTCCCTGCAAAACCTCACCCGCCGCACGCACGGAATGGGGATCGCCGATGACACTGAAGCTGTTGCCGCGGTTGTTGATTTCCACCCCCAGCCGGACTTCGATCTGACGCAGGTTTTCGTTGAAGGGTCCGCACAGATTGGCCAGTCGCTGGTTGTCGGTGGGGTCGAAGATGAAATTGCTGGAATCGGGTTGATCGTTCAAGGTGTCGGGTACCGTGAAGGTTGCTGCGGGCTATGTGTGATAAAAGATGAGAAATCAGGCGCAGTCGGCCACGTCGCTGGCTGTGTCATCGACCTGCACCACGTCGCCACGCAGTGAGTTCGGCAGGGCCACGCTGATACGCACATCGACAAATTCACCGATCAGTCGCGGCGGGCCGCTGAAATTCACCACGCGGTTGTTTTCCGTGCGGCCACGCAGCTGTTCGGGTTGCTTGCGCGATGGGCCCTCGACAAGGACACGCTGTAGCGTGCCCACCATGCCTTCACTGATGGCTGCAGCCATCTCGCCGATGCGCCGCTGCAGAGTGGCCAAACGTTGTTTCTTTATCGACAGCGGCACGTCATCCTGTAGATCCGCGGCCGGGGTGCCGGGGCGGGCGCTGTAGATAAAGCTGAAGGAGTGATCGAAGCCCACGGATTCGATGAGTTTCATGGTGGCCTGAAAATCGGCCTCGGTCTCACCGGGAAAACCGATGATGAAATCCGATGACAGACTGATATCCGGCCGCACCTCACGCAAGGCGCGGATCTTGGCCTTGTATTCCAGCGCCGTATGGCCGCGCTTCATGTGCAGCAGGGTGCGGTCGGAGCCACTCTGCACCGGCAGGTGCAGATGGCTGACCAGCGCCGGCACCTCGGCGTAGGCCTGGATCAGCGCATCACTGAATTCGACCGGATGCGAGGTGGTGTAGCGAATGCGGTCGATGCCGTCGATGGCGGCCACATAGTGGATCAGCAGGGCCAGATCGGCGCTTTCGCCGTCATCCATCAGACCGCGATAGGCATTGACGTTCTGTCCCAACAGGTTGACCTCGCGCACACCCTGCGCCGCCAGTTGGGCGACCTCGGCTAACACGTCATCAAACGGCCGGCTGACCTCTTCGCCACGCGTATAGGGCACCACACAGAAGGTGCAGTACTTGCTGCAGCCTTCCATGATGGAGACAAAGGCGGTAGGGCCTTCGGCACGCGGCGCTGGCAGGGCATCGAATTTTTCGATTTCGGGGAAAGAGACATCGATACGAGGCCTGCCTTCCGCCGCCAGGACTTCGAGCATCCCGGGCAGACGGTGAAAGGTCTGCGGGCCGAACACCAGATCGACATAGGGGGCACGGTGGCGAATCGCCTCGCCCTCCTGGCTGGCCACGCAACCGCCGACGCCAATCACGATATCCGGGCGCTGTTGCTTGAGTTCGCGCCAACGGCCCAACTGCGAAAAGACCTTTTCCTGCGCCTTTTCACGGATCGAGCAGGTATTGAGCAGCAGCACATCGGCCTCTTCGGGGGTCGGCACCCGATGCAGACCATGGCTGTCATCGAGCAAATCCGCCATCTTCGCGGAGTCGTACTCGTTCATCTGACAGCCGAAGGTCTTGATATACAGTTTGCGCGCCTTGCCCTTTGCCGGACTGCTCATTGCCGCCCCAGCCCTTGCAAGGCCATGTTGTTGCCCGAGGTACAGCCGAAAGTATTGCGGGAAGTCATTGCTGGAATTGATCACCGTAAATCTGAAATTATGGGGAATTTTAGCACATCCCTATGGCGCATTCCCGCCGCCCCCCTGACGACGCAGGAACGCCACGAAAAAACTTTAGGAAATGCAATAAATTAGGGAATTATTCCGAGAAACAGCATCAGGAATTTCTCATGCCCCCCCGGCATAATAGAGCCTTCATCTTCATTACAGGCCCTCAGAATCGAGCGCCACAAGCAGCCCAGCTTGAATGACATCATCCTGAATCCGGGGGTTTATCTCAGTGGCATACCGGCAAGATGGATGCGAAAACGGCGAAGCGGCAGCATGTTATTCGAGCCCGGCCCCGTTAAAGCCCATCGGCTGAACAAGTAATCCTTCAGGCAGCAGATCATGCTCGACCATGACATTCAGGCCATGCCGGATCGCCAGATTGGCTAAAGCCACCGCCTCATCGCAGATATAGGCTTCGTCAGTGCCCCATAAATCCTCTGATGGAATCACCGATTTTTGGTGAAATTCCAGTTGCAGCGCCAGGCTTTTATTCAATGTCTCTTCGTCGCCCGTCAGAATACTGTGCAAAATGATACTCATGTTGAA
>DRKN01000038.1 GCA_011051755.1 Gammaproteobacteria bacterium
AGCCGTCATCTGCGGCGTTGCGTCTCTTGAAAAGGGCACGCCATTCCCGGCGAGACGCGCCTTGCAGCTAACGGCTTCCCAGCACGCTGATAGGTACACTTTATACGTTACACCACACTAGTCTTCCAACAGACGCTTTATGGCCGCCCGCAGGCAGTCGAACTGTGGTGTGTCCAGCGGTTGCTGTTCACTGTTCGTGACAAAGAAAATATCCTCCGCACGCTCGCCAAAGGTGGCGATCTTGGCGCTCTGCAATAACACATTGCATTCCAGCAGGGCGCGGGCGAGACGCGCTAGCAGGCCGGGGCGGTCGCCAGTGGTCACCTCCATGATCGTACGCCGGTTATGCCGGTCGTCGCGGAACCACACCTCGGTGGCAATGGGGAAGTGTCTTTGCTGACGGCTCAGCTGGCCCTGCTGCTGTGAGGGCAGGCCGGGCTCGGCCAGCTGTCGTTTGAGGCGCTGTTGGATCTCTTCCAGACGTTGCGGATCGGTGATGGCCTCGTCGTTGTGATCCAGTACCAGGAAGGTGTCCAGTGCATACTGGTTGCAGGAGGTCACGACGCGTGCATCGATGATGTTCAGGCCCAGTTGTTCCAGGGTGGCCGTGATGGTGGCGAACAGGGATTCGCGATCCTGCGCATAGACGAAGATCTCGGTGCCGCCACGATGGGTGCGGCCCCAGGCGCGTACCATGGCCTCGTCATCACCCTCCGGTTTGTCGAGGATGCTGCGTGTCTGCCAGGCGATCTCTTCCGCTGAGTGACGCAGAAAATAGTCCGTATTCAGCCGCTGCCAGAATTGTTGTACGGCCATCTCGCTGCAGCCGTGCCGGGTCAGCTGGCCGAGGGCCTGGGCGCGTGTCTCGCGAACCAGATCCTGGTGCGCCACGGGGTTGTCCAGGCCGCGACGCAGGGCGCGTGAGGTGGTGCGGTAGAGATCGGCCAGCAGGGCATCTTTCCATGAATTCCACAGGCTGTCGCTGGTGGCGCGGATGTCCGCCACGGTCAACAGGTAGAGGTGGTCGAGGCGCTTTTGGGAGCCTACACGCTGGGCGAATTCGCTGATCACCTCGGGATCGCTGATGTCCTTGCGCTGTGCGGTGGTGGACATGATCAGGTGGTTCTCCACCAGCCATTTCACCAGCTCGGTGTCATATTCGCCCATGCCGTGGTCGCGGCAGAAGACCACCGCGTCGGCGGCGCCCAGCAGGGAGTGGTCGCCGCCGCGCCCTTTGCCGATGTCGTGGAAAAAGCCGGCCAGGGTCAATACCTCCTGCTTTTTTATACGCTGGATGATGTCGCTGCAGAGCGGGAATTCGTGGTGAAATTCCGCCACCGTGAAGCGCCGCAGATTGCGCACCACGAACATAGTGTGTTCGTCCACGGTGTAGATGTGAAACAGGTCATGCTGCATTTGCCCGACAATATGGCCAAACACTGGCAGATAGGCGGCCAGTACGCCGTAGCGGTTCATACGCCGTAACTCGTGGGTCAGACCGGTGCCCTGGCGGAACAGCTCGATGAACAGGGCATGGGCCTTGGGATCGCGGCGGAAGTTGTCATCGATCTGGTAGCGATGGTCGCGCACCAGACGGATGGTGCCAGCGCGCACGCCACGCAGTTCCGGGTGGCGGGCCATGAGCACGAACAGTTCCAGCAGGGCGGTGGGGCGACGCAGGAAAATGTCTTCGCTGACGGCTTCCAGATAGCCATGGCGAGCCTGGAAATCCATCGACAGGGGCTGGGGTTCGCCGGGTACATTGGCCAGCAGGATCTCTTCCTCGAACAGTTGCAGCAGCATCTCGTTGAGTCGCGACAGGCGCAGCACGGTGCGGTAGTAATCCTTCATGAATTGTTCCACGGCCATGCTATGGGTCTGGTCGTGATAGCCGAACTGTGCGGCCAGCTTGCGCTGGTGTTCGAACAGCAGGCGATCTTCGCGCCGTCCGGTGAGATAGTGCAGGCCGCAGCGCACCTTCCAGAGAAAGTTCTGTGCTTCGTTGAGGGCTTGGTATTCGTGTTCGGTAAGAAAATCGTGGCCGACCAGGTCGTGCAGAGTCTTGGCGCCGAAGTGGCGTTTGGCCACCCAGCCGATGACCTGCAGGTCGCGCAGCCCGCCGGGGCTTTCCTTGATGTTGGGCTCGAGGTTGTAGCCGCTGTCGTGGAAGCGGTGGTGGCGGGTCTGCTGCTCTTCGATCTTGGCGCGAAAAAAATCGGCGCTGGGCCACACCCGATCCGGCCCGGCGGCCTTTTTCATGGCCTGGAACAGGTCTTGCGGCCCACTCAGGAGGCGCGCCTCCATGAGATTGGTGGCGACGGTGATGTCCTGTTCCGCCTGTCGCGTGCATTCGTCCACGCTGCGCACGCTTTGCCCCACTTCCAGTTTCAGATCCCACAGGAACAACAGGACGTGCTCGATGGCCCCGGCGTAGTCGTGCGCCGTGTCGTCTTCGGACAGCAGGATCAGCAGGTCGATGTCCGAGCCCGGGTGCAGCTCGTGGCGGCCATAACCGCCGACGGCCACCAAGGCGATGTCAGTGGCATCGGGGCTGACCTGTCTGTGCCAGGCGCGCACCAGTAGTTGATCCATGAGTTCGGCGCGCGCACTGACCAGCCGTTCCACCGGCTCGCCGGCAAAAAAACGCTGTTGCAGGTTGTCGTTGGCCGCCGCCAGCTGCTGGCGAAACAGCGGCAGAGGCAAGGCCGTTGTGGCCAACTGGCGGTCGAATCGTGGCCAGTCGCAGGCGGGTGTCGGGTTCATGGGGTGCGTGGGGAAACCGGGAATGAGGGATTACAGTGTGTCGTCGGGCAAGCGGGTCAGCACCTCGACGCCGTCGTCGGTGACCCGCAGGGTGTGCTCATACTGGGCGGAGAGGCTGCGGTCGCGGGTGACCACGGTCCAGCCATCGGGCAGCACCTTGACCTGGCGTTTACCGGTGTTGACCATCGGCTCGATGGTGAAGGTCATGCCCGGTTCCAGGATGATGCCGGTGCCGGGCACGCCATAGTGCAGCACCTGCGGCTCTTCGTGGAACTGCTTGCCGATACCATGGCCGCAGTATTCACGCACCACGGCGCAGTTATTGGCCTCGGCGTGTTTTTGGATGGCCGCGCCGATGTCGCCCAGGTGGATGCCGGGTTTGACCATTTCGATGCCGATCACCAGGCATTCGTGGGCCACGCGGCAGACGCGCCTGGCCATGATGGAGGGCTCACCGACGAAGAACATCTTGCTGGTGTCGCCGTGGTAGCCGTCCTTGAGGACGGTGATGTCGATATTGACGATATCACCGTTTTTCAGCTTTTTGGGGCTGGGGATGCCATGACAGACCTGATGATTCACCGAGGTGCAGATGGACTTGGGAAAACCGTGATAGTTGAGCGGCGCGGGAATGGCGTGCTGTACGTTGAGGGTGTAGTCGTGGCAGATGTCATTCAGCGCATCGGTGCTCACGCCGGGCTTGACGTAGGGGGCGATCATGCGTAACTGCTCGGCGGCCAGCTGGCCGGCGATACGCATTTTTTCGATGTCCTCGGGGGTTTTTATCTGGATACTCATTACAGGGCTCTCGGCCCGTTGCCGGGCGCTGGTCGGGGCGGGCCACGCAGGCCTGCGTCAATGCTGGTGCCGGAGGGATTGTCGGCAGGCAGCGAAATATGCTGAAGCCGGGCTTGGAGCCTGACGGCTCCCCACAAAATTAGCAAGTAGCCTGATGAGATGCTCTCCTCCCCCCTCTGCAAACGGCGTCGTAAGGCGCCATGATGGGGATATATTACCCACCATCAAGATAGAAAGGAGAAGACCCTGGACAAGATTACGACGATTGAACTGGATATCGCAAAGACTATATTTCATGCGATGTGCTGTAACGCGCGAGCGTGTAGAAGGGTGGGCATGAAAAACCCGTCCACCCTAACCAGATTTTTATGAGGAGCCGTCAGGCTCGGAGCCGTTTTTATCTGTGCCGTCATCACAGCGTCGGACACAGCATAAAGCAGGCGCGCTTGGGCGAGTCCTTGTTTCCATGGCGGATCAAAATCAGATACCGAAGAGGGTACACTTTGTAAACCGAAAGGTGAAGCCAAGATTTTTTGAAACCCCTGTGAAACCAATGTCTTGCACTATCCATCCAGATTGAGGCTGCGGATTCAGGATTGTTGCAAAAGGCAGTTTATGGTATAAAGCCCGCGCCGTTAAGGCAATCGAACGAGACGTTTGGCGGTTGTTTCTCGAAAACGCCGTCACTGTCTCATAAATCCGCACACGCGCCGACACATTTTCCAGGGTGCTCCGGGCAGTAGGGTTGGTGTAACGATTAATTTTTATGGGCGTCGAGGCGCTCGCGTGGCAAGCACGCGACAACGCAGGAATAGGGATGACTTTCCAGTTGTTGCAACGCAGCCAGGCGAGATGAACCGGCGTTCAGAGAAGAGAATTAATCGTTACGCCAGCCCTTGATATCCGGAGTTTGGTCAATGGGGTGCGTGGAGGCCAAACCCAAACACAGGAGTTATGACATGCCTCAAGTGACCATGCGTCAAATGTTGGAGGCCGGTGTGCATTTCGGCCATCAGTCCCGTTACTGGAACCCCAAGATGGCCCCGTACATCTTTGGCGAGCGTAACAAGATTCATATTATCAACCTCGAAAAGACCCTGCCGCTGTTCATCGACGCCACCAATTTCCTCGGTAAGCTGGCATCCAATAAGGGCAAGATACTCTTTGTGGGCACCAAGCGCGCCGCGCAGGACGCCGTCAAGGAACAGGCCGGGCGCGTGGACATGCCCTTTGTCAATCACCGTTGGCTGGGTGGCATGCTGACCAACTTCAAGACCGTGAAGCAGTCCGTCAAGCGCCTGAAGGAGCTGGAAGCCATGGCCGAAGACGGCAGCTTTGCCCGTCTGAGCAAGAAAGAGGCCCTGATGCTGACCCGCGAGCGTGAGAAGCTGGAGCGCAGCCTGGGTGGCATCAAGGAGATGAACGGCCTGCCCGATGCATTGTTCATCATCGATATCGGTCACGAAAAAATCGCCATCGCCGAGGCCCGCAAGCTGGGTATTCCGGTGGTGGGTATCGTCGACACCAACACCAACCCCGATGGCGTCGATTATGTCATCCCCGGCAACGATGACGCCATCCGCGCCATCCAGCTGTATACCCGTGGCGTGGCCGATGCCATCGTCGACGCGCGCGCGTTGACCATCGATGCCGCCGGTGCCGACGACAGCTTTGTCGAGGTCAAGGAAGAAAAGGCCGCCGAGTCGGTCTGATCCCGGTAACACCCGTCCAGCGCCAGGTCTGCGGCGGGTTCCCTGAATTTTCTGGCCCTGCGACTGCTGGGCCTTTTGTGCAAATTAGATTGAGGAAGACTGAACCATGGCAATTACTGCAGCGTTGGTAAAAGAACTGCGCGAACGCACGGGTGCCGGCATGATGGAGTGCAAAAAGGCTCTGGTGGAAACCCAGGGTGACATCGAGACCGCCATCGAACTGATGCGTAAAACGGGCTTGGCCAAGGCCGACAAGAAGGCCGGCCGCATCGCCGCCGAGGGCCTGATCGTGTTCAAGGCCAGCGATGATGGCAAGCGTGCCGTGATGGTCGAGGTCAATTGCGAGACCGATTTCGTCACCAAGGGCGACGATTTCATCAATTTTGCCCACAGCGTCGCCGAGACCGCGCTGAAGGTACAGCCGGCCGACATCGACGCCCTGCTGGCCACCGCCATCGATGGCGCTGACAGCGTGGCCGATGCCACCAAAGCCCTGATCGCCAAGATCGGTGAAAATACCAATGTGCGTCGTTTTGTCGCCCGCAGTACCGACGGTGTACTGGGTTGCTACCTGCACGGCGGTCGTATCGGTGTGATGGTGGAATTACAGGGCGGTGACGAGGCTCTGGCGCGTGACGTCGCCATGCACGTGGCGGCCAGTCATCCCGCCTGCGTCTCCGAGGCCGATGTGCCCGCCGGGATGATCGAGAAGGAAAAAGCAATCTTCGCCGCCCAGGCCGCCGAGAGTGGCAAACCCGCTGAGATCGTCGAGAAAATGGTCGCTGGCCGTATCAAAAAATACCTCACGGAAGTCACCCTGCTGGGTCAGCCCTTCGTCAAGGATCCGGATCAGACCGTCGGACAACTGGTGGAAAATGCCGGCGCCAGCGTGGTCGGTTTTGAGCGTTTGGAAGTGGGTGAAGGCATCGAGAAAAAGACCGAGAACTTTGCCGAAGAAGTGATGGCTCAGGCTCGGGGCAACTGATAATGGCAGATGGCATGGACAGCTCTGCGGGGAATGACATCGTCTATCAGCGTATTTTGCTGAAGCTCAGTGGAGAGGCCCTGATGGGCGATGCCGATTTCGGCATCGACCCTGCCGTCCTTGATCGCACCGCGGTCGAGATCAAGGAACTGGTGGCTGCCGGTATTCAGGTGGCTCTGGTGATTGGCGGTGGTAATATCTTTCGGGGTGTGAGCCTGGCCGCCAGTGGTATGGATCGCGCCAATGGCGATTATATGGGTATGCTGGCGACGGTCATCAATGCTCTGTCCATGCAGGATGCCCTGGAGCGTCAGGATGTGCCAGTGCGCGTATTGTCGGCGTTGCCCATCAAGCAGGTGTGCGAGCCCTACATTCGCCGCCGCGCCATCCGTCATCTGGAGAAGGGACGGGTAGTGATCTTCGCCGCCGGTACCGGCAGCCCGTTTTTTACCACCGATTCGGCCGCCAGCCTGCGAGGTATCGAGATCAATGCCCAGTTGGTGTTGAAGGCCACCAAGGTGGACGGCGTATACTCCGCTGATCCGGTCAAGGACAAGAATGCCAGACTGTACACGCATCTTGGTTACGATGAGGTGCTGGAACGCAAGCTGGGCGTGATGGATGCCACTGCTATTGCGCTTTGCCGTGACCAAAAAATGCCCGTGCGCGTATTCAATATGAACAAGCCGGGCGCCTTGATGAATATCATGCAAGGCAAATCGGAAGGCACGCTGGTCGATTAACGTCGCTGATTGACCCCTGCCTGTGGCAGGGCGGATATTTTCAAACCGCATCAGCGTGCCGGGTGTAACGCAGAATCGAGAAGGAACCCATGATTGACGAGATAAAAAGTGATGCCGATACCCGCATGGGCAAGAGCATCGAAGCGTTGAAAGGTGAATTGACCAAGCTGCGCACCGGGCGTGCGCATACCAGTTTGCTGGATCACATCAGCGTCGAGTATTACGGCAATGCCACACCGCTCAGTCAGGTGGCCACCATTACCGTGTCCGATGCCCGCACCATTACCGTGACACCGTGGGAAAAAAACATGGTGGGGCCGGTGGAGAAGGCCATCATGAGCTCGGATCTGGGCTTGAACCCGGCCACCTCCGGCAGCGTGATCCGCGTGCCCCTGCCGGCGCTCACCGAAGAGCGCCGCAAGGACATGATCCGCATCGTGCGTCATGAAGGTGAGCAGGCCAAGGTTGCGATTCGTAATATCCGCCGCGATGCCAACAGTGACATCAAGGCGCTGTTGAAGGAAAAGGACATCACCGAAGACGAGGAACGTCAGGCGGAAGAGGCCATCCAGAAGCTCACGGACAAACGTATCGTCGAAGTCGATGAACGGATTGCGGCGAAAGAAAAAGACCTGATGGAACTTTGAGTCTGAATGCGTCACACATTGCGTGCGCCCTCGTGGGTCTCTTGTCCGCGCAGGAAGTTTTTTTCAGTCGAGCGCACTCACCGATACGTTATTCTTTCGGGAAACTTCCTGTGCGAACAATATCTTGTGCGACCATTGAGCAAATCCACAACGCATCCGGATCACTTTGCCGGTTTAATGTGACGAGCGCTGCGAAGGTTGCGAAAACGGTCTTGTTCGCAATGGTCACGCTCAGCGTGCGGCGAGATTTCTGATTCATGTCCGATACCTATCCCGATAACGGTACATCACCCGCTGCCAAGGTGCCGCGTCACGTCGCCATCATCATGGATGGCAATGGGCGCTGGGCCGAGCGCCGGCAGATGCTGCGCATCGCCGGCCACAAGGCCGGCGTGGATGCGGTGCGCCGCGTGGTCGAGGTGGCCGGCAAGCGGGGTATCGAAGTCCTCACCCTGTTTGCCTTCAGCAGCGAAAACTGGCGCCGGCCAAAAAAGGAAGTGGGACTGCTGATGGATCTGTTCATGGTGGCGCTGGAACGCGAGGTCAAGCGCCTCAACAAGAACAATGTGCGTCTGCGTATCATCGGCCACATCGAGGGTTTTAGCGAAAAACTGCAAAAACGCATCCACAGGGCGCAGGCCCTGACGGCGGATAATACCGGCCTGACGCTCGTCGTCGCCGCCAATTACGGTGGTCGCTGGGACATCGCCCAGGCCGCGAAGCAGCTCGCCCGGCGCGTCGAGGCCGGTGAGATCCGCGCCGACGACATCGACGCCGAAATGATGAATGCTTGCATGTGCCTGCACGACCTGCCGGAACCGGATCTGTTCATTCGCTCCGGTGGTGAGATGCGTATCAGTAATTTCCTGTTGTGGCAGCTGGCCTATTGTGAAATGTATTTCACCGATATCCTCTGGCCGGACTTCAACGAAGGCGTGATCGACGATGCGCTGGCGTCGTTCGCCAAGCGCCAGCGCCGTTTTGGCCGCACCGGCAAGCAGGTGATCGAGGGCGAAAACAACGATGCTTAAGCAGCGTATTCTCACCGCCCTGGTGCTGGTGCCACTGGTGGTGTGGGGCATCATTGCCCTGCCGTCCACCTGGCTGGCGTTGTTGTTCGGCCTGTTCGTGGCCCAGGGTGGCTGGGAGTGGAGTCGCCTGATGCGACTGGAATCCAGCGGCCTGCGGCTGGCCTATGTGGCGCTGGTGTTGACGGGCATGATCGCTGGCTGGTACCTGTTCATTCTGGGCGGCGAGACCTGGCTGGTGCTGCCGGTGCTGAGCCTGTTCTGGTGGTTGATGGCGTTGGTCTGGGTGCTGAGTTTTCCACGTACCGCCGGGCGTTGGTCGCATCCATTGGTGCAGGGCGTCATCGGCCTGCTGGTGCTGTTACCGGCCTGGGTGGCGGTAACCGGCCTGCATGCCAGTCACGATGGCCTGGGCCCCTGGCTGGTGATGTACATGTTGAGCCTGATCTGGGTGGCGGATTCCGGCGCCTATTTCGGTGGTCGCCGTTTCGGCAAACGCAAGCTGGCGCCAGCGGTCAGTCCCGGCAAGAGCTGGGAAGGCGTGTTTTGCGCGTTGCTGCTGACCGGCCTGTATGCGCTGTTGGCCGCCAGCCTGTTCGGTCTCAGTGGGAACCAGTGGCCGGCCTTTGTGGTCTTGTCCCTGGTGACGGTGATGTTCTCCGTTCTCGGTGATCTGGCGGAAAGCATGTTCAAACGTCATGCCGGGGTGAAGGACAGCGGCACCCTGTTGCCCGGACACGGCGGTGTGCTGGATCGTATCGACAGCATTACCTCCGCAGCGCCGCTGTTCGTCGTCGGTTTCTGGTTAGGGGATTTTCAGTTCTGATGGCTGTGGAAACAGAGACACCGTGGGAGATTCCGCATGGGCCAATCGGCGTCACGGTACTGGGTGCGACCGGCTCCATCGGCGCCAGTACTCTGGATGTGATCGCGCGTCATCCGGCGATTTATCGTGTGGTGGCGCTGAGCGGTCATCGGCAGGTTGAGAAACTGCGCGAACAGTGTCTGCGCTTCGCGCCGGAATTTGCCGTGTGTGCCGGCAGTGATGCCGCGCAACGTCTCGCCGGGCAGTTGAAAACGGCGGGTTCGCAGACACAGGTGCTGTCCGGCAGCGAGGGTCTGGCGCAGATCGCCGGCCTGCCGCAAGTGGATCAGGTGATGGCCGCCATCGTCGGCGCGGCGGGACTCTTGCCGGCCCTGGCGGCGGTGCGCGCCGGCAAGCGGGTGTTACTGGCCAACAAGGAAGCCCTGGTCATGTCCGGGCAGCTTTTCATCGATGAAGTGCGCCGGCATAACGCCGAATTACTGCCCATCGACAGCGAACACAACGCCATTTTCCAGTGCCTGCCGGTGGATTTTGCCGAGGGGCTGGATGACGTCGGCGTGCGCCGCATCCTGTTGACCGCCTCCGGCGGGCCGTTTCGCTCCGCCTCCCGCGAGGCCTTGGCCGGGGTGACGCCGGCGCAGGCCTGCGCGCATCCCAACTGGCGCATGGGGCGCAAGATCTCCGTCGACTCCGCCACCCTGATGAACAAGGGACTGGAATTGATCGAGGCCTGCTGGCTGTTCGATACATCACCGCAGCGGATCCAGGTGGTGATTCATCCACAGAGCGTGATTCACTCCCTGGTGGAGTACATCGATGGCTCGGTGCTGGCGCAGTTGGGTAACCCGGATATGCGTACACCCATCGCCCACGCCATGGCCTGGCCGCAGCGCATGACGGCCGGCGTCGGCGGTCTCGACCTGTTTGCCATTGCGCGGCTCGATTTCAGCGAGCCGGACATGGCGCGCTTTCCCTGCCTGCGGCTGGCCCGTGAGGCCATGTGTGCCGGCGGCACGGCGCCGGCGATTCTCAATGCCGCCAATGAAGTTGCGGTGCAGGCCTTCCTCGATGAGCGCCTGCCATTCACGGCGATACCCGTCGTGATCGAAAAGACCTTGGAAACCATCAACAGCCATGAGGCGAGTGAGCTGGACGTGATTATGAGCGACGACCGTCTGGCGCGTGGCGCCGCAGAGCAACGGGTGGCGGAGGGGGTTTTTTGAGTTCTTTTATTACCTCCGTGCTGGCCCTGATCGTCACCCTGGGGCTGCTCATCGCCTTTCATGAATTCGGCCATTACTGGACCGCCCGCAAGCTGGGCGTGAAGGTGCTGCGTTTTTCCATTGGCTTCGGCAAGCCGCTGTGGTCGCGCCGCCACGGCCCGGACGACACCGAATATGTCATTGCCGCCTTTCCGCTGGGCGGTTATGTGAAAATGCTCGACGAGCGTGAGGGCGGGGTGCCCGAGTCCGAGCGTCACCGTGCCTTCAATAATCAGTCGGTGTGGCGTCGCATCGCCATTGTCGCGGCCGGGCCGATCTTCAATTTTATTTTTGCGATCTTCGCCTTCTGGCTCATGTATATGCTGGGCGTGCCGGGTATCAAACCGGTGATCGGCGAGGTGGCGCCGTCCTCCATTGCCGCCGAAGCGGGTTTTCGCAGCGGCGACGAGATCCTTGCCGTCGACGGCAGGGCTACGCCGACCTGGGGTACGGCACGGATCACCCTGCTGGACAAGGCGCTGGATCAGGAGCGCATCGAACTGCGGGTACGTGATGATGATGGCCGCGAGCGGCAACTGTCATTACCCGTGAGCAGCATCCCCAGCGAAAACAAGCAGGAGGATTTATTACGCTATGTGGGCATTACGCCGTGGCGCATGGATTATCCGCCGGTGCTGGGTGAGCTGGCCGCCGATGGCGCCGCCTTCGCGGCCGGCCTGCAGAGCGGTGACCGCGTGTTGTCCGCCAATGGTGAACCCATTACGGACTGGATGAGTCTGGTCGAGTTCGTGCGCGCGCATCCGCAGCAGACCGTCAAACTGCAAATAGAACGTGATGGCTTGGAGCAGGGCGTCGATGTACACATTGCCAGCCGCGCCACCGACAGTGGTGTGATCGGCCGTATTGGCGCCGGGCCGGCGCCGGCCGGGCCGTTACCGGCAGAGATGCAGGCCGAGGTTCGTTTCGGTCCCGTTGCCTCTGTGGGTGAAGCATTGAGCAAGACCTGGCAGATGTCGTCACTGACCCTGCGCATGATCGGCAAGATGATTGTTGGTGAGGTCTCGGTGAAGAATCTCAGCGGGCCGATTACCATCGCCACCTATGCGGGTCATTCCGCCAGCGTGGGGATCACCTCCTTTCTGTATTTTCTCGCCATTATCAGCATCAGCCTCGGCGTCTTGAACCTGTTGCCGATTCCGCTGCTGGATGGCGGTCATCTGATGTATTACCTGGTGGAAATCGTCAAGGGCAGTCCGCTGTCCGATGAGGTGCAGATGCAGTTTCAGCGCCTGGGCATCGCCCTGTTGGCGATGTTGATGCTGTTGGCCTTCTACAATGATCTCAACCGGCTCTGGGGCGGTTGACGGAATGCGCCTGAGCCATTGGTTTTTGCTCTGCCTGATGTTGTTGGCGGTCGCACCGGCCTACGCGTTCAAACCCTTTGTGGTCGCCGATATTCAGGTGAAAGGGTTACAGCGTATCTCGTTGGGCACGACCTTCAACTATCTGCCGGTCAAGGTGGGTGAAACGTTCACCGGTGAAAAGGCCAGTGCGGCGATCCGCGCCCTGTTCAAGACGGGTTTCTTTGAAGATGTCCGGCTTTACCGACAGGGCCGGGAGCTGGTTATCGAGGTCGAAGAGCGCCCCTCCATTGCCAAGATCGAAATCTTCGGCAATGAAGACCTGGGCAGCGAGGATCTGGACACGGCGTTGAAACAGGTCGGGCTGGTCGAAGGCCGGGTGTTCAACCGTTCGATTCTCGACCAGGTGCAGCAGGAATTGCACCGGCAGTACTTCAGTCTGGGCAAATATGCCGTCAAGATCGAGACCACCATCAAGCCGTTGGCGCGTAACCGGGTCGAAGTGGCGCTGGATATCAGTGAAGGCAAGGCCGCGCAGATTCGCCAGATCAATATCGTTGGCGCCAAGGCCTTCCCGGAATCGCGCCTGTTGGGTGAATTCCAGCTCAGCACACCGACCATGGTCTCCTTCATCGACAGTAGCGGAAAGTATGCCAAGCAACAGCTGCTGGGCGATCTGGAAAAACTGCGATCCTTTTATCTGGATCGTGGCTACCTGCACTTCGACATTGAATCGACCCAGGTCTCCATTACGCCCACCAAGCGTGATGTCTACATCACCATCAATGTTTCGGAAGGCGAGCGGTATCATGTCGGCAAGGTTCAGGTTGCCGGTGACCTGGTAGTGCCGGAGAGCGAGTTGCACGCGCTCCTGCAGGTGAGCGACGGGCAGATATTTTCACGTCGGGACGTGGCGGAAAGTTCCAGCAGGATCAGTGAGCGTCTCGGCATCGATGGCTATGCCTTTGCCAACGTCAATGCGGCGCCACAGATCGATGAAGAGAAACGCATCGTCGACCTGACTTTTTTTGTCGACCCCGGCAATCGCGTCTACGTGCGGCGCATCAATATCACCGGCAACACCAAGACCCGCGACGAGGTGGTGCGCCGGGAGATTCGTCAAATGGAGGGTGGCTGGTTGTCGACGCCACTGGTGGATCGTTCAAAGATTCGTCTGCAGCGGCTGGGTTTTTTCGAAGGGGTCAATATTGAGACGCCGCCGGTTCCCGGCACCAATGATCAGGTGGATCTGAACTTCGATGTCACGGAAGGTTCTACCGGCAATTTCTCCGCCGGTATGGGCTATGGCCAGACGCAGGGCATCCTGTTCAATATGAGCGTCACCTTCCAGAATTTTCTCGGTACCGGTAATCGTGTCAGTGCGGAAATGAACAACAGCCAGGTCAACACCATTTACAAGTTTTTGCATACAGACCCCTATTTTACCGATGATGGTGTGAGCCGAACCCTCAGCGTCCACTATCGTTCCACCGATGCCAATGCGGCCAATCTGGCCTCCTATCTATCGGACACCTATGGGGCAGGCGTCAATTTCGGCGTGCCGCTGAGTGAATTCAACCGGATAAGCGCCGGGCTGGATTTCAAGAACACCCGCATATCCACGGTGACTGATGCCACTCCGCCAAGCTATATCGACTGGTTGGATGAGAATGGCTCGGCCTTCAATACCTTCCTGCTTTCCAGTAGTTGGTCATACGACACGCGCAACAGGGCCATCTTTGCCGACCGGGGTTATTTCAACCAGCTGTCGGCCAGTGTTGCGGTGCCCGGTCTGGATCTGAGCTACTACAAGCTGAGTTACCGGGTCAAATCCTACCACCCCCTGTTCTGGGGCCTGGTCTGGTACATGGGGGCGACGGTTGCCTCCGGTGATGGCTATGGCAATACCAGCAGCCTGCCTTTTTGGGAGCATTATTTTGCCGGTGGCGTGAGTTCCGTGCGTGGATTCCGTGCCAATACACTGGGGCCGCGCGAGCAGAGCATTGACCGTCCGGTGGGGGGATCGGCCAAGCTGGTGAGTAATTTCGAGCTGTACTTTCCGGCGCCCTTCGAGGGGGCGGAGAAGAGCCTGCGACTCAGCGCCTTTATTGATGCGGGTAATGTCTTTGGCACCTTCCGGGACATTGCTGCGGAAGAGCTGAGGGTTTCTGCGGGTGTCTCGGCCATCTGGCTGAGTCCGGTGGGCGCCCTGGCCTTTAGCTGGGGCTGGCCGGTCATCTTCGATGATGACGATCAGAAGGAACTGTTCCAGTTCACCATTGGTACCGGCTTCTGAGTTGGCCTGACCCGCACGGACGTTAAATCCTTGTTATAAATATGGGCTGGCCATTGGGCCAAAGCACGATTCATGGCATCATAACGGTTTTCAGCCGCATTGCGGAACATCAAGGGAGTGCAGACAGAAAATGCGCAGATTGTACGTTGGTTTATTGGGGGTGCTGGCCTCGGTTGCTGTCATGGGTTCGTTACAGGCTGCCGGGCTGAAGATCGGTGTCGTGAATGCCCCGAAGGTTCTTGAGCAGGCCCCGCAGGCAGAGGCCGCACGTATTCGTCTGGAGCAGGAATTCTCACCGCGGGACAAGGCCATGCAGGCCTCCCAAAAGGAACTGAAAAATCTGGAAGAGCGGCTGGGCCGTGATGGCGCCATCATGAGCGAAACCGAACGCCGCAAGCTTGAGCGCGATATCATTTCCCGCAAGCGTGATTTGAAGCGCGAGCGTGAAGAGTTCACCGAAGACCTGAACATTCGCCGCAACGATGCCTTTGAAAAACTGCGCCAGCGGGTGTTTGAGGTGATCGTCAATCTTGCCGAGGCCGAGAAATACGATCTGATTCTCAGTGACGGCGTCGTTTTTGCCAGCGACAATGTCGATGTTACCGAGACTGTGATCCAGCGTCTCAGCAGCGAATTCAAAGCAAAATCCGCTAGCGGAAAGTAGCCCGTGTTTAGCCTGGCTGAATTGGCCGAGCGTCTGGGTGCGCGATTGGAGGGAGAGGGAGGCTGCCGTGTTTCCCGCGTGGCCACGCTGACCTCCGCGGGCGAGGGTGATATTGCCTTCATCACCCATAAGCGCTACCGGAGTCAGTTGGCGGATACCCGCGCCACGGCCGTTTTGCTGAGGCAGGCGGATAGCGAATTTGTCCGTGACGGCGTGCATTCCCTGGTGGTCGAGGATCCCTATCTGGCCTATGCGCAGGTGGCGCGCTGGCTGAATCCCGAGCCCGATGAAGGTCATGGCGTACATCCCTCCGCCGTTGTCGACCCCACGGCAGACGTTCACACGAGTGCCTGGGTCGGCCCGCAGTGCGTTATCGAGGCGGGCGCCGTGATCGGCGCCGACTGCCGCATTGGCCCTGGTTGTGTGGTGGGTCGGGATGCCGTGATCGGTGAGGGCGGGCGGCTGGTGGCCAATGTCACTCTCTGTCATGGCAGCCGGATCGGCAGGCGGGTGCTGATTCATCCGGGGGTGGTTGTTGGCGCCGACGGTTTTGGTCTGGCCAATGATCAGGGACGCTGGGTGAAAATTCCGCAGCTGGGCCGGGTGGTGATCGGTGACGATGTCGATATCGGCGCCAACACCACCATTGATCGTGGCGCCATCGACGACACGGTGATCGAAGACGGCGTCAAACTCGACAATCTGGTGCAAGTGGCGCATAACGTGCATATCGGCGCCCATTCGGCGATTGCCGGCTGTACCGGTATTGCCGGCAGCGCGCGTATTGGCAGGCATTGCGCCCTGGGCGGCGGAGTGGGCATTGTTGGTCACCTGCAGATTGCCGATCATGTTACCGTGACGGGGATGTCCATGGTGTCTCACACGATCACCGAACCGGGTGTCTATTCCTCCGGCACGCCGTTGCAGGAAAATGCCAAGTGGCATCGCAACTATGTACGTTTCAAACAGCTGGACGATATGGCGCGGCGCCTGAAACGCCTCGAGAAGCAACTTGCAAAAAATACGGAATAAGACCTTGGAAACACTAGATATTCTCGAAGTACAGAACCATCTTCCGCACCGTTATCCCTTTCTGCTCATCGACCGTGTGCTGGCCTTTGAGTCCGGCAAATCATTGGTGGGCCTGAAAAATGTAACTTTTAACGAACCCTATTTCACCGGCCATTTTCCCAACAAGCCGGTGATGCCCGGTGTGCTGATCATCGAGGCCCTGGCGCAGGCCACGGGTATTCTTGCCTTTCGCAGCAGCAACAAGCGTCCCGACGATGGTTCTCTTTATTATCTGGTGGGGGTGGACGGCTGCCGCTTCAAACAGCCGGTGGAGCCGGGTGACCAGTTGATTCTCGAGGTCGAGGTGATCAAGTCCAAGCGCGGTATCTGGAAATTCAGTGGCGTGGCCAAGGTCGATGACACCGTTGTTTGTTCTGCACAGCTGATGTGCGCCGAGAGGGAAACCTGACATTGATTCACCCGCAGGCGATCATCGATCCGTCGGCCAGGCTTGCCGAGGGCGTCAGTGTCGGGGCGTTTTCAGTGATTGGCGCCGGGGTTGAGATTGGCGCGGGCACCCGGATTGCCTCACACGTGGTCATCGATGGTCTGACCCGCATCGGCAGCGATAACAGGATTTACGCCTTCGCCGCCATCGGCGGTGATCCGCAGGATAAAAAATACGCCGGCGAAGTGACCTCGCTGGTGATCGGCGACCGTAACGTCATCCGCGAATACTGCACCCTCAACCGCGGTACCGCGCAGGATGGCGGCATGACCCGCCTTGGTGATGACAACTGGATCATGGCTTATGTGCACATCGCCCACGACTGTCACATCGGCAGTCACACCATCTTTGCCAACAGCGCCACGCTGGCCGGCCATGTGACGGTCGAGGATCACGTCATCCTCGGTGGTTTCACCCTGCTGCACCAGTTTTGCAAGGTGGGCGCGCATGCCTTCACCGCCATGAACAGCGTCATCTCCAAGGATGTACCGCCCTTCATCAGGGTTTCCGGCCACATGGCCAAGCCTTACGGCCTCAACAGCGAAGGCCTCAAACGGCGCGGATTTTCCCCCGACACCCTGTCTCAACTGCGCAATGCCTACAAAATACTCTACCGATCCGGCCTCCCCCTGGAACAGGCCATTGAACAGCTGCAGGCCCTGGATGGAGCGGTTGCCGAAATCGACCGGTTGGTTGCTTTTCTCAAGGATGTGACCCGCGGCATTGTGCGTTAGGGGGCGGCCATGCGCATTGGAATCGTCGCTGGCGAGGCATCGGGCGACCTGCTTGGCGCGGGCCTCATCAGCGCCATCCGCCAACGCTACCCGGACGCGGTCTTCGAAGGTATTGCCGGCCCGCAGATGATGGCCGCAGGGGCGAGCAGTCTGTTCCCCATGGAGCGCCTGTCGGTGATGGGTTTTTCCGAGGTCATCGGTCGTCTGCGTGAGCTGCTGGGTATCCGCCGCCAGCTGGCCCGGCATTTCATCGCCAACCCGCCCGACGTATTCATCGGCATCGACGCCCCGGATTTCACCCTTGGTCTGGAGCGTCGTCTGCACCAGGCCGGCATCAAGACCGTGCATTACGTCAGCCCTTCCGTCTGGGCCTGGCGCCAGCGACGGGTGAAAAAGATCGTCAAATCCACCGATCTGATGCTCACCCTGTTCCCCTTCGAGGCGGAATTCTACCGCGAACACCGTATGCCGGTGCACTTCGTCGGTCACCCGCTGGCGGATCTCATTCCCCTGCACCCGGATCAGGCCGCCGCGCGCCGCGCACTGGGTCTGCCGGCCGCGGGCGAGGTGCTGGCCCTGCTGCCCGGCAGCCGTTCCACGGAACTCAAGCACCTCGCCGCCATCTTTATAGACACCGCACGCTGGCTGAAGCTGCAACGTGCCAATCTGCATGTCGTGGTACCACTGGCCAACGCACAACGGCGCAGCCAATTCCAGGCCATCCTCGCCAAAACCCTGGAGCCGCCGGCGTTGACCCTGGTGGATGGCCGTGCACGCGAAGTGATGACCGCCGCCGACGTGGTGTTGCTGGCCTCCGGCACGGCCAGCCTGGAAGCCATGTTGCTCAAGCGCCCGATGGTGGTGGCCTACCGCATGGCGCCTTTCAGCTACTGGCTGGCCAGGCGTCTGCTGAAGGTGAAGAGCATATCACTGCCCAACCTGCTCGCCGGCGACATCCTCGTTCCCGAGCTGTTGCAGGACGAAGCGACGCCGGATCAGCTGGGCCATGCGGTGCTCTACTATCTTGAAAATCGACAGTCGGCCGCCGAGGTGATGGCGCACTTCGACGAGATCCATCATGAGCTGCGTCAGGATGCCAGCCAGCAGGCAGCGCAGGCGGTGCTGGCGCTGATCGGCCGGTGAGCCGGCAGGGTGGTGGGCGCTGCCCACCATTTCTGGTAGAGGAAGTCACCCGCTGGTGGACAGTGCCCAGCGATGCCAAGAAAGTAAGAATAGAATCGTTGAACATCACTTAGGAGCGCGGGTCAATGGATAGTCAGTTAGGGGCGGGTTTTATCACACAGGCGGCCCTCGTCGCCGGCGTCGATGAAGTGGGCCGTGGCCCGTTGGCCGGGCCGGTGGTCACCGCCGCGGTCATCCTCGACCCGGCTCGCCCCATCAGTGGACTGGCCGACTCCAAGGCCCTCACGGAAAAACGTCGTGAAATCCTGTTCGACGAGATCCGCGCAAAGGCCCTGTGCTGGGCGCTGGGTCGTGCCGAGGTCGAGGAAATCGATGCCCTGAACATCCTCCAGGCCACCCTGCTGGCCATGCGTCGTGCCGTGCTAGCCCTCGATCCGGCGCCACGGCACGCACTGATAGACGGCAACCGCTGTCCTGATTTACCCTGTAGCGCCGAGGCCATCATCAAGGGTGATGGTAGCGTGCCGGTGATCAGCGCCGCCTCCATCGTCGCCAAGGTCAGCCGCGACCGGGAGATGGTCGCACTGGATGCCGACTACCCCGGCTACGGCCTTGCCGGCCACAAAGGCTATCCCACCAAGGCCCACATGGCCGCCTTGGCGGAACTGGGTGTCACCCCCATACATCGAAAATCATTCGCGCCCGTGCGGCGCCTGCTGGAGAACTGAAATATGCACCCATTGCAACAGTGGTTTGTAGGGTGGGCATTGCCCACCGTGCGCTTCAGACGGCACTGGTGGCGAGTCGTTCACGGCTAAAGCCGTTTCTGCAAATGGCGCTGTAAGCAGCGGGGAAACTAACCCGGAGAGATTCAATAACCTGTAGCGGTTTACCGTACTGGGTATACACAAAACAGGATAGGGACATCCCATGGACAAATTCGACCGTATCTTCGAATTGCATCAACTGTTCGCAAACCGTCGCCGCCCGGTCACACTGAAAACCATACAGGCCGAACTGAACTGCTCGGAATCCACGGTAAGGCGCGCCATCCGTTTGCTGCGCGATCGGCTGGGCGCGCCGTTGAAACGTGATCACGTACACAACGGCTATTACTACGACACCCACAGCCAGGGGCCCTATGAACTGCCGGGTCTTTGGTTCAACGCCGAAGAACTTCATGCCCTGTTGGTTTCGCAACACCTGCTCGACAATCTTCAGCCTGGCATCCTCACGCCACATCTCGCGCCATTGAAACAGCGCCTGCAAGCCCTGCTCAACCACCGCCAGGTTGGCGGATCCGATATCGGCCGCCGCATCCGTATCCTGCAAATGGCCACACGCCCCACGGAAATGAGTCATTTCCGTCAGATCGCCAGCGCCGTCTTGCAGCGCCGGCGACTGCGCATCCTTTACCATGGTCGCGCGCGCGACCAGACCAGCGAACGCACCGTCTCACCCCAGCGCCTCGTCTACTACCGCAGCAACTGGTACCTCGATGCCCACTGCCACTGGCGCAAGGAGCTGCGCAGCTTCGCCCTCGACCGCCTGCAACCCATTGAAACCCTCGCCATGCCTGCCGACGAGATCAGTGAAGAAACACTCGACGCCCACTACACCGAAAGCTACGGCATCTTTGCCGGCCCAGCAACGCACACCGCCCGGTTGCGTTTCAGCTCCCGGGCCGCCCGCTGGGTGGCCGATGAGCAATGGCACCCACAACAGCAGGGCGAAGTTTTTAGTGATGGCAGCTATGAACTGCGCATACCTTACAGCGACCCCCGTGAACTGATCATGGACATTCTCAAATACGGGCCGGATGTGAAAGTCATTGCTCCGGATGAACTGTGCAAACTGCATGTAGAGAAACTGAGGGCGGCTCTCGACAACTACATACCCGAGTAGCCTGATGAGCCCGCAAAACCCGGGTTAGCTGTTTTACCGGAGGCGCTTTACCTTCATGTAGATACCAATACCTCTGGAGAGAAGGCCGGAATGGCGAGGCCGTGACGACAAAACCGGAAAAAAATATGCCTCTAAACAATGCTCAGTTTGAGGCATGTACGACAGAAAAATAGGCAATTTCCTTATATATAGGGTGGACACTGCCCACCCATGACATTCTACCCAGCCCGTAATGGTGGGCAGTGCCCACCCTACGTCAGGAAGCTGAGCATTGTTTAGAGGCATAAAAAAATAAAAAAAAAATGAAAAAAACGAAAGATAGTCGTTTGCCCGGTCAAGTTTTGACAGGGTCGGGTGATAGGATCACGGACACTGCAACACTTCGGTATCAGCAATGTGCCGGATTTAAGAGAAATGGACTCATGAGAAGTGACGATGGATAATGAATACATGGCCTTCTTTCAGGCAGCTTTGGATACGAAAGAGGCGCCTTATCCTTATCAAACCAGGCTTGCCACGGAGTCCTGGCCAGAGCTGCTGGATATTCCGACCGGCCTGGGAAAAACCGCTGCGGTAGTGTTGGCCTGGTTGTATAAACGCCGCAATGCTGACCCCGGGACGCCACGCCGCTTGGTCTATTGTCTGCCCATGCGGGTGCTGGTGGAACAGACTCATGACAACATCGTTGACTGGCTGAAGCGCCTGAACTGTTTTGCAGATACGGCGGAAGGAAAGGGTATTTCAGTACATCGTTTAATGGGTGGGGAGGCGGATGCCCGTTCCTGGGTGGAATATCCAGAGAAGGATATGATCCTCATTGGTACACAGGACATGCTGCTATCACGAGCCTTGATGCGTGGTTACGGCATGAGCCGTTATCGCTGGCCCATTGATTTTGCCCTGCTGCACAACGATGCCCTGTGGGTCTTCGATGAAATCCAGTTGATGGGCGCCGGTCTGCCGGCCTCGACCCAGCTGGAAGCTTTTCGGCGACGGACAGATATGCCGGGCGGCGCGAAATCACTCTGGGTTTCCGCCACCCTGAATCGTCAATGGTTCAACAGCATTGACCTTCGGCCGCATCTTGATTCCCTGCAATCTCTGACGTTAAGTGAGCAGGAGAAACAGGGCCAAGCCGTCAGCAAACGTCGAGAGGCTGTAAAGCCGCTTCGCCAGGCAGAGGCGATGCTTGATGCGGAAACCCGCAAGGGAGGCGCGAAGGCTTATCTCGATGCACTGACTGAAAATATCCTCGAAGCCCATAGCGGAGATGCCCCGACTCTGGTCATCCTCAACAATGTGCAACGCTGCCAGGGGCTTTATGAAAAACTGGCAAAACAACTCAAAGGTCAGACGAATGCGCCGGAGTTGCTGCTCGTGCATTCCCGCTTTCGCCAGGCCGAACGCACG
>DRKN01000039.1 GCA_011051755.1 Gammaproteobacteria bacterium
GATGCCGAGCCGAATGCGGCGGGCTGTCCCGGCGGGTGGTGCCTGGATGGCATGGAGGCCGCGTGGACGTTTACCGCCTTGGCCGCTGGTGAAAGCCGTACCGTCACCATTAACGCCCCCGTGTTACCGGGCGTGCTGGCGGGCAGCCTCATCAACGCTGCCCTGCGCGTTACGGCCACGGAATTGCAGGATACGATCAATCGGCAACACACAACGGTCATTGGGAACTGATCGTCCGTATCCGCTGCGTAATTGTCAGGGATGACCTGTCACTATTCATCACGGAAAATACAGAGAATGCGTTGATGAAATGAAAGCCGGGAGGGAAAGGCATGAGTGCCAGGATCTCATGTCTTCCCATTATTGATGCCATTGATTTTCCGGCCCGTCTCATTCTGGATAGTGCGGATTGGCCTGTCGATAATTTGTTTTCTCCTCTCGACAAGGAGACACAACTACTGTCAGCCATTGGATCCGGGTTGCTGGCTGCCATCGCAATTTTTCTCGGTGGGATTGTCGTGCCGGCAATAAGGGAAGGACACTGGCCAGTTATTCGCACGACCATCGTAGCAATGGTTGTTTGGTATGTTATTGATGGTGTTGGTTCAATCGCATCGGGTGTCGGCTCAAATGTAATCTTCAACTCCGTCTATCTGGCGCTGGTGCTGATACCGCTGGTTGGCGCAAAGAAATCTGACGAAGCATTCCGCGTGGGCACATAAACCGTGTCCACCCTACTTGGCTATCCATGGCGATCTCTCGCTATGCATCCAACATATGACGACTTTTGCTTCACCATTCTGCGTAATGATCAATGGCTCTTGTTGCTCACTCAGCTTGCGAATAAGCTCGGAGGCATGGGCTTTGAGATAGCTGATCGGTTTGATTTGGCTGGATAGCTTCATGACTATATCCCATTGTCTTGATTGATCCGACCTGTATATGGACTATATTTGGGTCTTTTGTCAAGGTGTGGCCGCATGATCGGACTGATTATGGGTGGCTCGGTAAAATTCTGCAGGAACCCCCGGCGTGTGGCAGATACCGTGAACGCAGAAACAGACAACGAGTCTTTGGATCATGCATCAGGCATCCTTCTGGACACATTAGCCGGGCAACAGCGGCCTGACCCACCAGACCACGGCAAGGATCACGAAGGGCAATAGCAGGTTGAGGCGGAAACCGGCCCGAGCCATGGCGTTCATGCCGATGCGGCCGGTGGCGAAGACGATGGCATTGGGCGGTGTGGCCACCGGCAACATAAAGGCGCAGGAAGCCGCCAGGGTGGCGCTCAGCAGCACCATCGTCAGGTCGTAGTCGCTGGACAGGGCGACGGCGGCGAGGATGGGCAGCATGACCTGGGTAGTGGCGGTGTTGCTGGTGATCTCGGTGAGAAAGGCGATGGCCAAGGCGATGCCCAGCAGCACCAGCGGCAGGGGAATGCCGGCGAGAAAATGCGCCTGGGTGCCGATCCACTGAGAAAGCCCGGAGCCCTGCATGCCCATGGCGAGGGCGAAGCCGCCACCGAGCAGGATGAGGATCTCCCAGGGCAGGCGACCGATGGCCTGATGACCAAGGATGGGATGGCCATCGCGTACCGGCACCAGGAACAGCAGCAGGGCGGCGGTCATGGCCACGGTGCCGTCGTCCACGCCGGGAAAGGGCAGCAGGGAAGACCAGCCCGGCAGGTGGAAATCCTCGCCCTGGATGCCCTGCCGGGTCATCCAGGCCAGGGCGGTGAGGCCCAGCACCCAGGCGACGAAGGATTCGTCACGGCGCATGGGGCCGAGTTCCTGTTGTTCCCGGGCCAGACCCAGCACGGCGTCTTTGGCCCAGGACAGCTTGCGTAACCGGTACATAAACAACAGCAGCAACAGCGTGATGCCCACCAGCACCATGGGCACGCCGACGAACATCCATTGCAGGAAGCTCGGCACGGCGTCCGGCGCATGGAGACGCATATTTTCCAGAAAGACGAAATTCGGCACCGTGCCCACCGGCGTGCCCATGCCACCGATGTTGGCGGCGTAGGCGATGACCAGCAGCAGGATCGGTGCCAGCACGGCGAGTTGTTGCGGCTCCAGGGCCTTGTCCAGGCGGGTGAGTACGGCCATGCCGATGGTCACCATCAGCATGGTGGTGGCGGTGTTGGAGACCCACATGGAGAGAAAGGCGCTGGTGAGGGCGAAGCCGGCGAGGATTTGGCCAGGGCTTCGATGCAGCCGGGAGAGGATGGCCAGGGCGATACGCCGGTGCAGGCCGGTGCGTTCCATGGCCTGGGCGATGAGGAAACCGCCCACGAACAGGAACATGATGCTGTTCATGTAGCGCGGCGCCGTTTCCCGGGCGGTAGCGATGCCGGTGAGGGGGAAGGCGATCAGCGGGATCAGGGCGGTGACCGCCAGTGGCACGCATTCCGTGAGCCACCAGATCGCCATCCACAGCACGATGCCGAGCATGAAGGGCGCGCGCGGATGCTCGGGGATCTCCAGCAGCAGAGGCGTAAGTATCCCCAGCGCCGGTCCGAGCAGGAGCGCGATCTGTTGCAGCCGGGTGCGTCTTTCCTGTGGTTCGTCCATCCTGGCCGGGCTCTGCGCAGGCCTTTTAGGATCCGGCGCTGGCGGTGCTGTTATTGCTGGTCAGCGTACTCGTCTTCGCAAAGCGCAGCACCAGAAAGCCGGTGACGGCGGACAGGAAGGAGGCGGTGAGGATGCCCAGGCGTACCGGTTTGATGTATTCCTGGCCGACGTGCTCAAAGGCCAGCGAGGCGATGAACAGACTCATGGTAAAGCCGATGCCACACAGCAGGGTGATGCCATAGAGTTGGGTCCAGTTTGCGCCTTCGGGCAGCTTCGCCCACTTCATCTTGACCAGTAACCAACACACCGTAAATATGCCCAGCTGCTTGCCGACGAACAGGCCGAGGATGATGCCCAGGGTGACCGGTTCCATCAGGCTGTCCAGACTCATGTTCTCCAGCGGCACACCGGCGTTGGCGAAGGCGAATACGGGCAGGATGATGAAGGCGACGATGGGGTGGAGGTCGTGCTCCAGGGCCCGCAGGGGTGAGTGCTTGGGCTTGGTCGGATTGCGCATGGGAATCATGAAGGCGAGGGCGACGCCGGCCAGAGTGGCGTGTACCCCGGACTTCAACACCGATGCCCACATGATCAGCCCCACCAGCAGGTAGGCGGGTACATCCATGACGTTGCGGCGGTTCATGATGAACAGGATCACCAGACAAACACCGGCCACGGTCAGTGAGGTGGTGGAAAGGTCGGCGGTGTAGAACAGGGCGATAATAATGATGGCGCCAACGTCGTCCAGCACCGCCAGCAGCATCAGGAACAACTTCAGCGAGGCCGGCACGCGCTTGCCCAACAGGGCGACGATGCCGAGGGCGAAGGCGATGTCGGTGGCGGAAGGGATGGCCCAGCCGCGCATGCGGATGGGGTCTTCGTGATTGAGTGCGATGTAGATCAGCGCCGGTACCACGATGCCGGCCAGGGCGCCGATGGCGGGCAGAACGACCTGTGCGGGTTCGGATAACGCACCTTCCAGGAATTCACGTTTCAGCTCCAGGCCGACGAGGAAGAAAAATACCGCCATCAGGCCGTCGTTGATCCACAGCAGCAGAGGCTTGGCAATGATAAAGCTGCCGATCTGAACCACCACGGGCGTTTGCAGCAGGCCGTTGTACATGCCACTGAGAGCCTGGGTGTTGATCATCACCAGGGCGATCAGGGCGGCGATGATGAGCAGGATGCCGCCAGCGCTTTCCTGCTGAAAAAAACGACGGATTGGATTCATGGACATGGAGTGACCGGAGCTGGTTAAAAGTCGGCTATTCTAAACAGAAGCGCTTGCCGGGTATAGCGTTATTCCGGGACGATGGCATGGGGAGGCGTGGGTAAGGCGCGCGGGATACCAAAGCCGAGGATGAGGGGGGGATCGGCACGGCGGTTGTTTCATGGCCCTTATTCTGACCACGGTAACTGTGTCTTGCACCGCTATTGTTGATGCGTTACCGGCCCTGGCTGGTGGAGTGATTATTTCCCTTGCGCCAACGTAATCCGCTTCATCATAGGATTCATGGGGGAAGCGGGCCGCCATTTTGCGCGCACGGCGCACACTACACCTGCTCGTAGCGTGCGCCATACGCACGATAGCCTTTGTTCAACTCACCACAGAAGTACGAAACACACACAGACATCGAGATCACTCAACGACGAAAAGAAACGGAATCGTACCTGACATGGCACTTTCTTAAACCGAAAACACCGTCATTGCGGGCGGAATGAAGTGAAGACCCGGGCAACAGCGCCTCATGCGTTGAGCGCCCGCAGGGTGGGCGGGGGCGAGTCATCCGGAGTGCTTGAAATGCCGTACATTCTGGATTCCCACATGAGCGGGAATGACGCTATGCCAAGCTTCTGATTTCAATGACTTTCTGACGGTACATGAGCCGTGGTATTTCACTGACTCTTTATGGGTGTTTGTCCAGAATGAAATCCAGTGTTGTTACCTGGTCTGCTTTAACGTCGACGTTCAGAGTGTGTTTTTGGTAGCCATCGGCGAAAACCGACATTTGATAGGATCCTGGCGGAAGTGGCCATTCATATCGGCCATGTTCATTGGTTGTTATTGCTATCTCGGGGATCGGAGGGCCATCGATTGAACGTGATGTCGGTGTCATCATTGCACCTATTATCGCCAGTCCACTCCGGGTCTTGACCTGGCCAGTCACACCTTCGCTGATCTGCTGAAGAATCTCTTTGCTCCCTTCTGTCGTTACGGGTGCTTGATCCTGAGCGTAACTACAGGAGAATAGCAGAAAACAGCATAGCTGAATGAGCACTATATAAGGTTCAGGAAGTCGTGAAATTATTTCAGCCATTTTTTTGCTGCTCGAAAAAAGCGAATTTTTACAAAGTTGTACTGACAAAACCTTTGTATTCCGGCAAATACATGCCCATAAAAATCGCGAGATCTGTTTTTCTGTCCGAGCACAGATCCCGCGATTCCGCTACTGCCGACTATAAACGCTTCCAATATATGAAGTTATTATACACCCCACTGGTGATGCGGGTGCCGTGATTATAGGTTCTGTGGAGGTCGCGACCATGTTGTCCATAGGCGTGGATGCCAATCATGTATGGGCCGTTCAGGTCGTACCAGACGGGGCTGCCACTCATGCCACCGATGGTGTCATTTTTGTAGAAGAGCTGGCGAGCCGATGTCGCCCACACCTCATCCGCGCTAAGCCACTGCGTTAATGGTTTGTCGCCTGGATAGCCTTGTATAATCGATGGCAGGCCGATGGGGTTTCTGGCGGTGAATCCGAACCAGCCCACGGTGTTGCCCACGGTGCAGTTCAATTTGATGGCACCGTAATCATATTCTTCATTACGGCTTTGGGTCCAGCCTGTGACGGAGTGCAAGGATCTGGCAGTACAGTAACCGTATGGCGTGCTTGAGCCATTCGCGCCCGGATATATCCGAAAACTTGTTCGTGAACGCCAATTACCATTGCTTCCGCCGGTGTGGAGGCAATGGCCAGCTGTCGACACGGTATTATTTCCAATCAACGTACCACTGCATCTTCCACCGCGGAACGTGATCAGCACTACAGCCCGGGCAGGGTAGTTTGTGGTGTAAAGCTGTTGCCGGGTATCGGGACCAAGGATGGTCTCTGTACTGACGTCTGTTGTGCCCGTTGCGCCTGGATCGGGAAGTGCGGACAGTCGACGGTACTCTTCCTCCGTGAGTTTTCCCTCTGAACCATCGTAGAGGTTAACACCTTCGAGGCTTAGCTCTTCAGGTGTCACGTCGGCAATTCCCGTAAAAGATTCTGAGCGTTCCTGCCCGCTTCCTGCCATGGGGGCGCCTTCTGCGCCGATTTCTGCTGCTTCGAATGTACCGTCGGATGATACCCGATCCTGCGGTCCACTGATCGCCTGCAGCGGCCAAAGCGCCCCTGCTAGCAACAAGACTGCCGTCCATTGTTTCTTGTTTGGCGTTGAATAATTTAAGTTTTTCATGTGTAGTGATTCTCTAAAATTTATGGGCGAATAAGTTTCTTGGTTCGTGAGTTGGCGTAATATTTTTCATGTCTGTATTTTCTGTTCTTTTAACCTCCTTGTGGTTTATGGTGCCAATATTGTAATTTCAATTATTGAAAGCCTTGGAAATTTATTCATCGCAGGTTAAAAAGAGAATATTTTTAACTTGGTGTTATTGTTTTTCAGACTTATATGTATATGAATCTATATATTTCCCAAAATCTCTTCCCGTTCTTAATAGTGATAAAGTAGATGTATATTGAGTTTGTAGATATAAAAATTTTGCACAAGTATATAATTATTTTGTGTGTAAAATTACACATTCATAAATAGATCAAGAGAGAGGAGGGTGAGAGAAAGAAAATATGAGAGGTAATTGGCAGAGTATTTTGATTTTATTCATTGCGCATATTGTGCTTCACTGCTATTCCGTTAACCTCATATCGTCATGCCGGGCTTGACCCGGTATCCAGTAAGCCGTTGAAGTCACCGGGCATTTATCAGGGGGGCTGCGCCGGAATGACGGAGAGATGTTGTTGATATTCATATCCTCAACACCTCTGGGTATTCTGCGGCTCAAGTACTACAGCAAAATAAAATCAAGTTACGGGGCATCAGTGGTATTGCTTGGCAAAGGCAGAGAGGGGGTGTAATAAGGTGGGTGGTGAGATTGATTGGGCTAACGGCGTTGCAAGTTTATCCCGGTGCGGGGTGAGAAAATTTATGTAGATGCTACGCAGGATCTATGTTTATTTTTTGTAACTACTCAGCCTGCTGTTATCATTTTAGCGCCTCGATCTCTTTTTCCTGCCTGGTGATACAGGCACACTGAGATTGCAAGAGTTCAACCTGCTTCGAGAGCAGAATGATCAACTCATTTTTCCTGTGTGGCTGAGGGTCTTTAGATCGGGTAGGGGTTGCATGGCTGTGGAAGTTATATCAAAATCTATCCGTTATTCAATAGATTGTGGGTATTTCGGGCTGAGTGGTGAGTGCTTTTTAATAACTCAAGTTTCGGGGTTCATTTTTGATTGCGCTTAAAAAAATATAACACATTGATTCAATGTGAATTATGCGGCCGTAAGAAAAATGTCGCGGGCATAAATGGCGGGAATGCCTTATAAAACAATACTCTAAATTTTGCGTAAAACGCATGTCGTTGTGCAGACGTCAACTTCGACTTTTAGCTACACTAATCGATAAATATTGAATTCATTCAATATGTTACAGCGTGGGCATTGTTGATTTTGAAC
>DRKN01000040.1 GCA_011051755.1 Gammaproteobacteria bacterium
TTACCGGCGGTTGCTCGAAGATGGAGGGCGTTATCGAACTGGCGGAAGAGGTGTTCCATATGCCGGTGCGTCTGGGTGTGCCGCAGCATGTCAGCGGTCTGGTGGATGTGGTGCGTAATCCCATTCACTCCACGGGTGTCGGCCTGTTGCTGTACGGCCATCAGCATGCCGGTGAGCAGCAGCGTCGGGAACAGCGTAGTGAGTGGGCCGGTAAGGGCCTATGGGTACGCATGAAGAACTGGTTTCAAGGCAATTTTTGATTTTTTAACACGTAATTTTTACGACTGACGAATAGTCAATTTCAACCAAGAGGGTCAAGGCCATGTTTGAACTGATGGAGACCAATGTCGCGGGTGCCGTCATCAAGGTGATCGGTGTCGGTGGTGGTGGTGGTAATGCCGTGGAGCACATGCTCACGCAGAGTATCGACGGGGTGGATTTTATCTGCACCAATACCGATGCCCAGGCACTGAAAAATTCCTCGGCGCGCACCGTGTTGCAGATGGGCAACAATGTCACCAAGGGACTGGGCGCCGGCGCCAATCCCGATGTCGGCCGTCAGGCCGCGCTGGAGGATCGTGAGCGTCTCGTGGAGCTGATCGAGGGCGCCGATATGGTGTTTATCACCGCCGGCATGGGCGGTGGTACCGGCACCGGTGGCGCACCGGTGGTGGCGCAGATCGCCAAGGAGCTGGGCGTGTTGACGGTGGCGGTGGTCACCAAGCCTTTTCCTTTCGAGGGCAGGAAGCGCATGGATATCGCCGACCGGGGTATCGAGGCGTTGTCGGAGTATGTCGATTCGCTGATTACCATTCCCAATGAGAAGCTGATGAGTGTGCTGGGCGCCGACATGACCCTGCTGGATGTGTTCAAGGCCGCCAATGACGTGTTGCTGGGGGCGGTGCAGGGCATTGCCGAGCTGATCACTCGTCCGGGCCTGATCAATGTCGATTTTGCCGATGTGCGCACGGTGATGTCGGAGATGGGCATGGCTATGATGGGTACCGGCTATGCCGAGGGCACGGATCGCGCCCGCGCCGCTGCCGAGGCCGCCGTGGCCAGTCCGCTGCTGGAGAGCATCGACCTGGCGGGTGCGCGCGGTATCCTGGTGAATGTGACCGCCGGCATGGACATGACCATTGGTGAGTTCGATGCGGTGGGTAGTACCGTGAAAGACTTTGCCTCCGAAAACGCCACCGTGGTGGTGGGTACCGTGATCGATCCGGAAATGTCCAATGGCCTGCGTGTCACGGTGGTGGCGACGGGTCTGGGAAACAGCAAGGTCGAGACGCTGGACAAGCCGGTCAAACTGGTGCCGCCAAAGACCGCCGAGGGTAGCGTGGACTACGGTGAGCTGGATCGGCCGACGGTGATTCGCAACAAGGCGGTGGCCGGTGAACGCTTTGCCGCCACCGCTGACGGCAATATGGACTATCTGGAAATCCCGGCCTTTTTGCGTCGTCAGGCGGACTGATGGCTCAAGTTGTCGAATGATTTTGCCGATTTAGAGGGGATGGCCCGAACCCGGCAGGCTCCTAGGCAGGGTTTTGGTACTGTGGTAGCATGCACGTCTTCTGCGTGGCTCGGTGCCGGGCGAACCTTCATTATCCTCCTGAATCGACTGAACAATGATCAAGCAACGTACACTGAAGAATGTTATTCGTGCCACGGGTATCGGCCTGCACACCGGCGAAAAGGTCTATCTGACCTTGAGGCCGGCGGCGGTGGATACCGGCATCGTGTTTCGGCGCGTGGATCTTGATGAGCCGGTCGAGATCGAGGCCAGGCCGGAAAATGTCGGCGACACGCGTCTGTCCACCACCTTGGTGAAGGGCGATGTGCGCATTTCCACCGTCGAGCATCTGTTGTCAGCGATGGCCGGCCTGGGTATCGACAATGCTTACATCGACGTCAGTTCCGCCGAGGTGCCGATCATGGATGGCAGCGCCGGACCCTTCGTTTTCCTGATCCAGTCGGCGGGTATTGAAGATCAGAATGTGCCCAAGCGCTTTATCCGCATCAAAAAGACGGTGATCGTGGAAGACGGCGACAAGTGGGCCCGCTTTGATCCCTTCGAAGGCTTCAAGGTCTCCTTTAATATCGATTTTGAACACCCGGTGTTCAAGAACAGCGTGCAGACGACTACGGTGGATTTTTCCAGCACCTCCTTCGTCAAGGAAGTCAGCCGTGCGCGCACCTTCGGTTTCATGCGCGACATCGAGCAGTTGCGCGAGAACAATCTCGCCCTCGGCGGCAGTCACGACAATGCCATCGTGATGGATGATTACCGCGTGCTGAACGAAGACGGGCTGCGTTATCACGACGAATTCGTCAAACACAAGGTACTGGATGCCATTGGCGATCTGTACCTGTTAGGTTGCAGTCTGATCGGTGCCTTCAGTGGCTGCAAGTCCGGCCATGCCTTGAACAACAGTCTGTTGCGGGCCCTGCTGGCCGATGAGTCGGCCTGGGAGTCGGCGACATTCGATGATTCGCGCAGCGCCCCCATTTCCTATACCCACCCCATGATGGCAAATTGACCGGTTCAACTTGTTACTTTGTGTCTGAATTGCTACCGTAACGGCCCGCTGTGGGCGTTTTTGGTGTGTTTCGGCTAAAGCTTTTGCGCCGGATTTCGATTAAGTTGATAGGTTACGATTAGCCTGCTGTCTTTGCTGGCATTCCACTTCAGGCTTTTGTCGAGCCGTTGAGCGCCAGACGCCGCAGGGCCTCGGCAAGTTCGGGATCCTGAATTCCCTCAGCTGCGCTTCCCAGTGTCTCGGCTCCCGAAGGGGAAAGAGAGGCGCGGCGGGGTGGCGATGTTGGCCCTGCCGGCTCGCGGGCGGGTTGCGCCTTGAATCGCACCTTGCGCAAGGACTCAAGTCCCGGCTGGCTTTGCAGGATGTGCAGCACCGTCGGTGCCTGATAACGGAGCTGGGTGAGCCAGACGGGTGAATCCGCAGTCACGATAGCGGTGTCGGTGCGGATGTTGCAGAGACTGACATGCGGGCCCAGAGGTTCGCCCAGCGCGCCGCGCAGTATACGGTTCAGGGTCTGTAGCCGGTGGGCGTGAGCAAACAGCGCTTGCAGGCCATTATCGGCTGCGGCCAGAATGCTGGCCAGGCTCTTGCCGGGTGATCTTTTACGGACGGGCATGGCGCGAATGTCTTCGGATTGAAACAGAAAACCATTGTAGTTCACTGTGGTAACAGCTGGAAGCCGATACCTCGAAGCGGTGATAAACGGGAGCGGACGGCGCGGTATGAATATTATCTTTGTTGGCCAGCGGGGAGGCAGGATCTGTACGTTGACGGTGACGCGCGCTGCGGTGACATTGGCGTCGTTGCTGGCATTTGTCGTTGTCCCCTCCCTGTTGGTGTTGGGTGGTTATTGGGTGTCACAAAAGACCGCCCCCCCCAGTCAGGACACATTGCTGATGAGTTCCTGGCAGCAGGAGATGCTGGCCCAGCGTGAAGAAATTACCGGTGTTCAGCGCCGGGCGCGTGAAAATATGGATGCTCTGGCCCTGCGCCTGGGTGAATTGCAGGCCAAGGTCATCCGTCTGGATGCCCTGGGTGAGCGCCTGACCGAGGTGGCGGATCTCGACAAGGGAGAGTTTGATTTCTCCTCCAAGCCCGCTGTTGGCGGCCCGGAATCGGCTTCCGTCCCTGAAGCGATACCGCTGGCGGATTTTGTGCAGTCACTCGAGAGCCTTTCTCTCCAGTTGGATGATCGCGCCGAGCAGCTGGGTCTGCTGGAAACCCTACTCATGAGCCGTAATCTGCAAGATGCGGTATTTCCCGCCGGGCGCCCTATCAAGCGCGGCTGGATTTCATCTTATTATGGCATGCGCACCGACCCCTTCAGTGGCCGCCGTGAACACCACAAGGGCATGGATTTCGCGGGCAAGGCCGGTAGCGAAGTGATCGCCGTGGGCGCCGGCGTGGTGACCTGGGCCGGCAGCCGCTATGGCTATGGCAACCTGGTGGAAGTCAATCATGGTAATGGTTATGTCACCCGCTACGGGCATAACGAGACGATACTGGTTGGGATGGGGGAGGCGGTGAAAAAGGGCCAGACGCTGGCGAAGATGGGTTCCACCGGCCGCTCCACCGGCCCGCATGTGCATTTCGAGGTGCACTACAAGGGCCAGCCCGTCGATCCCAAGAAATACATCCTGGCCTCCCGTTGATCAGTGCGGGAAAGCAATAATTATTCTCTAAACCTCTGATCCCCGTTATAATCCCAGCCCTTGTCCGGCGTGCTTGTGTGTGCGCTGCCTATTCCTGTATCGATGTGAAAAAAACATGGTAAGTAAACTGCTGTCCAAGGTTTTTGGTAGTCGAAACGATCGCCTGCTGAAGCGGATGAACAAGGTCGTGGCCCGGATCAGCGCCCTGGAGCCGGAGATTCAGGCATTGTCCGACGAGGCGCTGTGCGCCAAGACGGACGAATTCCGTCAGCGCCTGGCCGATGGCGCCAAGGTCAACGACCTGCTGGTCGAGGCCTTTGCCGTGGTGCGCGAGGCCGGCAAGCGTGCCCTGGACATGCGCCACTTCGACGTTCAGCTCATCGGCGGCATGGTGCTCAACGATGGCAAGATCGCCGAGATGCGCACCGGTGAGGGCAAGACCCTGGTGGGTACGCTGGCGGTGTATCTCAATGCGCTCAGCGGCAAAGGCGTGCATCTGGTGACGGTGAATGACTATCTCGCCAGCCGCGATGCCGCCTGGATGGGCAAGCTGTACAATTTTCTCGGTCTGTCGGTGGGTGTGGCGCTTTCCGGGCAGAGTCCCGACGAAAAGCGCGCCGCCTATGCCGCCGACATCACCTACGGCACCAACAATGAATTCGGTTTTGATTACCTGCGCGACAATATGGCCTTCAGTCTCGAGGATAAAGTTCAGCGTGGGCTGCATTTCGCCATCGTCGACGAAGTCGACTCCATCCTCATCGACGAGGCGCGCACGCCGCTGATTATCTCCGGCCCCGCCGACGACAGCTCTGATCTCTACGAAAAAATCAACAAGATTGTACCCGGTCTGGCGAAACAGGAAGGCGAGGAGCCCGAAGATGGCCAGCTGGGTGACTTTTATCTGGAAGAAAAATCCAAGCAGGTCTTCCTCACCGAGCAGGGCCACCAGCATGTGGAAGAGATGCTGGCCGAGATCGGCCTGCTGCCGGAGGGCGAAAGCCTCTATGACGCAGCCAACATTCGCCTGATTCATCACGTCAATGCCGCGCTGCGCGCCCACGCCCTGTATCAGCGTAACGTGGACTACATCGTCAAGGAGGGTGAGGTCGTCATCGTCGATGAATTTACCGGCCGCACCATGCCGGGGCGGCGCTGGTCCGATGGCCTGCACCAGGCGGTGGAGGCCAAGGAAGGCGTGGCGGTGCAGAACGAGAACCAGACCCTGGCCTCGATCACTTTCCAGAACTACTTCCGGCTCTACGACAAACTGGCCGGCATGACCGGTACCGCTGATACCGAGGCCTTCGAGTTCCAGCAGATCTACAGCCTGGAAGTGGTGGTCATTCCGCCCGCCAAGCCGGTGGCGCGCAAGGATTTTACCGACCTGGTATTCCTCACCAGCAAAGAGAAATTCGATGCGATTTGCGAAGACGTGAAGGAGTGCCGCGAGCGTCAGCAGCCAGTGTTAGTGGGTACCGCCTCCATCGAGACCTCGGAGTATCTCTCCGGGCTGCTGGATAAGGCCAAGGTGCCGCATCAGGTGCTGAATGCCAAGTTCCACGGCAAGGAAGCGGAGATCATCGCCCAGGCCGGCGCACCCGGTGCGGTGACCATTGCCACCAACATGGCCGGCCGTGGCACCGATATCGTCCTTGGCGGCAATCTGGATGCCGAGCTGGCGGCCGCTGGTGATCTCGACGAGGCGGAAGAGGAAAAGCTTCGGCAGGCGTGGGAGCAGCGCCACCGGCAGGTGCTGGAGGCGGGTGGTCTGCATGTGACGGGTACCGAACGCCATGAGTCGCGCCGTGTCGATAATCAGTTGCGGGGTCGTTCCGGCCGTCAGGGTGATCCGGGCTCGACCCGCTTTTACCTGTCGCTGGAAGACAATCTGATGCGTATTTTCGCCTCCGAGCGTGTCGCTGCCCTGATGCAGAAGCTGGGTATGGAGGACGGTGAGGCCATCGAGCATCCCTGGGTCAACAAGGCCATCGAAAATGCCCAGCGTAAAGTAGAGGGCCACAACTTTGATATCCGTAAAAATCTGCTGGAATACGACGATGTCGCCAATGACCAGCGCAAGGTGGTCTACGAGCAACGCGCGGAACTGATGTCCACCAGTGACGTGTCGGAGATGGTGAAGAACATCCGCGTCGATGTGGTGGGCGATCTGATCAGTGAATATATTCCACCGGGTTCGCTGGACGAGCTGTGGGAGGTGCCCGGGCTGGAAAAGACGCTGGAGGCCAGTTTCGGCATGGCCATGCCGGTGCAGCAGTGGCTGGATGAAGACCACGATCTGCACGAAGAGACTCTGCGCCAGCGTATTTTCGATGAACTGGAGCAGGCCTATTACGAGAAGGAGGCGCAGGCCGGCAGGGAGGTATTGCGTCACTTCGAAAAGGCCGTGCTGCTAAAGGTGCTGGACGAACAGTGGAAGGATCACCTGGCGACCATGGATCACCTGCGTCAAGGCATTCATCTGCGCGGTTATGCACAGAAAAACCCCAAGCAGGAGTACAAACGTGAGGCTTTTGAGCTGTTCGGCGCCATGCTGGAGCGCTTCAAGCGCGAGGTGATAGAGATTCTTTCCAAGGTGCAGATTCGTGCCGAAGAGGATGTCGAGGCGATTGAAGCGCAGCGTCGTTCCGAGGCGTCCATCTCTTATCAGCACGAGCAGGTGCCGTCGGCCACCGCCGGTGGCGCACCCGAAAAAGCACCGGCGGGCGCGGAGCCTGCGCATCAGCCTTTCGTGCGCGATGGTCGTAAGGTCGGACGCAACGAACCCTGTCCCTGCGGTTCCGGAAAAAAATTCAAGCAGTGCCACGGCAAGCTTGGCTGACCTGATCCAAGCGAAGTTGTGAAAGGGGCGCGCAGGATGACACATCTTGCGCGCTTTTTTATGCGTCCCGTGAGCCTCTTGCAAAACTCTCGCTGGTAGGGTGATGGGCTCGTTTTGTGTGCTCACGCGGTTGATTCACATTTCTCGTGGGCATGGAAAGCCTGCCCACCCTACCAGGCTGACCCTTCCGCGTTAGCCTGATCGTTGAACTGTTGGAGTGATTGGCTTGTGCCGTGGGTAGGATTGCCGCTAACATCCGTAGACTGTTTTTGTTCCCATTTTGTCAGAGTTGAGGGCGTCATGAGCGTCGGTAAGCAACCACTTCCTGTTATGCATGCGGTGCCCGGACTGCGTCTGGCGGCCACCTGTGCCGGTATCAAGCAGGAGGGGCGTCGTGATGTGGTGCTGATGGCGCTGGACGAAGGCACGCAGGTGGCGGCGGTGTTTACCCGCAATGCCTTCTGCGCTGCGCCGGTGCATATCTGCCGTGCGCATCTGTCGCAGAGCGCGCCACGTTATCTGCTCACCAACACCGGCAATGCCAATGCCGGTACCGGTGAGCAGGGCGTGCGTGATGGTCTGGCCTGTTGTGAGGCAGTGGCGCAGGCGGCGGGTTGTGCGACGGCGGCTGTATTGCCTTTTTCCACTGGGGTCATTGGCGAGCCTCTGCCGGTGGAGAAAATCACCACCGCCGTGCCCGCCCTGCTGGCGGCCCTCGGCGATGACGGCTGGGCCGATGCGGCGCACGGTATTCTGACCACTGACACCGTGCCCAAGGGTGTCTCGATGCAGGTGAGCATCGATGGCGTACTGGTGACCGTCACCGGTATCGCCAAGGGCTCCGGCATGATCCGCCCCGATATGGCCACCCTGCTGGCCTATATCGCCACCGATGCGCAGGTGGCGCAGCCGGTATTGCAGGCCTGTCTCGAGCAGGCCGTGGCACGCTCCTTCAACCGCATCACGGTGGATGGCGATACCTCCACCAATGATTCCTGCCTGTTGATGGCCACCGGCCGGTCGGCGTTGCGTATCGGGCAGGCTGATGGTTCGGCCTTCGAGGCGCTGTGTACGGCGGTGAGCGAGGTGTGCGAATCACTGGCGCAGGCCATGGTGCGCGATGGCGAAGGCGCCACCAAGCTGATGACCATCGACGTGCAGGGCGGTCTCAATAGTGAGGAATGTCTGCTGGTGGCCTACGCCATCGCCCATTCGCCACTGGTGAAGACGGCCTTTTTCGCGGCGGATCCCAACTGGGGACGCATCCTTGCCGTGGTTGGTCGCGCCGGTCTAAAAAACCTGGATATCAATGCCGTGCAGCTGTTTCTCGACGATGTGTGCATCGTCCGTGACGGCGGTCGGGCGTCCGAATACACCGAGGAGGCCGGGCAGGCGGTGATGGATCGTGACGAGATCAATATCTGCGTGGTGTTGGGGCGGGGTGAGGCCTGTGAGCAGGTGTGGAGCTGTGATCTGTCTTATGACTATGTGCGCATCAATGCGGAATACAGGACTTGAGGCTGGAGGGGGGTAGGTTGGGGTGAGCTTGCGAACCCCAACCGACGGATGAATGCAGGCATGGAGCTGGGTGTGTTGGATCTGAACCCTCGGGTTCAGGTTGGAGGCAAGGGCATGAGCGAATCGGTAGTGCAGGTGGTCGCGGCAGCGGTGTTCGACGGTGAGGGCCGGGTGCTGATCGCCCGCCGCGCCGACGATGTCCACCAGGGCGGTCTGTGGGAGTTTCCGGGCGGTAAGCTGGAGGCGGGCGAGGATGCGCGCAGCGCGCTGCGACGCGAGCTGGCGGAGGAGGTCGGCATTCGCGTCTCGGCGGCGCGGCCGCTGATCCGTGTGCGCCACGACTACCCGGACAAGTCGGTGCTGCTGGATGTGTGGCGGGTGGACGGCTTCGAAGGCGAGGCGCACGGCCGTGAGGGCCAGCCGCTGCAATGGGTCGCCCCCGCGTCACTCGGCGAGTACGACTTTCCCGCCGCCAACGCGCCCATCGTGGGCGCCGTGCAGCTGCCCGATGCCTACCTGATCACCCCCGACCTCGGCGACACGCCGCCGGCGGATTTTCTGCGCCACCTGGAATGGCGTCTACAAGCCGGTATCCGCCTGGTGCAGTTGCGTGCCAAGTCCTTGGGCGAGAGTAAGTATTCACATCTGGCGCGTGAGGTGGCGGCCCTTTGCCATCGTCATGGGGCGCGCCTGCTGCTCAATGCCGATGCTGCACAGGTGCAGGCGACCGGGGCCGATGGCGTGCACCTCAGCAGCGGCGCTTTGCGCAGGTGCAAGGCCCGGCCATTGGCGGCGGGGCTGGTGGCGGTTTCCTGTCACGACGCTGATGAGTTGGCGCAGGCTGCCGCCATCCGTGCCGATTTCGCCCTGCTATCACCGGTGGCGGCGACCGCCAGCCACCCGGATATCGAGCCGATGGGCTGGGCGCGTTTCCGCGAACGGGTGGCGCTGGCACCGTTTCCGGTCTATGCCCTGGGTGGCATGGGGCTGGATGATATCGAGACGGCCTGGGCGCACGGCGGCCAGGGCGTCGCCGCGATCCGCGCCCTGTGGGAGGCCTGATGCGGCTTTCAGTGCAGGGCGTTGGGGCGTGACAGGGTGAAGGCGGGAACCTCCGCGTCGAAGGGTTGCCCCGCGTCGCTGACCATTTGATAGCTGCCTTCCATGCTACCGACGGGGGTTTCCAGTACCGTGCCGCTGGTGTACTGAAAGGTCTCGCCGGGGCGCAGGTAGGGGTGTTCACCAACCACGCCTTCGCCATGCACTTCCTGGGTGTTGCCGTTGGCGTCGTTGATGATCCAGTGTCGTGTCATCAGCCGCGCCGGCCGTTTGCCGGTGTTGCGCAGGGTAATGGTATAGGCGAACACATAGCGGTCGTCTTCCGGCTGTGACTGCTCTTCGATGTAATTCGTCGCGACTTCGACTTCAATGTGGTTATCACTGTTACGCGCGTCATTGGGCTGATTCATGCCGGTTTCCTGATAGTGCCTGAGGGGATTTCTGGTTGATTTAGGGCCATATTACTATGGGGATGGTGTGTCTGTCTGTGATCTGCTGTCCCTCCCAGGCAGGGTGAAGGTATGGTGCGGTAGCCCCGGCCGGTAGGGCGTTTTCCGTTGAGCTGGACGATGAGGGTGGTTTTGTCACCGTTGCGGCGTGTCCAGGTGAGTGCGTCGTTACGATTTCACCGAAACACCGCCATGCCCGTATATTTCTTATTGCGTGGCGGCCAGGCCTTCCACGCGGGGATCGGCGGCGGCGCTGACCAGCGTGCGCTTTTTATCCCAGACCACGGCCTGCATATTGCCCCAGCCCTGTGTGAATTCACGCAGGGTATGGCCGCGTAATTCCAGCCCGGCCACTTCATCTTTGCTGAGGGCTGCCGTTTCGTAGTGCACCACATCGGGCAGGTATTGGTGATGAAAGCGTGGCAGGCCGACCATACTGCGGGCATCGCCACCGGCCGCAAAATCCAATGCGGCCAATAGCAGCATGCTGATGATGCGGCTGCCGCCGGGGGTGCCAACCACCGCCACGCCACGCTCTGTCTGTAAAAAACTGGGTGACATGCTGGACAGTGGGCGTTTGCCCGGGGCGATGGCATTGGCCTCACCGCCGACCAGCCCGTATACATTGGGGGTGCCGGGGCGGGCGGAAAAATCATCCATTTCATCGTTGAGTAATACACCGGTACCGGGGGCGACGAAGCCGGAGCCGAAGGGATAATTGATGGTCAGGGTGGCGGCCACACGGTTGCCCGCGTGGTCGAGGATGGAGAAGTGGGTGGTGTCGCGCCCCTTGGGGCCGGTTTCCACGCCGGGCAGATAGTCGCTGGGCAGGGCGCGGTCGGGGCGGATGGCGGCGCGCAGGCCGTCGGCGTAATAAGGATGCAGCAGCCGTTCGGCGGGGATGCGGGTAAAATCCGGGTCGCCCAGATAGACCGCCCGGTCGCGGTAGGCGCGGCGCATGGCCTCGATGATCAGGTGTTTGCGGGTGACGCTGTCCTGTGCGTTGAGATTGAAACCGGAGAGGATATTCAATGTGGTTGCCAGCGTGATGCCTCCCGAGGAGGGTGGCGCCGCCGAGGTGATGCGCATTTCGCCGTGCGGGCTGCGGTAGCGGGCGCGGATCGGTTCGCGCTCGATGATACGGTAGCTTGCCAGATCCGGCAGTGTCCAGATACCGCCGGCGTTACGTACGCCATCGACCAGCTTTTTCGCCACCGAACCACGGTAAAAGCCGTCGTGGCCCCGCTGTGCGATGGTCTCAAGGGTGTCGGCCAGCGCTGGCTGGCGGATCAGATGACCTTCGGGTGGTACCTCATTGTCTTGCAGAAACAGTGCCGCGGCGGCTGGCGAAGCGCGCAGGGCCGCGAGGCGGAATGTCGCCATACGACGGTAGTGCCCGCTGACCGCAAAGCCCTCGCGGGCCTGCTGAATGGCCGGAGCCAGACTGCGTGCCAGTGACAGGCGACCGTAATGTTCGGCCAGACGCACCATGCCTGCCGGAATGCCGGGGATGCCGGCGGCCAGCGGGCCGTCGATGGACAGGCCTTTGATTACTTCGCCATCGGTGCCGAGATACATGTCCCGGTGGGCTGCTTGCGGGGCCGTTTCGCGGCCATCGAGCAGGGTCTCGAAGCCGTCTTTCGCGCGGTGCAGCAGCCAAAAACCACCGCCGCCGAGCCCCGAGCCGGTGGGCTCCACCACCGCCAGCATGGCGGTTACCGCTACTGCGGCGTCGAAGGCGTTGCCGTTCTGGGCGAGGATCTCCAGTCCGGCGCGGGTGGCCAGCGGATGTGCCGTGGCGATCCCGGCCTGCGGCGGGGTGGCTGCCGGTGCACTGCCCAGCCCCAGCATGAGCAGGGTGAAGACGACGGCATTGACGCGTTTCGCCCTCCGATGTTGCCGGTTCATGTTTGTGCCTTTTCCCTTGATGAAAACAGCTCCGTTGTCGGGGCCTTCCGCCATGCCGGCCAGCTATCGTCGATCCACGCTCAGGCGGACTCGGCGGTGATACGCTTGAACTTAACCAGCAGTTCTTCCTGTGTCTCTTGTCGATCCGGATCCAGCGGAATGCAATCCACGGGGCAGACGTCGACGCACTGTGAGGTTTCATAGTGGCCAACGCACTCGGTACACAGATCGGGATCGATGATATAGATCTCTTCACCCTGGGTGATGGCGCCATTGGGGCATTCGGGTTCGCATACGTCGCAGTTGATGCATTCGTCGGTGATGATTAAAGCCATAATGGATACTCGCTGAAACGACCTTGAAGTTAGTTGGCTGATTTTAACGCAATTTGTTCATCAATTCAGCCATGACAGTGTCATGGACAAAGGGCGCTACATTGCCGCCGAGGGTGGCAATTTCGCGTACCAGGCTGGACGAAATGTAAGTGTACTGTTCGGCGGGGGTGAGAAACATCGTCTCAATGTCAGGCGCCAGCTTGCGATTCATGCCGGCGAGCTGGAACTCGTACTCGAAATCGGATACCGCGCGCAGGCCGCGCAGGATCACCGAGGCCTTGCGGGTGCGGGCGAATTCCACCAGCAGGCCGTCGAAGGTGCAGACCTCGACATTGGGGTGTTCCGCCAGCACCGTGCGTGCCATGGACAGGCGTTCATCGAGGCGGAATACGGTCTGTTTGCTGGTGTTGGCCGCAACGGCGACGATGACCCGGTCGAACAACCGGGCCGCGCGGGTGACCAGGTCGGTATGGCCCAGGGTGATGGGATCGAAGGTTCCGGGATAGATGGCGGCAGCTTGCATAGGGGAATTGTCGCATGGACGTACAGGGAAGGCTAAGTATGGGCCAGGCGGTACGTCACCTGACCGCTGGTTTTTTCTTTCAACAGCTGCCAGTCGGCGGGCAGGGGCAGTTCGCGCAGTGGGTTTTCTGTTTCCAGGTAAATGCGGGCGCCGGGGGTGAGCCAGCCCTTTTCCGCCAGCAGGTCGATGCTGGTTTTGATCAGGCCCTGCGCGAAGGGCGGGTCGAGGAATACGATGTCGTAGCGGGCGTCGTCGGGGCCGCGTTCGAGAAAAGTTTGCACCGCCATGTGCACGACGGCGGCAGCATTGGCATGGAGGCGTTGCAGGTTGGCTTCGATCTGGCGCGTGGCGGCGCTGGATTCATCCACCAGCACCACTTGCGAGGCGCCACGCGACAGGGCCTCCAGTCCCAGCGCGCCGCTGCCGGCGAACAGGTCGAGGCAGCGTGCGCCGACGATCTCCGTTTGCAGCCAGTTGAACAGGGTCTCGCGCACCCGATCCGGGGTGGGACGCAGGCCAGGGATGTCCGGAAACTCCAGCCGTCGTCCCCGCCACTGGCCACCGATAATACGCAGACGGTTTTGTCCACCGCGCGTGCTGCGTCGCTGACGGCTCATTCAGTCTTGCAGTGCCAGCCAGTCGCGCGGGCGCAGGAAGTCGGTATACAGGCGCGCCTCGGGGCTGCCGGTTTCCGGTGACCAGTTGTAGCGCCATTTCACCAGCGGTGGCAGGGACATGAGGATGGACTCGGTACGACCACCGGTTTGCAGGCCGAACAGGGTGCCGCGGTCGTAGACCAGGTTGAATTCCACATAGCGGCCGCGACGGTAGAGCTGGAAATCACGCTCGCGTTCACCATAGCTGTCGTCCTTGCGGCGGGCGACGATGGGGCAGTAGGCATCGGTGTAGTGGTTGCCCACGCTCTGCATGAATTCGAAGCAGTGATCGAAGCCACCCTCGTTGAGGTCGTCGAAAAACAGGCCGCCGACGCCGCGTGTCTCAGCACGGTGCTTGAGGTGAAAATACTCGTCGCACCATTTTTTGTATGTTGGGTAGACGTCCTCGCCGAAAGGGTCACAGGCGGCCTTGGCGGTCTGGTGCCAGTGTACGGCGTCTTCCTCGAAGGGATAATAAGGGGTCAGATCGAAGCCGCCGCCGAACCACCAGATGGGATCCTCGCCTTCTTTTTCGGCAATGAAAAAGCGCACGTTGGCATGCGATGTAGGTACGTAGGGATTGTACGGGTGGATCACCAACGACACGCCCATGGCCTCGAAGCTGCGTCCGGCCAGTTCCGGCCGATGGGCGGTGGCCGAGGTGGGCAGGTTGTCGCCGGCGACGTGGGAGAAATTGATGCCGGCCTGCTCGAACACCCTCCCGTCGGTGAGTACACGGGTGCGTCCGCCCCCACCGCCGCCTTCGCGCTTCCAGTCATCCTCCATGAAGTGGGCCTTGCCGTCTTCGGCCTCGATGGCGCTGCAGATGCGATCCTGCAGATCCAGCAGGAAGGCCTTGACGGCCTGGGCGTTGGGTTGGGGCTCGGACATGGTGCTACCTCGGCGAAAAAGAAGCAGAGGGTACACAAAGTGTGATCGAATGTCTTGGCACGTAGCCAGCTGTGGCCATCAGGTGATGGAGCCGGTGGTGCGTATGGTGGCTTTGTTGCCTGTGCCGAGTGGAATGGAAGGAGGGCAGTTGGTCAAGATCGGCGGAAATGAGAATCAGCTTCCCGCCGATGGGGCGTCTCTCGCCTAAAACACCTACTGTTGGTGCCATGAACGCTGACAGACCCACTGAACCCGACACTAAACGACTACCCTAAAGTAGGTAGGTTAGCGCATTCGCTGCTGATGACTAACGCCATCAACCTTGCACCGCCATCAACGCGCATGGGTCAAAACATGAAAATCAAAGTCACCGTCCAAAGACGGTGGTTTTAACCCAATTAGAAGATAAAGGGTTTACACCACACTAGCCTGGATGTTTCGTGTTTAAATACGTGGTGGAAGATGCAGCGATAACGCTGTGGATCAGGGAATGAGGTTGCTTGGGTGTGCAGTGGCGATAGGGGAGATAGTCGTGCAGTTTTAACGGCCGGATTTCTGATGATTGGGACAAGGTGATGCTTGCCAGCGTATAACCCGACTCAGGCTGCATCAGCCAGCAGTCAATCGCTGAGCGGGGCGAGGGGTGCATGGCACGCCTGGGGTCGGGATCCCGGTGAAAGGTAAAGCCAAATGTGACATTATAAAAGACAAATCCTGTAGCCGATAATACAGGGCGAAGCAAGGCGTCAGGCGGGACGGAGGATACGGCCGCTGGCGAGATCGCGAATCGGGGTAGGCCTTGTCTGATTGCCGAGAGGGCCGGAGATGATGAGTTCAAGGGCGGGGCCCAGCTGCCGTCGTACCGCCAATGAACTGCGTGCCGGCGTTTGGCCGCTGCGGTTGGCGCTGGTGGAGATCAGGGGATGGCCGAGTTGGCGGCACAGGGCGGCGGCCTGAGGGTGATCAGTGATGCGCACGGCGAGGGTGTCATGGCTGCCGCGCAACCAGCGGGGTGTTTCCGGGCGTGCCGGCAGTAACCAGGTGACGGGGCCGGGCCAAGTGGTGTGCAGGGTGGCTTCATCATCGCTGTTCAGGGGGAGCAGGAAGGGGGACAACTGGCTGAAATCAGCGGCGATGAGGATTAGCCCCTTATCCATGGATCGTCTCTTCAGGCTCAGCAGGCGTAGCACGGCGGCAGCATTCAGTGGATCACAGCCGAGTCCGTAGACTGCTTCGGTGGGATAGGCGATGAGGCCGCCGGCGTGGATGACGCGGGCGGCCTGGCGCAGTTGCCAGTGGTTCATGGGCCTTTCGTTACAAGGGGTTCGTCACAGAGGACACAGAGAAAACAATTTAAGAACCTGTCATTCCGGCGAAGGGCGGAATCCAGTGCCAGCATCGAGCGTGTGCCGAGTTTCAGGTCTCTGCGTCGTGCAGCGTTCAGCATAACGAACAATTTTTATGTGTGCCTCTGTGGTGAATCTGCCGTTACTTCTTCAGACTCGCCTGTAACTCGGTATCCTTGGCGGCGCGTTCGGCCAGTCCGGCGTCACTGGTGGCGAGAATCTGTGTGGCCAGGTAAGCGGCGTTCTTGGCGCTGGCCTTGCCAATGGCGACGAAGGGTTTGCTCATGTTTTATTGCCTGTCTGTTGTCGGCCGGTGTGCGGTCAGGGTTTTAGTTTATCAGTCAGTGTAGGAGCGGGCCATGCCCGCGATAGTTGTCGTGCTGCGAAGTGTGGGAGCAGCTTCAGCCGTGAAGGATGCAGGCCGGTTCCACCGATCATTTGTTTTTCACGACCCATCGCGGGCATGGCCCGCTCCTTGTATGTTCTGTTCCCGCGCGATGGCCCGGTGACCGATGTCGCGACGGTAAACCATGCCCTCCCAGTGAATCTGTTTTACCAGTTCATAGGCGCGTGTCTGTGCCGCTCTGACGCTGTTGCCCAGGCCGACGGCACACAGGACACGTCCGCCGGCGGTGACAATACGGCTGTTTTTTTCGGCCGTGCCGGCGTGGAACACCTTGGCCTCGGGGATCATGTCGGTGTTGTCATCGGGCAGCCCGTGAATGTTATCACCTCTGCGGTAGTCGCCGGGATAACCGCCGGCAGCCAGTACCACGCCCAAGGCCGCCTGCGGATCCCAGTCGGTATCGATCTGGTCGAGCCTTTCATCCAGTGCTGCGTCGATGAGTCCCACGAGGTCAGAGCGCAGGCGCATCATGATGGGTTGGGTTTCCGGGTCGCCGAAGCGGCAGTTGTACTCCAGCACTTTGGGCGTGCCGTCAGGGGTGATCATTACCCCGGCGTAGAGAAAACCGGCGTAGGGATGGCCCTCGGCGGCCATGCCGGTCACCGTGGGTTCGATGATTTCGTGCATGATGCGCGTGTGCAGCGCCGGGGTAATCACTGGAGCCGGCGAATAGGCGCCCATGCCGCCGGTGTTGGGCCCAAGGTCGCCCTCGTCGCGGGCTTTGTGATCCTGTGAAGTGGCCAGCGGCAGGATGTGTTTGCCGTCCACCATGACGATGAAGCTGGCCTCCTCGCCCTGCAAAAACTCCTCGATCACCACCCGATGCCCGGCCTCGCCGAAGGCGTTGCCGGCAAGCATGTCTTTCACGGCGGTAATGGCCTCGTCCTCGGTCTGCGCTAGGATCACGCCCTTGCCAGCGGCCAGGCCGTCGGCCTTGACCACGATGGGCGCGCCCTGCTGGCGGATGTAAGCGACGGCCGCGTCGATGTCGGTGAAGTTACCGTAGGCAGCGGTGGGGATTCGATGGCGAGCGAGGAAGTTCTTGGTGAAGGCCTTGGAGCCTTCCAGTTGCGCTGCGCCCCTGGTGGGGCCGAAACAGCGCAGGCCGGCGTCACGGAAGGCGTCCACCACACCCAGCACCAGCGGTGCCTCGGGGCCGACGATGGTCTGCGCAATGTCGTTGTCGCGGGCGAAGGCCACCAGGGCGCTGATGTCTTCCACACCGATGGCGACGTTTTCCACCTTGGGTTCCAGCGCCGTGCCCACGTTACCGGGAGCGACGAAGACTCTTTCCACGCGCGGCGACTGTACCGCCTTCCAGGCCAGGGCATGTTCGCGTCCGCCGCTGCCAATTACCAGTACCTTCATTCGATGTGCGTTCCCATCTGTATCGGAGTCGCGAATGATATCAGACCTTGTGTCGTGTGGCGTAGGTAGGGGGATCGATGAGGCGTGGGAAAAATAAAATATGGCAGGCGCCTGGATAATTCTTTAGACAGAGTCTAAAGTTGTTGTTCTGGGGCGCCGATAGATGAAGTAGCCCCCGGGCAGACGCAATGCCGAGATAACAACATCATGATGAGGAGAAGGATGCAAATGAATAAATCAATACGCCAACAGTCGTGGGGTCTGGCGGCCCTTGTCGCCGCGGTGGCTATTACTGCGGGGAATGCACAGGCAACGGAGCCGGTGTCCAGTTATGCCCCGGTGAGCAATATTGGTGACTTTAAAACCACAAAGAAAAAGATGGAAAAGGCCCGCCCGGCGATCATGAAGCGGCAGATGAAATTGCTCGAAGAGCGCTATGTGCTGGATGAACGTTCGCAGAAAGGGCTGACCATGTCGGGTGGCAAAGCCCAGCAGGTGGGGGTGCGGGTGAAGCTGCCGAAGGGGGTTGACTGGCAGGATCTGTCGGCTATGAGTCCGGCGAAAATCCGTGACCGGGGATTGTTTCCAGCAGGCTTTCTTCCTTTGCCCCACCCTAATCACGCGGAAGGCGGGATGGTGTTTCCGCAGTATCACATTGACGCCGTAAAGAAACAGAGCAAGCGGGATCTGCAGCGCTTCGATCTTGACTATGATTTACCGGCGCACTTTCTGCCGGAGTTTCCGCCACCTCTTTATCTGACCACCCGGCCGGATTTGGGTGATGTCTCCCAGGGCAAGCTGATCTCCATTGAGAATTATTTTGATCTGTTCAATGGCATCCTCAATCCCAAGCAGCTCGAAGGTGTGCGGCTGTTGGTAACGCCGACGCCGCAGCAACAGTTCAATGCCACCAATGATCGCCGTTCGGCGCACGCCAGTCTGGGTGTGGCCTGCTTCGATTGTCACGTCAACGGACACAGCAATGCCGCCACACATCTATTGGGAGATATCCGGCCTCAGCCGTTTCGGCTGCGCATCGACACGCCAACTCTGCGTGGTGTGAATGTCCAGCGCTTGTTCGGTTCCAAGCGTGCACTGAAAACGGTGGAAGACTTTACCGAGTTTGAGCAGCGGGCCGCCTATTTTGACGGTGATCCCGTCATCGCGACCAAGAAGGGGGTCAATATTCTTGAGCGTGGCAGTCAGGTTCATTTCATGTCGGAATTCGAATCGATTTTGGGCTTCCCGCCTGCGCCCAAGCTCGATGTGTTTGGACGGCTCGATCCCGCCAAGGCGAGCAAGGCCGAACTACGCGGGCAAGATCTCTTCTTCGGCAAAGGCCGTTGCAGTACCTGCCATACGCCGCCTTATTACACCGACAATCAGATGCATGACTTGCAGACCGAGCGCTTCTTCAAGCCCACCCTGGTCAATGGCCGTCAGGCCAGTATCGATGGCAAGATCAAGACCTTCCCCCTGCGTGGCATCAAGGATTCCCCACCCTACCTGCACGATGGCCGTCTTCTGACGCTGGAGGATACGGTGGAATTCTTCAACCTGATATTGCAACTGGATCTGAATAAGGGTGAGAAGGGCGATCTCGTTGCCTTCCTGCGCGCTCTTTAACAGTATTTAGTGTTTATCACTGCTTGCAGGCCCTCCGCATGGGTGGAGGGCCTGTTTTTGTGTGGGGATTACAGGATATGAGTCGTTCAAACTTGAGAGCAGGCAACCATCGCATCCAGACAGGGATTCGATGTTCTACGTTTTGGTCTAATACTCATTCACAAGACCGGAGACGAGCCACGAAGCCATGTTTGGCAGATTAATCGGGGCGTCGGATAACTTTACACTTGGAGAGGTGGCCTGCACTTTCGTCTAGCCAACTAATTGAAATTAATGATTATAATATTTATGGCACGAATACTGCAATCTGTCAGTTTAGCTGGCTGGTGTCGTGAGTTAATGGGAGTTGCGAATTTGGGAGGATTAAGGGGTCTTCTTCAATGCCATTAAGTCAATAAAATGATGACTGTTTTGTAGAAACCAGCAATGTTGGGATTCCTACGACACCACCACCCGACAATAAGCAGGATGTCAGGCTTAACTTAGTGACATTGGGGTCTTCTTCGTTTTTCTCAATCAGAACGCTTGATTCCTTTCATTTAGCTACCGCTCGATAGCTTCTAAGCATCGCCTGATCAGAGCCTTCGATGGATCGTTTACGTTACAAACGTAATTAATGCTTATTATCGAGAAAATTTTATGTATACAATGAGGCCTAATCGATAAAGCTCCAGCCAAAAACGTTTAGAACTGGAGGGATTTGCCAGCAATGTTGAGAAAGCGCCATTCAGAAAACAGGGAGATAGTTATGCCAGTATTATTGCTTTTTTCGTTATTACTGTTCTTCGTCTCACCAATTTATGCCTCGGATGAAGAGGATGAAATGGCCAGACAGCAGAGAATGTTGAATCAGGAGGTTATGTCACAGGAATTTCTAGCCGAACAGCCAGAAAAAGTCGATGCCTACATTAAAAAGGCAATGGAAAAGAACTTAAAGCCAGCAGAATATACCGGCAATAATTGGCGCAGGGGTTACACATGCCGTGACTTGCTTCGCTACTCTTGGAGAGAGTATCGTGACTGCAAATATTACCACCACTATCATGGCAGATACTACGCTTATCCTTATTGAATGCAGGAAAATCTAAAATCAAGCCCTCTAAATCTTACTTTCATGGAGCCCATGATAATGACAAAACTTAAATTTTTGTGTCAACTGGGTGGTATCGCCATTGCCATTACCCTATTGGCTGGTTGTGCCGCTGTGGAAACGTCCATTGCCAAACGTCATCTGGATATTCAAACAAAAATTAGCACGGCTATTTTTGTCGATCCTGTCAAGAAAGAAAAAAGAACGATCTATGTCAACATACGTAGCGGGGTAATGGAGTTTGACAGGCGTGCTTTTAAGCAAAATATCATGGAGGAATTCGCAGGTAATGATAATGGCTATAAAATTATTGATGACCCGGACATAGCGCAATATCATATGAATGTTTTCGTCACCAGCCTGGAAAAAACCAATCCCACAGCAGCAGAAAGGGCCCTCAAGCAAGGCTATTCAGACAGGGGCGCAGGAGCTGCGACTGGAGCACTTGTAGGGGCAGACCAGGGCGGATCTATAACTAGTGCGGTTGGTGGAGGCCTATTGGGTGCACTGGGCACAACTGCAGCAAATGCCTTTGTACAAGATGTCACATACATGCTTGTCGCCGATATAAAAATCACGGAAAAAACACGTGCTGGCGTTATCGTCCGCAAAGACACGCAAATCAGCGCCAAAGTCTCTGATGCAGGCTCAAGTACACAACGAGTTTCAGAAGCGACAAACCGCAAAGAATACACAACCAGAATAGTAACAACAGCTAACAAGGCAAATCTTGAGATTGAAGAAGCACAACCATTAATGTTCAAAAAAACAGCCTATGCCATGTCTGGGTTTTTCTAATGAGGGTCTGAGTGATTTTAGGCGAAGGAGATTGGGATTCGGATTAATTGTTGACGAGCAATCAGCTTCTGTATCGTCGCGCCGGAATGCTTTATGCTTTCCGGCGTTTTTTGTTGTGTACGTAAAGAGAGTTTCTGATTGTCATCGGCTGATTGCCATGAGCGGTATTGTCGGCTCCCTACATTGGCTCCCTACATTAAAGTGGCGCCATGTGTAAGGAGGCCCCGAATACTTCGTTTGTTGCCATTCCTGCGTATGTGAGAATCCAATAACCTATTCGAGTGGCAGGTGCTGGTTTCCGGCTCTACACGCCGCTTTGTCCGGAATGACGAAATGATCAGGGTCTCTTTTATGATTTGTCGGCGGAGACTTGAAATAAACATCCCCGCCCCAAGGGGCGGGGTATTCAGGAGCACTGACTCGCTTCGCATTGTCAACGTTCGTTCGCCGCAAGTGGCGGGGAATAGAACCCCAAGAGATTCAAAATTCACCTTTCCTCGGAATTTGAGTCCATTCTGGACGTCCCGCCTGCACCCAAGTTCGATGTATTTGGACAGCTCGATCCCGCCAAGGCGAGCAAGGCTGAACGGCGTGGGCAAGACCTCTTCTTCGGTAAGGGCCGTTGCAGCACCTGCCATATGTCACCCTATTACACCGACAATCAGATGCATCACTTGAAATATCCACCTCTGGTATCCCTGCCCGGCTATCTTCCAGCTTCCTGCCGTCGATAGCTCCCATACATACTCCGCCTTCTTTGAAAAATAGGGGTGAAAGTATGTTGTGGTGCAGGGTAACGGTGTAAGCCGCCCATATTTCATAGGCTAAATATTTGTTCAAAACATATGTTCAAAACATAGACTTAAAGTTGAAAATATGGTCATTCCGGGCGGAGCGGCGGGAAAAAGCGCCTTGTGTGTTGAACACTCGCAGGGCGAAGGGGTTGAGTCATCCCAGATGCTTGAAATGCTGTACATACTGGATTTTCGTCAGCACGGGAATGACGGTATTTTGCGCGGAAATGACGGTATTGCAGGTCTCTCAAGTTATCGTTAGTGTCATTATTTGGCTCCAAGTGTTTTTTTGGGGTAATTATGCGTTCTGCCGTTGCAGAAAACCCTGTTTCAACCGCTTGCGCAATCAATTGTCGGCTGTGGACAATCAGTATTTTCGGCAGCGGATCGGCTTGTGCGGCTCGACCTTCAAGTTTAACAACGTTATTCTTAGTCATCGCGGCGTATTTTCCCGAGATTATTTATCTCATAAGGATAAATCAACCGGTTGCGCCGTTTTTTAACCTCACAATCACCAAATGCGGTTATAACTCCGTTGTGCTCTTTATGTTTCTGCTTCGGCTGAGCATTGTGCGGCGCTGTCTCTGCCGGTAATACAAGGCCCCAGTATGGCAATACAGACAATCCAAACCCACCCCTTTCCCGAGCAGAGGCCCGGCACGTCCGGTTTACGCAAAAAAATCACCGTATTTCAACAGCCGCATTATCTGGAGAATTTCGTTCAGTCCATTTTTGACAGCCTGGAGGGTTTTGCGGCCAAGACCCTGGTGGTGGGCGGCGACGGCCGTTACGGCAACCTGGAGGCGACCAGGGTCATCCTGCGCATGGCCGCAGCCAATGGCTTTGGTCGCGTGTTGGTGGGGCGCGACGGCCTGCTGTCCACGCCAGCGGCCTCCTGCGTGATTCGCAAGCACGTCGCCTTCGGCGGCATCATCCTCTCCGCCAGTCACAACCCGGGTGGGCCGGATGGTGACTTCGGCATCAAATACAATACCGGTAACGGTGGCCCGGCACCGGAGAGGATCACCGATGCCATCTTCGAGTGCAGCAAAAATATTCGCGAATACCGCATCGTCGACGCCGTGGAGATGGCGCTTGATCGGGAGCATGAATTCAGGTTAGATGGTATGGTGGTGAGCGTTATCGATCCGGTGGCGGACTACGCCGAACTGATGGCTGAACTGTTCGATTTCAAGGCGATCAGTTACCTGTTTCAATCCGGCTTTCGTATGCGTTTCGATGCCATGCATGCGATCACCGGGCCCTATGCCACGGAAATCCTTCAGAACCGCTTGGGCGCGCCCGGGGGCACGGTCATCAATGGTGTACCGTTGGCTGACTTCGGCGGCGGTCACCCTGATCCCAATCTGACCTATGCCAAGGAGCTGGTGAGCGAAATGTTCGGCGAACAGGCACTGGATTTCGCAGCCGCTTCCGATGGTGACGGTGATCGTAATATGATCTTAGGCCAACGATTTTTCGTTACCCCCAGCGACAGCTTGGCCCTGCTCACGGCCAACGCCACCCTGGCGCCGGCTTATGCCGATGGCCTGGCCGGCGTTGCCCGCTCCATGCCCACCAGTGCGGCAGTGGATCGTGTCGCCGAAGCCCTGGATATTGACTGTTTCGAGACTCCCACCGGCTGGAAGTTCTTCGGTAATCTGATGGATGCCGGCAAGGTCACGCTGTGCGGAGAGGAGAGCTTCGGCACGGGCTCCAGTCACGTCCGTGAAAAAGACGGCCTGTGGGCCGTGCTGTTTTGGCTCAACATTCTTGCCGTGCGTCAGCAGCCGGTGGAAGCCTTGATACGTGGGCACTGGGCCAAATACGGTCGGCATTATTATTCCCGCCACGACTATGAGGGTGCGGATGCCGTCAGCGCGGAGACGCTGATGGCGGGTCTGCGTGAAGGATTGAAAATCCTGCCTGGCCGGCAGTTTGGTCAGCTGACTGTGGCCACTGCCGATGACTTCAGCTACACCGATCCGGTGGATGGCTCGGTGAGCCGTGGTCAGGGTATACGCATCGGTTTCAGCGAGGGCAGCCGTATCGTTTTCCGGCTTTCCGGTACCGGCACTGAGGGCGCCACTCTGCGTGTCTACCTGGAGCGTTTCGAGGCCGATTCTGCGCACCATGATCAGGATACCCAACAGGCGCTGGCCGACCTCATCGCCATCGCCGACGACGTGGCCGGTATCCGGCGTCTCACCGGGCGTGAGTTGCCGACAGTGATTACCTGATTAAAACGCTTTTTTTCGCGTTGAATTTTTTTTCATAAACATTTGGCTGGCAGCCATGGAGTTATCACTTATGAGGAACATCACCTGCTTTGTTTTCTTCACCTTAACTTTTTTCGCTGTTACCGGCAGCTATGCCGAGGAGGAAAGCTTCCCCGGGCGCTCGTTGGAGAAATACAGCATGGTGTCGGTTATCGAACTGGAAGACCTGTATCAACGGCGTGATGAATTCACGATAGTGGATGTCCGATCCAGCTTTGAATTCGACACCCTGCGTATCAAGGGGGCGGTGAACATTCCCGTGGGCGTCGAAGGCTTCGATAGTGCGGTACGGGGTTTGCGTGAACAGACCGGCAAGCCGATCGCTTTTTACTGCAATGGCCACACCTGTCTAAAATCCTACAAGGCGACCAAGCAGGCCATGACGACAGGCCTGGATAAAGTTTATGCCTATGACGCAGGCATCTTTTATTGGGCGCGCGCCTATCCCGATGAGGCTGAGCTACTGGGCAAAAGCCCGGTGGATGCCGCCCACTTGATCCCCAAAAAGGCCTTCAAACGGCGTCAACTGGATCCTGATACCTTCAGCGACAAGGCCACCTCCATAGCCTCAAGGTCGCGCATGATCATCGATATTCGTGACACCTTTCAGCGTGCCGGTGTCGGTTTTTTTCCGGCCATCGAGCATTGGGCGAGTCTGCAAAACATGGAGAAGCTGCGCAAATACCTGGATAAGGCCAAGGCACAGAATCGCACACTCTTCATTTATGACAACGTGGGTAAGCAAGTGCGTTGGCTACAGTACGAGCTGGAGGCGCGAGGCCTGAAAAACTACTGGTTCCTGGAAAAGGGGGCCAAGGGTTATTACGATATGCTGATCTCGGGTGAGGGGCTGCGCTAAGCCCCTGCCGCCATTAACCGCGTCAACCGGGCATATTGACGGGGCGTTTGTGCCGGCTGCGGCTTGTTTGGCCGGTCCGGCTCCTGTTCCACGCCCCCCTGTTTCATACAACAACTCCCCAAAATGATTACAATGGCGCACAGTTTTGTGTCGCGGCGTCTGCCGTATGCACGGAACGTGATCACGGCGAGGGGAGGGCAGGGGTATCTACGACACTGAGATAGCAGCAAAGGACGGTTTTTCAGGCCTGCACGCGATCGTGCTGGGTCTGTTGCTGTTTGTTTGCGCCGGCTATTACGCCGTGCCGCTGGCCGACAGCGATTTCTGGTGGCACATTGCCGCCGGGCGAGACATTCTGCAGCATGGTGCCCTGCCGGCGGCCGACCCCTTTGGGGTATTTCCCGCCGCTGACGTGATTCGTAGTGACACGGTGTTGAAGGGCCAGTGGCTGGGGCAGGTAGTGCTGTACGGCCTGTTTGAGGCCGGTGGCATCAATGCCGTGGTGGCCTTTCGCGTCGCGGTGCTGCTGGCGTGCATCGTGCTGATTTACAGCCGCGCGCGTTGTTTGGTGGCGATGAATCCACTGGCGCTATGGGGTGTGCTGGCACTGGTGGCACTCAATGCCTCCGGTTTTGGCGGTGAGCGTCCACAACTGCTGTCGTTCCTGTTCGCCGCGTTGTTTTTCGTCTGTATCGATCTGGCCCGGCAGCCGCGCGACTGGCGCTGGTTGCTGCCCCTGCCATTGATTACCGTGCTGTGGGCCAACAGCCATGGCGGGGTGATTCTCGGCGTGGTGTTATTGGGGTTGTGGAGCGTCATGGGTTGGCTGGACAAATCCATGGGCCGGCGCGAACGCGGCCGCTGGCTGGCCGTGAGCGGGGTGGTGTTTCTCGCCTCGTTGCTGACGCCCAATGGCATCCAGACCTATCTCTACCTGTTGCAGCTGGAAGGCAGCGTGCTGCAACAACGCACCTCCGAATATATCAGTGCCCTGCAAGTGTATGAACTGGGTTACGTCTGGTCACAGCTAGGGATTTACGGCTATTTTATGCTTGCCATGGCCGGGCTGGCCGGTTTGCTGAAGTTGCATCGATGGCGTGAGGCGGCAGTGGTGATTTTTCTTGCCGCGATCAGTATTTCCTCTTACCGCTATTTCGCCTTTTTCCTGTTTATTGCGGCACCCTATTTAATCGTGGGTCTGGGTAGCTTGATGCCCAAAACGGTGAATGAGTTTGCCACGCCTCAGCGTATACAGGCGTTGGTGGCTGTGACGTTAGTGATTGTGCTGGCCAGCGGCGCAGTGCGCGGCACGGTATTCCGTGGCGGTCTGTATCAGGCGGCCTATCCCACCGCCATTGCCGATAGTGTCGAGCAACAGAAACTGCATGGTCGTGCCTTTAATAACCTCGAATGGGGCGGTTACCTGTTGTGGCGATTGGGCGGCCAGGTGCAGCTCTACATCGACGGCCGTATGCTGGATATGTCACGCTTCCCTCCCTACACGCATATTCTCTGGGCCACGCCGCAGGGCATACAACTCTTTAATAGAAGCAACTTCCAGTTAGTCATTCTGCCGTATCACGGCCGTTTCGATCCGCAGCGTTACAAGCTGATCGATTATTTGGCCACGCGGCGTGACTGGCGGTTGGCCTACCGCGATGCGCAGGGCGTGGTGTTCGTGCGTCGGCAGACAGAGGGTTTTTTTGGTGGCCTGCAATGAGGAGTAGCGGGTATGCATGAGTCACTGTACCCGCAGATGCGTGAACTGGAAGACCGCCACTGGTGGTTTCGTGGACGGCGGCGCATTGTTGCCGATGTGGTTCAGCGCCTGCACCTGCCGGCGCAGGCGCAGATTCTCGATGCCGGTTGCGGTACTGGTGGCAACCTGCCCATGCTGGCAGGGTTTGGCGAGCTTACTGGCGCCGAATTCGCTGCCGAAGCCGCAGCGTTGGCGCGTGCGCGCGGCGTTTGTGAAGTGGTGCGTGCCGGCCTGCCTAACGAGATGCCCTTCACCGCAATGCAGTTTCAGCTCGTTACCCTGCTGGACGTGTTGGAGCACATTGACGACGACCGCGCCAGCTTGCAGACCCTGGCAAACCTGCTGACCTCGGGTGGCCGCCTGCTGATCACCGTGCCGGCGTTTCCCTTCCTGTGGGGACCGCACGATGAAAGCCACCACCACAAACGCCGGTATCGCGCCGCTGGCCTGCGTGCGCGTATCGCGGAGGCCGGGCTGGATGTGCAATGGTTGAGCTATTACAACAGTAGCCTGTTTCCCGCTGTGGCCGCCGTGCGTCTGTTACACCGGCTATTGCCCGCTGGTGAGGCGGGCAATGAACTCGCCCTGCTGCCTGCACCCATAAACGTCCTGCTGGAAAATCTTTTCGCCGCCGAGCGTCATTTACTGGGGCGGCTGATGCTACCCTTCGGCGTGTCCCTGATTGCCCTGGCGCGCAAGCCGTGAGTCCCTGGCGGCGCATTCCCTTTGCGGCCCTGACGCGCTTCGGCATCACTGGCGGCTTGGCGACCGCCGTCCATGCCGGCGTGTTCGTCATCTGCATCGAATGGCTGGGCATTGCGCCGGTGCCCGCCGTGGTGCCCGCCTTTCTCGTCGCCCTGAGCGTTTCCTATGGACTCAATTACCGCTGGACCTTCGGCGCCAGCGGCCCGCACCGCGTGATGCTGCCGCGCTTCTTTGCCGTGGCGCTGAATGGCTTTTTTCTCAACCTGCTGATCACCTGGCTGGTGGTTGACGTGGCTGGCTACTGGTATGGTTATGCGCTGATCGTGGCGGTGTTCGTGGTGCCACTGATTACCTTTGCACTGAGCAAATTCTGGGTTTTTCGCGAGATAGATCAATGATGCAAACGTCGATAAAAACAGCAACGGACAATGCCTTTTTGCTTTCCATTATCGTGCCCGTGTTCAATGAGCAGGAGGTATTACACGAATTCTACCGGCGTTTGACGGGGGTGTTGGATGGCATCGATGCCATCATCGACATTATTTTTGTCAATGATGGCAGCACGGATTATACGTTGCTTCAACTACAGAAATTTCAGGCAAACGACCCCCGTATCTCCATCCTCGATCTGAGTCGTAATTTTGGTAAGGAGATTGCCATGACCGCTGGGCTGGATTACGTGCGCGGCGATGCAGTAATCATTATCGATGCCGATTTGCAGGATCCGCCGGAACTGATTCCACAGATGATCGAAGAATGGCGGCAGGGCTTCGACGTGGTCTATGCTCAGCGCCGTTCCCGCACGGGTGAATCGGCACTGAAAAAGACTACCGCCTCATTGTTCTATCGCATCATGCAACGTATCAGCCGAGTGCGGATACCCATCGATACCGGTGATTTCCGTCTGCTTAGCCGCCGTGCCGTGGATGCACTTGCCGGTTTGCGTGAAAGACACCGTTTCATGAAAGGCCTGTTCGCCTGGATCGGCTACCCGCAAAAAGCGATTCTTTATGACCGTGATGCGCGCTACGATGGCGCAAGCAAGTGGAATTATCCGGCATTGTGGAATTTTGCTCTTGAAGGCATAACATCATTTAGCACCTTGCCGCTGAAAGTGGCCACTTATCTCGGTACATTCACTGCTTTTGGTGCCTTTCTCTATGGCCTGTTCATTATTTTTCAGACCCTGTTTTTCGGCAACCCCGTGGCCGGTTATCCCTCTCTGTTGGTTGTTGTTCTGTTTCTCGGCGGTATCCAGCTCATGGCTCTCGGTGTGATCGGTGAATACCTTGGCCGCATGTTCGATGAAACCAAAGGGCGGCCGCTGTATCTTGTCAAAGACTATCTGCCGGCGGTGACGGGTAAGAAAAATGATTCGTAAGGCAGAGGTTTCCGGATTTTTTATTGATATCCGATGACTGAAGCAAGTCGCCCTTGCGGTATCGAAATGATCAGCCCGGCGACCACATTCCTGCCTTCGTTCATGAGGATGTTGTAGGTTCGGCAGGCGGCGGCCGTGTCCATGACTTCCACACCGATCTGCTGTGAAGACATGTAGAAGGGTGGGCACGTTTTTTTGTGCCCACGCGGTTGACTCGTTTTTTATTCCATCGAAATAATCAACCCGGCCACCACATTCCTGCCCTCGTTCATGAGGATGTTGTAGGTTCGGCAGGCGGCTGCCGTGTCCATGACTTCCACGCCGATCTGCCGTGAGGTCAGTTCGGTGAGAATTTCCGTGCTGGGGAAGTTCAGCGTTTCTCCTGTTCCCAGCAACACGACTTCCGGCGTCAGCGCCACAATGGCTTGCAGGTGCTCGGCCTGCAACTCGTCAAGCTTGTTGGGCGTCCAATCATCGATGAGTCGTTTGGGGCTGATAATACAACTGCGGGTAAGGATTCTGACCTCTACCGGTTGCGGCTCGTCGGCCTCCAGGTTGGCTGGCAGGGTGATGTTGATCGCGCCCGGGCTGTAGGCGCGGATGCTGTAAGAGGTGAAGTCCCGTTCCTGACTGAATTTCATGTGGTTTCTCGAATCTGCGGTGGTGGTGTGGGTGTCATGGCCAAGGGGCTTGCGGGTGCGGTATACTTCACGCCTTTTTTGCGCACCGGATTATTGGCTTTCTACGCATGTTTGACGAATTTCCAAGAATAAAACGCCTGCCCCCTTACGTTTTCAATATTGTAAACGACTTGAAGGCCAAGGCGCGCGCGCGCGGTGAAGATATCGTTGATTTCGGCATGGGCAACCCGGATCAGCCCACGCCTCAGCACATTGTCGACAAGCTGGTCGAGGTGTCACAGCGCGGCAATACGCACCGCTACTCGGTGTCACGTGGTATTCCGCGTCTGCGCCGCGCCATCTGCGACTGGTACAGGGATCGCTACGATGTCGATCTGGATCCGGAGTCCGAGGCTATCGTCACCATTGGCTCCAAGGAAGGCCTGGCGCACCTGGCCATGGCCACGGTAGGGCCGGGTGACGCAGTGCTGGTGCCGAATCCGTCCTATCCCATCCATCCCTACGGCTTCGTTATCGCTGGCGCCGATATCCGCCACGTGCCGCTGGTGCCGGACGGTGATTTCTTCTCCGAGCTGGAAAAAGCAATAAAGGACACCTGGCCCAAGCCGAAAATGCTGGTGCTGAATTTCCCCGGCAATCCCACCACCCAGTGCGTGGAGCTGGAGTTCTTCGAGAAGGTGGTGGCCATTGCCAAGGAGCATGAGATCTGGGTGGTGCACGACATCGCCTATGCCGATATTGTCTTCGATGGCTACAAACCGCCGTCCATCCTGCAAGTGCCGGCTGCCAAGGAGGTGGCTGTGGAGTTCTACACCCTGTCCAAGAGCTACAATATGCCGGGCTGGCGAGTGGGCTTTATGGTCGGTAATCCGACCCTGGTGGCGGCATTGGCGCGCATCAAGTCGTACCTCGATTACGGCATGTTTACACCTATCCAGGTGGCGGCTATTGCTGCGTTGGAAGGGCCGCAGGCATGTGTGACGGAGATTGCCGATATGTATTGCCGTCGCCGCGATGTGCTCTGCGATGGTCTCAATGCCATCGGTTGGGGCGTGGAGAAGCCCAAGGCGACGATGTTCGTGTGGGCGCCGATTCCTGAACAGTACAAGCATCTCGGTTCATTGGAGTTCAGCAAGAAGTTGTTGCAGGAAGCCCGCGTGGCGGTGTCGCCGGGGGTGGGTTTCGGTGAATATGGCGATGACCATGTTCGCTTTGGGTTGATCGAAAATGAGCACCGCACGCGCCAGGCGCTGCGGGGTATCCGTGATATGTTTCGCGCGGATGCGGGGGACTGAGGTTTTGGGGGGGCGGTGATGTAAATGCAACGCTCGCCAAGGCGCAAAGAAGGCAATGGGATGGAAGGGGCTGCAGTCATTGATTTGCCTGGCAACAAAATTGTATCAATGCTTTTCTTTAACGTCCTCTGCGACGTTGCGTCCTTTGTGTTGAAACACGGAACCCCGCGGTAGCACATGCATCGTGAGGTACCACGAATCTGAAGGGGAATAACGTTGGATCCGGTAAAGGTAGGACTGTTGGGATTGGGTACCGTCGGTGGTGGTACCGTGAATGTGCTCAAGCGCAATGCGGAGGAGATCGCCCGTCGCGCTGGTCGAGGTGTGGTGATTACCCATGCCGCCAGCCGTGATATCAATAAGCAACGCATCTGCGATACCACCGGTATCACTCTCACGACAGACCCGCAGGTTGTGGTGAGTGATCCCGGGGTACAGATCATCGTCGAGCTGATTGGCGGCGATGGCCTGGCCCGCGAGCTGGTGCTGGCCGCAATTGAACACGGTAAACACGTGGTCACCGCCAATAAGGCACTGATCGCCAAGCACGGCAATGAGATTTTCGCCCGTGCGCAGGAAAAGGGCGTGATGGTGGCCTTCGAGGCCGCCGTGGCCGGTGGCATCCCCATCATCAAGGCGGTGCGGGAGGGGCTGGCGGCCAACCGTGTTGAATGGTTGGCCGGCATTATCAATGGCACCGGCAATTTCATTCTCACCGAGATGCGCGACAATGGCAGTGATTTTGCCGATGTGCTGGCCGAGGCGCAGCGCCTGGGTTATGCCGAAGCCGATCCCACCTTCGACGTGGAAGGCATCGACGCCGCGCACAAGCTGACCATCCTCGCCTCCATCGCCTTTGGCATCCCGTTACAGTTCGAGGCCTGTTTCACCGAGGGCATCACACGCATTACCCGCGAAGATGTGAACTATGCCGAGGAGCTGGGCTATCGCATCAAGCACCTGGGCATGGCACGGCGTACTAACAAGGGTGTCGAGCTGCGCGTGCACCCGACCCTGATCCCCGAGCGTCGTTTGATTGCTAATGTCGATGGCGTGATGAACGCGGTGCTGGTGAAGGGGGATGCCGTCGGCCCAACCCTGTATTACGGCGCCGGTGCGGGTGCTGAGCCCACTGCTTCAGCGGTGGTGGCGGATCTGGTGGATGTCACCCGTACATTGACCGTTGATCCGGAAAACCGCGTGCCGCACCTGGCCTTCCAGCCCGACGCCCTGAGTGAGCTGCCGATTTTGCCCATGGCGGCGGTGGAAACGGCCTACTATCTGCGCATACAGGCCGCCGATAAGCCCGGTGTACTGGCTGATGTGACACGGATTCTCGGTGATGTCGGTATCAGTATCGAGGCCATCCTGCAGAAAGAACCCGTGGGTGATAGCGATGCGACTATTATCCTGCTTACCCACCGCGTGTTGGAGGGGCAGATGGATCAGGCTATCGCCGCCATCGAGGCGCTGGACAGCATCAGCGGCGAGATCATGCGCATCCGCCTGGAGACGCTAAGCGCTTAGGCGCTGCGCGCCAGTGTTTAGTGCTGAGTGTTTAGTGCTTAGTGAAAAGCTCATACTGACACTAAACACTAAACACTAAACACTAAACACTAAACACTAAACACTAAACACTAAACACTAAACACTAAACACTAAACACTAAACACTAAACATTAAGCATTGGGGTTTCACCATGCCATTCCGTAACCGCTACACCGGCCTTATCGACAAGTATCGCGACCGCCTGCCGGTGCACGACGACACCCGCATCATCAGTCTCGGTGAGGGCAATACGCCACTGATTCGTCTGAGCAACATTCCCGCTCTGTTGGGTAAAGACGTGGATATCTATGTCAAGTACGAGGGCCTGAATCCCACCGGCTCCTTCAAGGATCGCGGCATGACCATGGCGGTGACCAAGGCGGTGGAGGAGGGCAGCAAGGCCATCATCTGCGCCTCCACCGGCAACACCTCGGCGGCCGCGGCGGCTTATGCGGCGCGCGCCGGCATCACCGCCTTTGTGCTGATCCCTGAGGGCAAGATTGCCATGGGCAAGCTGGCCCAGGCCATGATGCACGGCGCGGTGGTGATCCAGATTCGCGGCAATTTCGATGTCGGCATGCAGATCGTCAAGGATGTCGCTGAACACGCCCCGGTGACCATCGTCAATTCCATCAACCCTTTCCGGTTGCAGGGGCAGAAGACCGCCGCCTTCGAAATTGTCGAAGAGCTGGGTGCGGCGCCGGACTACCACTGTCTGCCGGTGGGCAATGCCGGCAACATCACCGCGCACTGGATGGGCTACAGTGAATATCACGCAAACGGCATCGTCAATAATCGTCCGCATATGGCCGGCTATCAGGCCACCGGTTCCGCGCCTTTTCTGCGTGGTGAAATGGTCGATAACCCCGAGACCGTGGCCACCGCCATCCGCATCGGTCATCCGCAGAGCTGGGACAAGGCGTGGAAGGTGCGCGAGGAGTCCGAGGGCTGGTTCGATGAATGCACCGACGAAGAGATCCTCGTCGCGCAGAAGCTGCTTACCGAAAAGGAAGGTGTTTTCTGCGAGCCCGCTTCGGCGACATCGCTGGCCGGCGCCATGCGCGACATCAAAAACGGTAAGATCCCCGAGGGCTCGAAGATCGTCTGCACCCTCACCGGTAACGGCCTGAAAGATCCCGAGACTGCGATCAGGCAGTGCTCCGGCAGCGACCTGATGGTTACCGTCGACGCCACCATGGATGCGGTGAAGGGTGCTATTCTCAGCAATATGTAATAGACCTTTTTGCCGCTGGCGTGGAGGGCGTCGAATTTCATGAGATGAGGTAGCAGGCGTGTTTTTCGCCACAGAGACACAGAGCACAGAAAGTCGAGAAAGGGAGTTTGTGATGTTGAGCTGGGAGCGCTTGTTAAATAGCGAAAGAAGAAAACCAAAGGCAGACAAGGCCCAGAAAACCGAAGAACCCAAATCGACAGATGCCCGCACTGAAATTGAGAGAGACTATGACCGAATACTCTTCTCGACCCCTGTGCGGCGATTGGCGGATAAAACCCAGGTATTTCCGCTCGAACGAAATGACAGTGTCAGAACAAGGCTCACGCATTCTTACGAAGTGTCCAATTTGGCAAGAAGTCTGGGGGTTGTTTTAGCGTTCGACGATAAAATAATTACTGATGAAACCTTGAAGCCGGAGCGGAATTTGCCGGCTATTCTGGCGGCTATTGGTTTGGCGCATGACCTTGGTAATCCGCCATTTGGGCATCAAGGCGAGCAGGCTATTCAGACGTGGTTCAAGGATAATCCGGGTGTCTTAGAAGATGGTCAGCTTACTGAGGCAATGAAGCAGGATTTTATAAAATTTGAAGGGAACGCCCAAACGCTTCGGTTGCTAACCCGTTTGCAGCTTATCAATGATGAGTATGGCTTGAATCTCACTTACGCTACGTTAGCAGCGTTAATGAAATACCCGACGGCATCAGACAAAATTGACAAGAATCATGTGGCAAAGAAAAAGCATGGATATTTTCAGTCTGAGAAGGAGATTGTCGCGGATATTTGGGCCAAGACAGGGCTTTCTGAAGGCGTGCGTCATCCGCTTACCTATGTCATGGAGGCCTGTGACGATATTGCGTATGCAGTGGTTGATGCCGAAGATGCGGTAAAGAAGGGCTTGGTTTCATTTTCAGATTTAATATCATATTTGGAGCATCATGGAAATGGTGATGATGCAGTGAAGGTGGTTTATGAGAAGGCTTGTTGTAAACATAAAAAACACCGGAAAACTGTGTTGTCACCAGCAGAACTGAATGATATTTCGATGCAGATGTTCCGAGTATATGCCATTGGTGAGATGGTTCGAGATGTAAGGGACGCATACAGAGACCAAAAAGATAAGATAATGGCTGGTAATCTAAAGCCGGATCTCTTGACGGAGAGTCGTTCCAGTAAGCTGTGTGAGTTGTTGAAAAAATTTGATAAAGAGCATGCCTATGTCCATAGAAGCGTTCTGGAAGTCGAACTTACCGGCTACAACACGATTCGTGGCTTGATGAATTTTTTATGGGAGGCTATACATCAGCGTAAGGAGCCAGAAAATTTGGGTTTGCGCCGCTCAACACCCTTTGCAGCGTATGCCTACAACAGAATATCAGAGAACTATAGAAGGATATTTGAAAATGACTCAAACCCTTTACCTGTCAGATATAAGGAGCTACAACTTTTGACAGATATGATTTCCGGAATGACAGACTCTTTTGCACTGTCTCTTTACGATGAGCTAAAGCAATATTATGTGCCAAGAAAAGCCTAAAAAATCATCTGATTTGAAAAGGAAGGTTAATTACTTTCTTTCCTCCCCCAAGCTGGGGCGGCCGGAAGTAAAAAATCTTCTTGATCAGCTTCAGGGGCTTGGAGGTGTGGGTATTTTTGGGGGTATGTTGAGAGACTTGAGCTTGCTGGGAAATGAGGGGTTTGATTCTGATATAGACTTGGTTATTGATACTGATAAAGAAGATGAATTGGACACCCTTCTTCGGCCTTACAGACCCGTCCAGAATAAATTTGGGGGTTATCGTTTAAAACTTTCCCGATGGCCGGTGGATATATGGCTGCTGAAATCCACATGGGCCTTTAAAAAGGGTTACGTGGAGGATGATACCTTTGCGGATCTTTGCAAGACAACATTTTTTGACTGGGATGGGATTGTCTACAAAGTTGGGGATGGCACGATACTGACAGTGGATGGTTACTTTGATCATATCAATGAAAAATTATTGGATATCAATTTGGAAAATAATCCAAACCCGATGGGCAATATTGTTAAGGCGTTCAGATATCGGGAAAAATATGGCGCGGGATTTTCTAATCGCCTCGCAAAATACATTTATGAAAATTTAGAAGATTTTGATCCTGATCGTATTAGTTCTTATGAAAACAAAAGTCATGATCGGCCTGTGCTCAGCAGCAATATTATATCCCAGATTTTCGAAGAGCTATGTATACATCAGGAAAAATACCCGCTTCTACCTTTTGTGGGTGCGGGGGTGCAGTCATCATTGTGGACAGCCAAGGATGACCAAGGGAGTTAGCATCCGCTAGCTGTCTTTTCCCCATGAAATTTGATCTTCTGCATACCACCGGCCCCGCCCGCCGTGGCCGCCTGACCTTTGCCCGCGGCACGGTGGAGACACCGGCCTTCATGCCCGTGGGCACCTATGGCACGGTGAAGGCCATGACGCCAGAGGAGCTGGTGGGCCTCGGCGCGGAGATCATCCTCGGCAACACTTTTCACCTCATGCTGCGTCCGGGCACCGAGGTCATCCAGACCCACGGCGACCTGCACGATTTCATGCACTGGGAAGGCCCCATCCTCACCGATTCCGGTGGTTTTCAGGTGTTCAGCCTTGGCGACATGAGAAAGATCACGGAGCAGGGCGTGACTTTCCGTTCACCGGTCAATGGTGACAAGGTGTTCCTCGGCCCCGAGGAATCCATGGTCGTGCAGCGCGCGCTGGGCTCGGACATCGTCATGTGCTTCGATGAATGCACGCCGTACCCGGCGGATGAACAGCAGGCCAGCGATTCCATGCGGCTCTCGCTGCGTTGGGCGCGGCGCTCAAAAGATGCCCATGGTGCTGATCTTGATGGTAAAAGCCCCAATGCCCTGTTCGGCATCGTGCAGGGCGGTATGTATGAAGAGCTGCGCGCGGAATCCGTAGCCGGCCTGCTGGATATCGGTTTCGACGGCTATGCCATCGGTGGCCTCTCTGTGGGCGAACCCAAAGAAGACATGCTGCGGGTACTGGATCACACTGCCCCGCAGCTGCCGGTGGATCGGCCGCGTTACCTGATGGGCGTGGGCAAGCCCGAAGACCTGGTCGAGGCGGTGCTGCGCGGTATCGATATGTTCGACTGCGTGATACCCACCCGCAATGCGCGCAACGGCCACCTGTTCACCCGTCACGGCGACCTGAAGATCCGTAACGCCTGTCATGAGCGCGATCCCCGCCCGCTGGACGAGGATTGCGGCTGTTACACCTGCCGTCACTACAGCCGCAGCTACCTGCGCCACCTGGACAAGGCCCACGAGATCCTGGGTGCACGGCTCAACACGATTCACAACCTTTATTACTACCAGGAACTGATGCAGGGCCTGCGTGAGGCCATTGTCACCGGCCACCTGCCGGCTTTTGTGGCGGCGTTCTACGCCCGACGTGCGCCATAGGCCATCGGTTGTGGCATAATGCGCGCTTTTCCCGCGCAGGGTTTCTCTGGCCGGGAGATCGCGATTGAATCATTTGGCGCAATCGGCGACTAAAGGGGGCTGCTATTGATTCGTGGTCAACCTGAAACACCCGGAATCAGTAGCAGTCCCCGGCAAATCCATTTGTTGATATTTTAAAGGGAAGGTAACGGTAATGAGCTTTTTTATCTCTGATGCAATGGCTGAAGGTGCGGCCGCCGCTGGCGGTTCCGCCGAGGGTAGTCTGATGGGCCTGTTGCCCCTGGTGTTGATCTTCGCGCTGTTCTATTTCATGCTGATTCGTCCTCAGTCCAAACGCGCCAAGGAACACAAAGGTATGGTGGCGGCGTTGGGCAAGGGCGATGAGATCGTCACCCAGGGCGGCCTGCTGGGCAAGATCACCGAGGTGGGAGACGGCTTCCTCAGTGTGAAGATTGCCGATGATGTGGTCGTCAAGGTGCAACGCCAAGCTGTTTCCACCCTGCTGCCCAAGGGCACGATCAAGTCCACCTGAGCCGGTCTGCGTTTTGCTTGCCTGAATCACCCTGTCCACGGAGCCGGTTGTCGTGTTGAATCAATATCCTGCCTGGAAGTATCTACTCGTTATCACTGTTTTGCTGGTGGGCATGCTCTATGCCTTGCCGAATCTCTACGGTGAGGATCCTGCGCTTCAGGTGACGTCGACGCGCACCGCCGAGGTTGACCTGGCCACCCAGGACAAGGTGCAGAAGCTGCTGACGGATGCCGGCATTGCTTACGACAGCATCAGTCTGGCCGATGCCCGGTTGCTGGTGCGCTTTTCTGATACAGAAGCCCAGCTGGTGGCCAAGGACGTGGTGAAGAAGGGGCTGGGCCGCGGTCATGTGGTGGCTCTGAATCTCGCGCCGCGTACTCCGGACTGGCTGGTATCTCTGGGCGCCGAACCGATGTATCTGGGCCTGGATTTGCGCGGTGGTGTGCATTTCCTGATGGAGGTGGATGTGGACTCGGCGGTGAAGCAGGCCGAGGAACGCTACATCGATGATTTCCGTGGCCTGCTACGCAAAAACAAAGTGCGTTATGCGCGCGTTGTTCGCTACCACAATGAAGACGTCGATAGGGACGGGCTGGCGCGTAGCGGCGTGGAGATCAAGTTCAAGTCCGCCGAGGCCCGTGATCAGGCTGAGGCGTTGATCGACGCGGAATATCCGGATCTCGAACTGCGCAGCGATGACCGTAGCGATGGTTATTATTTGCTGGCAGGGCTGGATGACAAGGAACGCCGCGAGGTGCGCAAGCTGGCGCTGAAGCAGAATATCACCACTCTGCGCAACCGTGTCAACGAGCTGGGCGTGTCCGAGCCGGTGATTCAGCAGCAGGGCGACAGCCGCATCGTGGTGCAGTTGCCCGGCGTGCAGGACACCGCCCGCGCCAAGGAAATCTTGGGCGCCACCGCGACTCTGGAATTCCGTCTGGCCGATGAAACCAATGACGTGCAGGAGGCCGTGCGTGGCCGCGTGCCGCCGGGCCTGAAACTCTATCCGGAGCGGGATGGCGGCCATGTACTGCTGAAGAATCGCGTGATGTTGACGGGTGATTACATTATCGATGCCTCTTCCGGTCTCGACCAGCAGAGCGGCAGCCCGGCCGTTTACATCACCCTCGATGGCAAGGGGGCGAGTATCTTCAGTAAGGTCACGGGCGATAATATCAAGAAGCTGATGGCGGTGGTGTTCATCGAGAACAAGACCGAGACACGTATGGTCGATGGCAAGCCGGTGAAGACGCGCCGCACCGTGGAAGAAGTGATCAATGTTGCACGTATTCAGGATCAGCTTTCCAAGCGTTTCCAGATCACCGGTCTCGATAGCACCAAGGAAGCTCATAATCTGGCCTTGCTGCTACGCGCCGGTGCCCTGGCTGCGCCCATCGAGATCATCGAGGAACGCACCATTGGCCCGAGTCTCGGTCAGGAAAATATCGATCAGGGCTTTATGTCGGTGATCATTGGCTTTGTGCTGGTGTTGGCCTTCATGGCCATCTGGTATCGTGGTTTTGGCCTGGTGGCTAATTTGGCGCTGGCGTTGAATCTGGTCGTGATCGTTGCCGTGCTGTCCATAATGCAGGCCACCCTGACCCTGCCGGGCATTGCCGGCATCGTGCTGACGGTGGGTATGGCGGTGGATGCCAATGTGCTGATCTTTGAACGCATCCGCGAGGAGTTGCGTAATGGCATCAGTCCGCAAGCCGCCATCAATGCGGGTTACGAAAAGGCCTTTTCGACCATTGCCGATGCCAATATTACCACCCTGATCGCCGCGGTGATCCTGTACGGCTTTGGCACCGGGCCCATCAAGGGCTTTGCCATTACGCTCTCCATTGGCATCATGACTTCCATGTTCACTGCCATTATGGGTACCCGTGCGGTAGTGAATTTAATGTACGGCGGTCGCCGTGTTGACAAGCTTTCCATTTAGGGCATCGACATGCAGCTATTCAAGAATGCTACCCAATTTGACTTCATGGGCAAGCGCAAGCCTGCTATCGTTTTATCCGTGGTGCTGTTGCTGATTTCCATCGGCGCACTGGTTGGAAAGGGGCTGAACTTCGGTCTCGACTTCACCGGCGGCACCCTGATCGAGCTGGGTTATTCGCATGCAGTGGATCTGAAGCCGGTACGCGAAACACTGGAATCATTAGGCTTTGCCGAGGCGGTGGTGCAACATTTTGGCACCGCGTCGGATATCCTGATCCGTATCGCGCCGCATGCCGACACCAGCAACGCCGAGATCAGCAATATCGTCATGGATGCCCTCAAGGCGAGTGAGCCGGGCGAAATCCAGATGCGCCGCGTTGAGTTCGTCGGCCCGCAGGTGGGCGAAGAGCTGACCAATGACGGCGGTCTGGCGATGATCTATGCCCTGATCTGTATTTTGATCTATGTCGGTTTCCGTTTCGAATACCGCCTCGCCCTGGGTTCGGTGATGGCCCTGGTGCACGACGTGGTGATTACCCTGGGCATCTTTGCCCTGTTCCAGCTGGACTTCGATCTCACCGTGCTGGCCGCGGTGCTGGCGGTGATCGGTTACTCGCTCAACGATACCATCGTGGTGTTCGACCGTATTCGGGAAAATTTCCGCAAGATACGCAAGGGAACCAGCGAAGAGGTCATCAATGTGTCACTGAACCAGACCCTGACGCGCACCGTGATGACTTCTTTCACCACCTTGCTGGTGCTGATTGCGTTGTTCATTTTTGGTGGTGAGCTGATCCATGGCTTTGCTACCGCGCTGATCATCGGCGTGGTGGTGGGTACCTATTCCTCGATTTACGTCGCCAGTTCCAGCGCCCTGATGCTGGGCATCAGCAAGGCGGATCTGATGCCGGTGGTGGTGGAGAAGGAAGGCGAGGAGATCGACGATCGTCCGTAAACGGGCTGTCGTGAACGAATAGTCAAGTATTGCCAGGAGCAGACATGTTTAGCAAAGAAATGAACATCGCCGATTTCGATCCTGATTTGTGGGACGTGATTGGAAAGGAAGAAGTCCGTCAGGAGGAGCACATCGAGCTGATCGCCTCGGAGAACTACACCAGTCCGCGTGTGATGCAGGCCCAAGGCACGTTGCTCACCAACAAATACGCCGAAGGCTACCCCGGCAAGCGTTACTACGGCGGTTGTGAATACGTCGATGTCGCCGAGCAACTGGCCATCGACCGCGCCAAAGAGCTGTTCGGCGCCGATTACGCCAACGTGCAGCCACACTCCGGCTCGCAGGCCAATGCCGCCGTCTACTTGGCGTTATTGCAGGCCGGCGACACCCTTCTCGGCATGAGTCTGGCCCATGGTGGCCATCTTACCCATGGCTCCAAGGTCAGCGCTTCCGGCAAGCTCTACAATGCCATCCAGTACGGCCTCGATGAAAGCACCGGCGAGATCGACTACGCCCAGGTCGAGGCATTGGCAAAAAAACATCGGCCGAAGATGATCGTCGCCGGTTTTTCCGCCTATTCACGCGTGGTGGACTGGCAGCGTTTCCGCGATATCGCGGATCAGGTGGGTGCCTACCTGTTCGTCGACATGGCCCACGTTGCCGGCCTCATCGCCACCGGTGAATATCCCAGTCCGGTAGCCATCGCCGACGTGACCACCACCACCACCCACAAGACCCTGCGCGGGCCGCGCGGCGGCCTGATCCTGGCCAGGGCCAATACGGAGATCGAAAAGAAGCTCAACTCGGCGGTGTTTCCTGGCAGCCAGGGTGGCCCGCTGATGCACGTCATCGCCGGCAAGGCGGTGGCCTTCAAAGAGGCCCTGGAACCCGGCTTCAAGACCTACCAGCAGCAGGTGGTGAAAAATGCCCGTGCCATGGCGGGTACTCTACAGGAGCGCGGTTACAAGATTGTCTCCGGCGGTACCGATAATCACCTGTTCCTGGTCGACCTCATCGACAAAGGCATCACCGGCAAGGCCGCCGACGCCGCCCTGGGCGCCGCCAACATCACCGTCAACAAGAATTCCGTGCCCAACGACCCGCAGTCGCCCTTTGTCACCAGTGGCATCCGTATTGGCACCCCGGCCATGACCACGCGTGGTTTTGGCGAAGACGAAGCCAGGCGGCTCGCCGGCTGGATCTGCGACGTGATGGACGACGTGGAAGATATCGCCACCATCGAACGCATCAAGGGCGAAGTGTTGGCTCTGTGCAAGCGCTTTCCGGTCTACGCCTGAGTCGCAACATAACCGTAGGAGCGGGCCATGCCCGCGAAAAACTTAATACCTGAATCCGAGGGTTCAGGTTAATATTCACCACAGAGACACGGAGCACACAGAGGAAAACTTACTCCTGAATCCTCGGATTCAGGTTAATTGCTGTTATCTCTGTGGTGAAAGCGTTTTTTATTTGCAGATATCGCGGGCATGGCCCGCTCCTACATTACTTGGCGGGTTAATCTACCATGCACTGCCCCTTCTGCGATGCTGACGACACCAAGGTCATCGATTCGCGTCTGGCGAACGAAGGCTGCGTCGTGCGCCGCCGGCGTGAATGTCTGACCTGTAGTGAGCGCTTCACCACCTTCGAGACCGCCGAGCTGGTGATGCCCAAATTAGTGAAAAACGATGGTCGCCGGGAGCCCTTCAACGAAGACAAACTGCGTTCCGGCTTCACCCGTGCCCTGGAAAAGCGCCCGGTCAGCTCCGAAGATATCGAATCCGCCGTCGGCCGGCTGAAAAAGCGCCTGCGCGTCACTGGTGATCGCGAAGTGCCCTCGCGCACCCTGGGTGACTGGGTGATGGACGAACTGCGCGACCTCGACCCGGTGGCCTATGTACGCTTCGCCTCCGTGTATCACAGCTTTGAAGACGTCAACGCCTTTCGTGAAGAGATCGAACGGCTGGAAAAACAGCCCAGTGCCGAAGAGAAACGCAGCCAGATTCCTCTGCTCGATGGGAGCGCTGGCGATTCCGGCAGAGATCGTCCGGGCAAAAAGACGCCGCGCGGCTGAGGCCTCGCCCCACCGCCATGACCAAGGCACACGACATCCGCCACATGGCCCGCGCCCTGCAACTGGCGGCGCGTGGTCTTTATACCTGCGACCCCAATCCCCGCGTCGGCTGCGTGCTGGTCAAGGGCGGCACAGTGATCGGCGAAGGCTGGCACGTCCGTGCCGGCGAACCTCACGCCGAGGTGCTGGCTCTGCGCGCGGCTGGTGAGGCCGTCTGCGGCGCTACCGCCTATGTCTCGCTGGAGCCCTGCGGCCACCACGGCCGTACCCCGCCCTGTGCCGAGGCGCTAATCGCCGCCGGCGTATCGCGCGTGGTGACGGCGATGGAAGACCCCAATCCGCAAGTTGCCGGGCGGGGCCTGCAGATGCTGCGCGAGGCCGGCATCGCCACCGAAACCGGCCTGTTGCAATCTCAGGCCGAAGCACTGAATCCCGGCTTCATCAAACGTATGCGTACCGGCCATCCCCTCGTGCGCTGCAAACTGGCCATGAGCCTCGACGGTCGCACGGCGATGGCCTCGGGCGAGAGCCAATGGATTACCGGTTCCGCCGCCCGCGCCGATGTCCACCGTCTGCGCGCCCGCAGCTCGGCCCTGCTCACCGGTGTCGGTACGGTGCTGGCTGATGATCCTTCGCTGAACGTCCGCCTGGATACGGATGAGCCTGTGCAGCAGCCCCTGCGCGTGGTGTTGGACAGCCAACTGCGCATGCCCACGGATGCGCGTATGTTGTCACTACCGGGGCGCACCCTGGTTTGTTGTGTGGAGGGTGCCGACGTGGAAAAGGTTGCTATGCTGACGGGTGTTGGTGCCGAGGTGCACTGCCTGCCAGTGGAAAAAAACGGCCACGTATCACTACCTGCACTGCTGGATTTTCTCGTTGGAGAGAGCGTCAATGAAGTCATGGTTGAAGCCGGCGCCATTCTCAACGGCGCGCTGTTGCAGGCCGGGTTGGTGGACGAGGTCATTGTCTATCTGGCGCCACTGCTGGTGGGCGATGCTGCACGCGGCCTGTTTCACCTGCCGGGGCTGGAGAAAATGGCTCAGCGTATTGAGCTGAAAATAGTGGATATGCGTGCCGTCGGTGATGATTGGCGGATCACCGCACATTTGTTTTGACGTAACCGTCCAAACCACGCCGTTCTTCCCAGGGTGACCCTCGCACCATAACCTGCTCCTGCATTCACCAACAGGAGCAGAACATGAGCAAGCGACGTGACAAGGCTGAGTGGCAACAATTGATCGATGAGCAGTCATGTAGGGTGAGCACGGTTTTTGTGCCCACGGGTCAAATGGAGATGGGTGTAGTTTCTTTCAAAATAAAAAACAAGGGGTGTGCGGCCGAGGCTGGCGCATATTCCACGCGGGCATGAAAAACCTGTCCACCCTGCATGGCTTACACTGACAGACTTTCATGGAAATGAATAAATTTTTTGTTGAGAATCAATTTCATCAACTTAGGTTATGAAGATTTTAGTCATTATAGCAACAATAACCTCCATATTAACGCTTGTCGTTGCATTTTTTCCTCATCAAGCGAATTCGCATAAGGAGGTAAGAACGCTACAGTGCGGTTTACCATTTGCATTTCTCACTCAGGATATATCTCGCCGTGACCCACCTTCTGAATACACGCAATTTTCCTGCAATCCATGGGAGAATCCAACACGCTTGGATAGTTTTTCACTGTTTATATCCTGGTTAAGCATATTCATTACACTTTTTTGTATACGGCAATTACTTAATGTTATTGTTAGACGAAGACTCGGAATTAGAGTGGTAAAGGGTAATAGTAATGGGTAGCGTTCTCTCCCCCCTTTTTTCTAGTAAAAACACTATTTGTTTTCGGGGTAATTAAGATGAAAATCTGGATGATTGGCACGTAGCGTGGGTTTGAGTGAATATTGTATGGTTCTTGTCGCACCACTATTTCCGATTGTATATTTTACAAAATAGCGATTGAGTTTACCTTTTGAAAAACTTAGGTATTCTTGCGTATTACTGTCTTTGTTTAGCCAGAGTCTATTGTTAGTTGCTTTTAAAGTAGTGTGGTGTTTAATGAGTTGTGCGGTATACTGTAATTCAGGATCGATTTTTGGATCTCCACTCCAAAAGACATAGGCCAATTCAGAATCTTTAATACCTGAGAATTGGCCCTTAACAATCTCAAAAAAATACGTATTGTCACAAGGGTTGAAAGCATCGTTGACAATATCGCATTTTTTGTCAACCAACTTATACAAGCCAATATGATTTTCCAGATTAAAAGATTTATCACTTGAGCATGCGCTAGTTGTTGTCAAGAAAAAGGTGATTAACAGAAAGGTACGAGTGGTTTTTATAAATTTATCGAACTCCTGTTTAATCATTTCTATAATTTCCGGGTATGAAGTTTTTTGGTGACTAGTAAGTACGATTATTAACAGTTGTGTATGTTCTCGCATGAAAACAAGTGTTTTCCCCATGTAACAAGGAGGAGCGGCTGCGAATATTTACGCAACTATTAATGCCAAGGGTAACTGATTACAATGCGCGTCTTCGTATCAATCCAATCAAAGATTTTCTTAGCATCACCCACCTCAAGGACAAGGGGTCAGGTTGATACAAGGGGTCAGTACAAGGGGTCAGGTTGATTGTATCATCGTTAAAATACGTGGAATGTTTTGCCTAAATTCCTTTTTCTCAGATAGCAAGCGACGAATTTCTGTCGTAACCCCTTTCTTTCACGCACTTTGAGAATGATTCAA
>DRKN01000041.1 GCA_011051755.1 Gammaproteobacteria bacterium
CCGCCATACCATTACCAATTAAAACCAGTTTTTCTTTCATCATTGCCTCGTTGCAAAGTGCGCATATCAATATTTGTTAATACATTAATTAACCTGTAACAAGAATCGTGCCATGTTTATATCCCGCTATAACGGGGGCTCCGGGCCTTAGTTGATTTTTTACGCACCAAACAGGTGCGAGCAGAAGGATACCGCACCGGCCGGGTGCAGTGGCGCAGGCATCGGCCTGTTGGTATCGGCCTGTTGTGCGCACCCGCAAGGGGCGGCCATGACCAGAATACTGCTACAATCCGTAAATGTCCGGCAGAAATCTTTTCTTCATCTTCGCCAGCGTACTCTGCGCCGGCCTGTTACTGGCCTGCGCAAGCACGGGCCCACAGCCCCGGCTCAACTATCTGGGCACAATCGACGCCGACACCTCGATAACGGCCGTGGCCGACACGGCCCCTCACGCACAGGCCGGCACCTCAGGCGAGACCTTCACCCTGAAAGTCGCCACACTTAACCTGGCGCACGGCAGAAAAGACAGCCTGAACCAGTTTTTTCTCAGCGAGGAAACCATCCGGGCAAACCTGGATGATATCGCGCGGGTATTCAGACAGCAGCAGGCCGATATTGTTGCCCTGCAGGAAGCCGATGCGGCTTCCTTCTGGAGTGGTGATTTTGATCATGTGGCCTATCTGGCCAAACAGGCACACTACCCCTGGCATCTACACGCTTATAATGTAAACAGCTGGTTTTCCACGTTTGGCACCGCGCTGCTGTCCCGCATTCCCCTGCTTGAAGGCATCGAGTATACCTTTGAACCATCCCCGCCCACCCTGGACAAGGGCTTTGTCCTCGCCAGCATCCACTGGCCCGGCAAGGCAGGGGAACCGTCACGTATCGTTGATATTATTTCCGTGCACCTGGATTTTTCACGGCAGAGTGTTCGTGACCAGCAACTACGGGAAATGCGCGAAGTCATGGCTTCGCGCATGAACCCCACCATCGTGCTTGGCGACTTCAATAGCGAGTGGCTGCAACAGGGCTCGGTTATCAATGAACTGGCGAAAAAATCACGATTTAGCACTTTCCAGCCAAAATCAAACGCTTATAATAGCTACAAAAACAAACGTCTGGACTGGATACTGATTACCCGGGATCTGGAGTTTGTCAGCTACCGGGTGCTGCCGGACAACCTTTCCGATCACCGGATGACTATCGCAGAGATAAAATTTAAATCGAAACCCTCCGGAATACACCATGCCCGGCAATAGCCTGATTTCTCTTTTAGCCGCCACTGCTTTCTCCTGTCTCCGGTTATTGCCGGAACAGGCCGGGCAGAGGCGTAGAGACGGCTACGCGCAGGCAGCAACAGGCCCGACATGCTAAACCCCACACCCGCTCTGCTGGACAGCCTGTACTGGATAACCATCATTGCCGTGGTGGTCTCCTCTGCTTCCGGCGTCCTCAAGGCCGGCTTCAAGCAGTTTGACCTGTTCGGCGTCATTATTATCGCCATTGCCACCGGCCTGGGCGGAGGATCGCTGCGCGACATGCTGCTCGACCGGGATGTTTTCTGGATACGCGACCAGGTCTTTTTTATTGCCTCACTGGGCAGCGCCTTTTTTATCTTTATCAGCGCCCGCCTGATTGCTATTCCACCGCGATTCTTTCTGGTCGCCGATGCCGCCGGCCTGGCCACATTCGGCATCGCCGGCACCCTGGTATCACTGATGGCCGGCGCACCCTGGCTGATCGCCAGCTTTATGGGCGTCATGACCGGCACCATGGGCGGCATCTTTCGCGATATACTCAGCCACGAGCCTCCGGTGGTTTTCCAGAGCCCGCTCTATGCCACCGCCTGCTGGGGCGGATCACTGGTCTTTATCGCCCTGATTTATCAGGACATGGATACCAGCCTGGCTGCCACCATTGCCGGCCTGGGTATTTTTATCACCCGCCTGCTGGCCATAAAATATAATCTCGGCCTGCCGCGGTTTCGTTTCAAATCATAAGCTTCCCGGCAGGGAAGCAAACCGGACACAAGCACGATATGTACAGCCATCGCCTATCCCCTTTTATCTGTTTTCTGCTCATACTGCTGACAGGCGCCTGTAGCTACATGCCTCCAACAAACGTCTGCAAGGAAGGGCAAAACTGCGCGCCCGAAAATGCCGTGGATGACAGGGACATTGCCAAACTCTATGAAAGCAGGCGCTGGCTTCCCCCCGGCAAGCTGAAGATTGACACCGTCGAACTGGGCAAGAAAAGCGAGATCCCGGTCAATGACGCTCAGGCCCGGCTGATCGGCCCCTCGCAGGAAGACGCGATGCGCTCTCTGGCGGCAAAAATCTGGATGATCGAGAATGCGCAATATACCATTGACCTGGCCTATTATATTTTCACCCCCGACCTGGCAGGCTATGCCATTCTTGGTGCCCTGTGTAATGCGGTCAAACGGGGCGTTGATGTTCGTCTCGTGGTCGACTCGCTGGGCTCGTTTTCTGCCGGGCATAACGACCTCAAGGGCCTGGACACCTGTTCGACAGAGGCCGGCTATATGCGCAACCTCAGGGGAGAAACAACGATCTACCGGGCGCGTACCCAGGTCGTCATATTCAATGCGGTTTCAAAACCGGCGGTACGCTTTAACCGCCGCTCGCATGACAAGCTGATAATCAAGGACGGACACATGCCCGAGCTGGCCTATGTCATGACCGGCGGCCGCAATATTTCCGTCGATTACTACGGCATCAATGATGACGGCACACAGAATGAGGATACCTACAAGGACATTGAAATCCTGCTCAGGTCAGGCAGCAGCCATGACAACCTGCGCCACAATATCGGCAGCGTCAGCGAGATCTACCACAGCCTGCTGTTTCTGCACAGAGGCAACAAGTTTTTAAGCGCACATAATGAGCGTGAAGACAGGGATGACTACGAATCCACCTATTCAATTCTTCTTGATGAACAGCAGCGCGCACTGCAGCGCCTGCGTGAGCTGCATGAAAATCCCGAATTTGCCCGTATTTATGCCGGCATGGATAAATACATGCAAACCGGCTTCCTCAGGGTAAGGGCGCGCCTGGCCCACGAACTGGACAACCTCAGTTCTGTCAATGTTGTTACCGAGCGCGAAAAAAACCTGCGCAGCAATCCCAATTCCATTGTCGGACTGCTGCATGCCCTGGGCAAGGAAGCCGGCGGAAAACTCAAAACCATCAAACTGGTTTCGCCCTATTTTTTCATTCCGCGCTATTACGATGAGGACGGCAATGTCACCTTTGACGGCGTCGAACAGATGCAGGACTGGCTGGATGAAGACCCCGAAAGAACTATCGAACTGATTACCAACTCGGTCATGACCAGCGACAATTTTATGGCCCAGGCCATTATCGACATGGACACCGTTCCGCGCATTCTGCTCTCACCCGAACTGAAAGCCGCATGGCAGAAAAGCCTTGATAAGGGCGAGCTCAACCCTGATATCGTGCAAAGCGAACAATGGCGGCGCATGATCAACAATCCACGCATCAAGATCTACCAGTCCGGCAAACTGGATTCCGTGATGTTCAAAAAGGGCACAAAACACTATGGCAAGCTGCACGCGAAGTTCATTCTCTCAAACAAGCATGGATTTGTCGGCACCACCAATCTGGATTACCGCTCACGCCTGTATAACAATGAGATGGGCTTTTTCATTCAGGGTGATGAATTCCTGAGCGAGCTTGATGCCACCTTTGAAGACCTGAAAAATGATGCCTACCTCTGGGGCAGCCCCGAATGGCTGGAAATGCGCCGTCAGCTACGTGCCCTGGACACCTTCAAGGGCAAATGGTCACGCAAGCAGCACTCCGTGTTTACCCGCCTGCGACGCTGGGGGCTGGAATGGCAGATATAGCAAAGGCAATAGCTGCCCCCGTGACAGGGACAGGGATGAAGACAGTCTCTGCCAGCCGCAGTAATCGTTTCAGCCATTTCGGGGACCTGTTTCAGGAAATCATCAAGAAACCCCTGATTCAGCCATCTTGAAATCAGGGCCGTAATGTTTATCATGGATCATCCAGGAGCGTGTTTTCGGTTCCAGACAACCGGGACGATTTGACGGATTACCGCGGACACACGTCGCTACCCTGCCGTGAACCGGCCAGAACACCCTGAGGCTTGTCTTCAATTTCAACGAATGGAGGCTGCGATGAGACGGGACTCCACAAACTTTTTCAGCGGCCCGCACCGGGACTGTTTTATCTGGGACTGTTTTACCTGGCGCTATCGCCCCGGCCGGCTTGCGACTCTGCCGATATTGCTTTTGCTGCTGTCGGCCTGCGGCGGTGGCAGCCCGGACAGCTCAACCGACGGCTTTACCGAGCCACTGCCCTTCGAAGATCCGTCGTCCGGCCTGGATATTGTCGACCCGCAGGAAACCGCCACTGTCCAGGCATTACCGCCGGGCATGGACCCGCAGCCGCCGGCCAATGACAGTCTCAACCGTATTCTCAATGCGCTGAAGGCAAGCGGCGGTGAGATTTACCTGCGCTATCAGCCGGAGGCGCCGCGTGATGTGTTCAATGTGCGCATCAATATCGAGCCATCCGCGGTACAGACCGACCCGGGCTCCGGCATACGTTACGCCGATGTCGATATCGACGGCCAGCTCGTGCGCATCACCGAGGCGCCCCTGAGCGGGATGACTCCGCCGCAGATGCTCGCCGCCGGCTACGATCCGGCCAGCCTGACCGTGCTCAAGACCTATATGCGCGACACAAAGGCCAACGGCAGCCCGGGCGAGGCGCGCCTGGAGGTGGTGGCGCTGTTCGACCTCGGCGATGAACGTTCCGGACCGCTGCTGGCGAAAACCGCCGGCGATCTGAACCTGCTGGCCCCCACCGACGACTGCGACAAGCTGGCCTGGAGCTTCGCCAGCGAGGTGCCGCCCATTGCCGTGAAGATGCCGGAAATAAACAACTGCGCGGCCATGGAATGCGGGCGCGCCGGCGCCGCCTGGATTCGCGCCGTGCATGATGTCTGGCGGGTGCGGCAGATGCTCGATATTATCGCCAGCGAATCGAATTCGCAGCGGCGCGCCTTTCTCTGGAAACAGCCCGCCGCCAGCCCCAAGGGGGAAAAACTTTCAGAACACACCAGCCTGGCCTATTTTTTCGGCAGCTATACCGAGGATCGCTTCAACGCCATTCGCTGGGCCTATAATCGCCTGTGGGAGGACATGTTCGACCATAAACTGCAAGGCCTGAAGCTGGACTTCGAGTGCCGGCCGAGTCTGGCGGGCGATGTCTGTAACACCAACAGGAAAAACGTGCCGGCGCACCATATCGTAAAAAGCAATATCAAGCTGTGCGACGGCTTCTTCGACCGTGTCAGTGATGACTATCGTCCCCTGCTCATGGTGCATGAAATGCTGCACCATATCTACATCCCGTTTAAAATCGGCAAGGACTCCGGCTTCGGTCCGATACAGGACACCCACACCCACAGTCACGGTAACAGCTGCGCGGCAACCCCCAGGACCAACAAAGGTTATGGCCTCGACGCCCTTCGCCACCTGGCGACCTATTCCTCTTCAGGCGGCAAGACCTGTTCGCACCGCAATTACGCCTTACGTAACAACGACACCTACGCCTGGGCCAGTATGCGTATCGGCGGCCATGTGCGCCGCGGCGCCACCGGCTGGTGGCCCTACAAGGACAATAACCCGGGGACACCGCCGCAGGGCGAACCCTGCGACGGCGCGCCGCCCCCGCCCGGCGGCAAACTGCCCGATGGCGTCGACCCGCTCAATCAGTGCAAGAAAATCGGCACGGAATACATTTGCCCCGGCTCCGGTGGTAGTGGCGGTTTTGAGCTCAATGAGCTGGATATCGCCATGGAATGTCCACCGACACCATAACGCGCCTGCCCGGAGCCGCCACGGCGGGCCCGACAGCAAGTGGCGGGCAAGGGCCGCTCGGGCTTCCCGCACATGCACATTTATCAGGCCACCCTCGGCACATACGCACACAAATGGTGCGCCTTTGGACAATACTGCCTCATTATTCACTGAGCACCCACATAAGCTGTTGATTATATACTAATCTGCCATTTTTCATGAGTTGGCACACTGTTTGCACATACCATCGGTAATACTCAATTATTATTTAACCCAAGGTAGTTACAATGGCTCAGTCTGGCTCAATACCCAAGCTCAACCTGTTTTCATTTTCCGGCAATATCCGCATTCTGCACTTAACCTGGTTTGCCTTTTTTATTACCTTTATGGTGTGGTTTGCGCATGCACCGCTGATGGTCATGATTCGCGAGACCTTCGGCCTGTCCGACCAGGAAGTAAAGGCGCTGCTGATTCTCAATGTGGCCATGACCATTCCCGCGCGTATTGTCGTGGGCATGCTGGTCGACCGGGTCGGCCCGCGTATTATGTTTTCCTCCATCCTGGTGCTTTCCGGCCTGTTCTGTATCGGCTTCGCCATGGCACAGACCTACCAGCAGCTGGCCACCATCCGTTTTTTAATGGGTTTTGTCGGCGCCGGCTTTGTGGTTGGCATCCGCATGATTTCCGAATGGTTCCCGGCGCGCCAGACCGGCGTCGCCCAGGGTATCTACGGCGGCTGGGGCAACTTCGGATCGGCCGCTTCAGCCATGCTGCTGCCGGCGGTTGCGGTGGCCATCGGCGGTGACAACGGCTGGCGCTATGCCATTGCCCTGACCGGTGTGCTTGCCATTGTCTACGGCGTGATCTATTACTTCTCGGTCAGTAATACGCCCAAGGGGTCTACCTACTTCAAGCCGAAAAAAATGGGCGGCATGGAAGTGACCAGCAAATTCGACTTCTTTTTATACCTGATTGTCAGCATGCCCATGTACGGCGCCCTGGCGATACTGGCCTGGAAACTGTCACCGGCCGGCCTGAACTGGTTCGACCACACCATTACCTACAGTATCTACGGCGTACTGACCGCGCTCTATCTGTATCAGGCCTTTCATATCTACCAGGTCAACAAGGATATTTTCAAAAAGGACGTGCCTGACCTGTTCAAATACAAATTCAGCCAGGTAGCCATTCTTAACCTGGCCTACCTGGTGACCTTCGGTTCCGAACTGGCACTGGTCTCCATGCTGCCGCTGTTCTACAAGGACACCTTTGAAATTTCCACCGTACTGGCCGGCATGCTCGCCGCCATCTATCCGGTGATGAACCTGATCGCCCGCCCGGCCGGCGGTATTATCAGTGACAAATACGGACGCAAGCGCACCCTGCTGGTGCTGTTTACCGGTATCGCGGTTTCCTTCGCACTGCTCGGCCAGGTCGATGCCGGCTGGGCGCTGCCACTGGTGGTGGCCACCACGATTGTCTGCGGCCTGTTCTCCAAGGCCGGCTCCGGCGCGGTCTTCGCCATGGTGCCGCTGATCCAGCGGCGCATGACCGGACAGATCGCCGGTATGGCCGGCGCCTACGGTAACGTCGGTGGCGTGATCTTTCTGACCATTCTCTCGCTGGTTTCCTCGCAGGCCTTCTTTATGTTCATTGCCGGCGCCGGCGCCATTGTGCTGTTCTTTATTATTATCTTCCTGCGCGAACCCAGCGGCCAGATGGCGGAAGTCATGCCCGACGGCACCGTGGAAATGATTGATGTGACCTAAAAGCATTATTCACCACGGAGGACACAGAGGTCACAGAGTTTTTTTCTTATCTGTCACTACTTCGCTGCGCTCGCAATGACAAGAAAGCAAAATAAATAATCTCTGTGTCCTCTGTGGTGAAAAAACATTCCCTGCGGTCCCTGTTTTTTTTACCCCCGGATACGGTACGATACGCCCATGCCATCACAGCTTAAAATC
>DRKN01000042.1 GCA_011051755.1 Gammaproteobacteria bacterium
GCCGGGCTGGCCGTAGGCGCCATTGTTGAACAGGGCGTAGAGTTTACCGCCGGTAATTGTCAGGGTTTCGTGCACGGCCTGGCGGATGGATTCGGAGTCGTCGAGATCCAGCTGTACGGCGCTGAAGCCTTCATCATGCAGTTTTTCCACATCCTCTTTGCGACGGGCGCTGGCGATGACCTGATAGCCCCGCTTGCGCAGGCCCCGCGCCACGCACAGGCCGATACCGCTGGAGCAGCCGCTGATGAGGATGGATTTGCCATTAGACTTATGCTCTGTCATACGGAGTCAGCCAATCGGGTCTTCGGCGAATTCTTGCTGGATTTCTTCCACCGCCTTGCGATTTGCCATCAGCGCTTCGACGCAGTCCCGGTCGAGTTTTTCTCCCGCCAGACGTTGCAGCAGGACGAAGGCCTTGTCATTGCTCCAGGCCTCTTTGTAGGGACGCTTGCTGGTCAGCGCATCGAATACGTCGGCGACGGTGGTGATGCGTGCCTCCAGGGGGATTTCGCTGCCGCTGAGGCCGTGTGGATAGCCGCTGCCGTTGGGCGCCTCATGGTGGTATTCCGCAATGTTGCGCAGGATATTGATGTTCTCAAAGCTGTCCAGGCCGTGATCGCGCAGCATGCTGTCGATGATCTCACGGCCTTTGCGGGCGTGGGTCTGCATGATGGCCCTCTCCTGTTCATCGAGTCTGCCGGGTTTGTGCAGGATGGTGTCGGAAATGGCGATCTTGCCGATGTCATGCAGGGGTGAAAAGAGGAATACATTTTCGATGAATTCGTCGCTGAGATCGTAGCGTTCGGCGATATGTACGGCGATCAGGCGGGCGTAGCGCGACATGCGGTCGATGTGCGTACCGGTTTCCGTGTCACGGTGGTGGGTCATGTCATGGGCGGTCTTCACCGTCGCCAGCAGGGTGCGCATGCTGGTCTGTTCGTTGATGACGAGTAATGAAATCAGGTGGCCCATGAGATCGAAGTAATGCAGGGATTCTTCGTTAAAGACATCTTTTTGATAGGAATTGAAGAAGATAAAGCCAAAAAAGACATCATTGACATACATGGGCATGGTGTAACTGGCGGCGTAACCCTGTGCCGAAATACGCTGTGTATGCACCTTTTGGCCAGCGGAAAATACACTGAGATCGTTGACTACGCGCGGCTGCCGCTGCTGGATGATTTCCTTCAGGGAAGGGGCGTTTTCCAGCTTGGACTGGTAACGCACGAGGGGGGTATCACCACCACTGCTGTGCAGGTAGGTCTTCAGGAAATCGGTTTTGTGGTCATAGATGGTGACGGCGATGCGGTCGATGAATGTCCAGCGTTCACGCACGGTTTGGTGAATCTGGTCGAGTTTTTCCGTTAACGGCAGGTTTTCGTTGAGAACGTGTAGTGTGTCGGAGTGATTGAACATTTATTGATCTTTTACAGATGGTTTTATGGATTGGCAGGTTGTTTCCCTGAATGTTCGGCCATTTGCTCAAACTACTGTAGCGTGGGGCTTTGATCAACCTTAAAGGTGCCTTCAACGGGTACGCATTCGGGCTCAGGCCAGCAACACCGCCACCAAGCCAGTGAGGAAAATACCGTCGAAGGTACCAGCACCGCCGATGGCGGCTATGGGCAGGCCCATGTTGCCGATGTCACGTAGGCGTAGCAGATCGGCGCCGATGAGCACTCCCAGAGTGCCGCTGATATAGGCCAGTGGCGCGCTCTGCTCTGGGGCTAGAAAAATAGCCAGCAGTGCGGCGCTGATGGGGGCGATGAAAACTGGCATGCCGATGCCCAGGCCGGGCACCGGGCGGCTGGTGAGGTAACTGATGATGGCGACGCCACCGATGCCGATCAACAGCTGACCGAGGTCAGGGTTGTTGTGATACAGCAGATAGAGAGAAAAGAAGATGGGAATCAGGCCGCCGCCGACGTTGATAGCGATCAGGGTGCGGCCAGTGAATTCCTGCTGTATTTGTCGCAGCAGACCGCCCAGTACGGGGTTGGAGGGCGGTGTCAGTGGTTGGCTGGAGGAGATGCTGAATAGCGGCAGGTTGATGACACTGCCGAACAGTGAGGCGAACAGCAATAGAAAGGCCGAGGATTGTGACAGGCCGAGCCGACTGAAGGCGATGGTGACCACGCCTATCTGCACCACCGTCAGCAGCAGGCCGATAGCGAAGATGAATAACAGCAAGTAGAGGGGGGAAAAGGGGGAGCGCATGGGCGGTGTGCCGATTCCTGTTGACTGCGATGATGTTTGCTTAAAGGTGAGCGAAGCGAGTCATCCAGAATGCCTGAAGCGACGGGTATTTTGGATTCCTACCTGCGCGGGAATGACGGTATGCCAAGTCTCTCAAGCCTAAGATAAGTGCCATTTCACTCAAGATCCTTTGCGGCCTCTGCGTTTCTGCGACCTCTGTGTTTTATACTGTTGCCGGAAAATACCCATCGCGGGCATGGCCCGCTCCTACGGCTGGGTGATCTGTTTTACGGCGTCGGCCAGCAGCCCGGCCAGTGTGATGCAATTGCTGGCATGGGGCACGCTGTCGGTGCTCCACACCTTGTCGATACCTGCGTCTTTCAGTTGTGTCAGGGCATCGCCCATGAACAGGCCGTGGGTGACCAGACAATGTGTTGCCGCGGCGCCGGCATCGCGGGCTTGGCGTGCGGCGAGGGCGAGGGTGCGGCCGGTACTGGCGACATCGTCCACCAGAACCACCTGCCGGCTCTGAAAGTCCAGCGTGGGCATGTCGATGCTTACATCGTGGTCACCGCGCCGGATTTTGGTGGCGACGCCAAAGTCCAGACCGCCGGCGGCCTCGGCGACGGCGGCCACCCACTGTGCGGATTCACCATCCGGCCCCAGCAGCAGGGCAGCGGGACATGCGCGGGTGATGAATTCGCCCATCGCCCGGGTGGCGCTGCAGTTGATAGCGTGGGGCAGGGGGATGGCCTGTGAGAGGTGGTCGATGCGGTGCAGGTGGGCATCGACCGTGATCACCGCATCAAAAGTCTGCGCCAGCAGGGCGCCGATGATGCGCTGGCTGATCGCTTCGCCGGGATGGAAGGCGATGTCCTGACGCATGTAGGCCAGATAGGGGGCGAGCAGGGTGAGTTGTTTGGCGCCATTGTCGCGGGCGCAGGCGGCGGCCAGCAGCAGTTCGATGAGCTTGTGATCCGGGTCGTTGAGGCTGCGACAGAAGATGACGTGCGCCGCCAGTGGTGTGGGTAGGCGTAGTTTGTGTTCGCCGTCGGGGAAGATGTGGATTTCCGCCTCGGTAAAGGAGACACCCAGCGCCCTTGCCAGGCCCTTGCCCTGGGCGCTGTATTCGCCGAAACCGATGACCTGCGTGTCACTCATGGTGGTGGCCCCTCCGCAGTGGCTTGATTGCCGATCCGGTAGCCACTGTTGTCGCTGGCAAGCGTGCTGGCAAAATTGAAATCGGCGGGAAATTCGGCATGGATACGATACAATGCCTCGCCTTTTTTGACCGGGTCAGCGATTTTTTTCAGCAGATCGACACCCGCGCCCTTGTCCATGGGGGCGCCGGCGAGGCGGGCGATCTTCGACATCTGGAAATTGTCGATGGCGCTGACCACGCCGTCACGGGGAGCGGTGATTTCACGGCTCAGGCGACCGGGATCGAAGTGCTGGGTCTGCTTCCCCTGAGCCTCGATAATGGCCTGCATCTTGGCCAGTGCACGGCCGGAATCGAGGATATCGCGCGCCATCACATAGCCGCTGCCACCACGCACGTCCGGGTCGAATTCGAGGATGCGTCCGGCCAGGCGCAGGGCCTTTTGGCGCAGGTCATCGGGGGCGTCGGGCTTGTTGTGCAGCACGGACATCACGTCGCGCGCCTCCAGTACCGGGCCGATGCCGCGGCCGATGGGTTGACTGCCGTCGGTGATGATGACCTCGATGTGCAGGCCGAGGTGGTCGCCGACGTATTCGAACAGCTTGCGCAGGTGCAGGGCTTCGCGCATGTGGCGTACCTTGGCGCTGGGGCCGACGGGAATGTCCAGCAGCAGATGGGTGGATCCGGCGGCGAGCTTTTTCGACAAGATGGAGGCGATCATCTGCCCCTGTGAGTCAATGCCCAGTGGTCGCTCCACGGCGATCAGGATGTCGTCCACCGGCGCCAGTCTGGCGGTGCCACCCCAGGCCAGGCAGGCGCGTTCACGGCGTACCACCCTGTGCATAGTGCTGGGTGACAGCTCGACCCGGGCCAGTACCTCCATGGTGTCGGCCGTGCCGGCGGGGGAAGTAATGGCGCGCGATGAAGTTTTCGGCATCAGCGTACCGTGGGCGGCGACAATGGGCGTCACCAACATGGTGGTGCGGTTGCCGGGGATGCCACCGATACAGTGTTTGTCGACCACCAGCGGTTCATGCCAGTGCAGGCGCTCGCCGGATTCGGTCATGGCGCGAGTCAGAAAGAGGATCTCCTCACGATCCAGCCCGCTCTGCCCGGCAGCCACCAGGAAGGCGGCCATTTCCATTTTTGAATAGCGATTGGCGACAATATCGCGAGTGATGGCGCGGTAGTCTGCAAGGGACAGGGGTTCGCCGCCGATCTTGCGCCGGACGGCATCCATGGATAGCGGCGGCTCGGCGTGATCCACCCGCACGGCAGTGCCTTCGTCCAGCCCCAGTTGTTCGAAGGCCTGCTCCGCCAGACCCAACTCGCCGGGGGTGACGATGGCGTCGTCGTCCACGACGTTCAGCAGGGCCTGGATACGATGGCTGTCAGACTCGATGAGGATCTTTGACAGGGCCTGAAAACCCTCGGCGCGATAGAGTCCGCACTCCCGATGGAGATAGGCCACGTTTTCACGGTAAGTGTCGATGGCGACGCGGCGCAGGCTCAGAAGCTCATGGTCAGTGGTCTTTACTGTTCTCTACTGTTTTTTTCGCATTCATGGGAACCTTTTACCCGTCAATGACGCCATAGCGCAAGTCAAATATTTTTCGTGTGCCTCAGTGGTAGCACACGGGGGATTTTCGAGGTGTTTTTAATATCCACTTAAGTTTTTTCCTATACCTTCCCTGATCATGAGACATAGCCTTTCTTTCCGTACCCGGCGCGAGACATTGCCTGATTTCGAGACACTGGTGCGCCCACATCTCGATCACCTGTACCGGCTCGCTTACCGTTTTTGCGGCCACCGGCAGGATGCCGAGGATCTGGTGCAGGATCTGCTGGTCAAGCTCTATCCCCGCCATGCCGAAATCGCCAAGGTCGGGAAACTGCGCCCCTGGCTGGTGACGATCCTCTACCGCATGTTCATCGATGGCACGCGCCGCAAGGCCCGTTCGCGGCTTGAACTGATCGATGATGAAACAAGATTCTATGAAAGCACCGCCTCCAGCGATGAACGGCCGGAGCAGTCGTTGGCGCGCGAGCAGCGTATGGCACAATTACAGGCGGCCTTCGAGCGGCTCAGTGACGATCACCGTACCCTGTTGGCTCTGCATGACATCGAGGGTTATCGTCTGACCGAGCTGGAAGAGATGCTGGCGGTGCCACTGGGCACGCTGAAATCCCGCATCCATCGTGCCCGGGCGCGTATGAGGACGCTACTGGATGGGGTGAAAGAGCTGCCTACAGATGACCCGGCAGGGTCATCGATGGATTTAGGGAATAGCGGAACCTTATTTAATCCATCATCGTTAGTTACAGACGAGAGGGGATGAAAATGACATGCGATGGATTTTACGAGCGAATAGACGACTATCTCGACAATGAACTGCCAGCGGCGCAGCAGGACGCTTTTGAACGTCATCTGAATGATTGTGCTGGCTGTCAGCGGCGATTTTCGCGGCAACAGGCACTGCGCGCCGATCTCAAGGCCATGCCGGTGCCCGCCCCATCAGTGGACTTTGCCGAACGGGTGTTGCGGCAGGCAGTGAAAAGCAACGTCAGTCATCACCACCGGCACGGCTTCGTGACGGGGTTCGGTAGCGCCCTGGTGGCCGGTTTGGCGCTCTGGGTTGTGATCGGGTTCTTTCCTGCTCAACAAGCAGTTGCTCCGCAGGGGGCTGAACCACTACAAATAGTCTCCATTGCCCTTGATGCCCTTAATGAAAAGCAGGATGTCAGCCTGGTATTCAATGCCGAGCGGGCTGTGCTGGGGGCAAGGATTTCCATCGAGTTACCGGACAACGTTACCATCGCGGGCTACCCCGGGCGCAAGCGCCTGGAATGGCGCACTGATCTCGCCAAGGGCAGCAACCTGCTGCGTCTGCCAGTGATCGCCAGTCAGGCGAATAGCGGTCAACTGATTGCGCATATTGAGCATGACAACAGGGTGACGACCTTGAAGATCCAGATCGACGTACAAAAACCGGGAGTCACGGGCAGTGTCGGGCTGCCTGTTCAGCGCATGGCATAAAGGATATGCCGGAAAGGGAAGGCTTTGGTTTAACAGAATCTGATGTAGGAGTAGCTGTAATGACGAATGTGAAAGCCACGTTGATGGCTGCTGGCTTTGCCCTTTCCGCCCTGACTCTGAGCATGGAGAGTGCACAGGCGATTGATCTGGATGATCTCGATATAACGATTCAGGTTATCGATAGTGATGACGTCAGAGATATTAGTAATGTACTGAGCCTGCCGGACTTTTCTTATGACAGAAGGCCCGATGACGATGATCGCGAAGGCGAAGATCATGGCCGTAACGATCCTGACGATGACGACGATCATGGTGAAGACGAGCACGACGGCCACGACAACGACAACGACAACGACAACGACAACAAGAGAGGTCGCGAAGACGGTGACCGTGACGATGCCGATGACGACCGTGACGATGCCGATGACGACCGTGACGATGCCGATGACGACCGTGACGATGCCGATGACGACCGTGACGATGCCGATGATGACCGTGACGATGCCGATGACGACCGTGACGATGCCGATGATGACCGTGACGATGCCGATGATGACCGTGACGATGCCGATGATGACAAAGATGACGACAAGGATGATAAAGATGACGACAAGGATGACCAATCCTGATTGGTACGATTTCCCGGCAACCAAAATTTAAGCTGTTGTTAAGTTGTCCTTGGTAAAAAAACAATCCTCCCCGGTCTGCCGGGGGGGATTGTTTTTTTTATGGTTCCGGTGGTTTGGTGTATTCGTCGATCATTTGTCTGTTGAGGTACATTATGTGGCTATATGCAACTTTTCTTGCCTTCTCTCTGGTCCTGTTCACACCTCTTGCAGCACTTGCCGACGAGGCCAGTGACAGTTTTTCCCGGGGTGTGAAGGCTGCTAATACCGGTGACTATAAAAATGCGCTGAACTATTTTCTGCGGGTTCGCGAACTGGGCTTGGACAAGCCAGTGCTGGATTACAACCTGGGTGTCGCCTACTACCGTCTTGACCGCTACGATGAGGCCCGCAAGGCCTTCACCCGTTTGGTAGCGGAGCCAAAATTCACCCACCTGGCCTATTTCAATCTGGGCTTGATTGCCAATAAAGTCGGTGATGAACATTCCGCTAGCGACTGGTTTCTGCGAACGTATCAGCACAGTACAAACGCTAGTCTCAAGGCCCTGTCTGCCAAGGCATTGAAACGTCTGGGAACCGATGTGAAAAAAAGCCCAGCAAAAAAATTGAAGCGCCTGGGAACCGGTGTGAGAAAAAAACCAACCAAAAAATGGAGCGGTTTCGTGGCTGCCAATGCGGATTATGACTCCAATGTGAAACAGGCTAACGAAGACCTGGTGGGTGTGGTGGGTGAAAGCGATACTAGTTTCGAAATCATGGGCGTGGGCAATTATTGGCTGCGTGGTGGGCGCAAGGATGGTGTGCGTCTTTCCTTTGGCGCTAATGTGCAAAAATACCAGACCCTGAATAACTATGATTTCAGCCAATTACACCTGGGTCTGTCCCGTTTCGGCAGGCTGGGAGAGTGGCGTATGCGCTTTACCGGTTCCTGGCATGAAAGCTATTTGGGTGGCGACAATTACCAGCGTATTTTTGGTGGCGAGGCACGCGGGCGGTATGGGCTTGGCGATGGTAAATATCTGCGTCTGCGCTATCGGCTTAATTACATTACAGCGACGGATACAGCTTTTGAGGCATTGGATGGTTGGCGCCACCAATGGCGTGCCGGTATGCAGGTCAGTATGAGCAGGTATCGGTTTAGGAGCTATTATCAGTTAGAAGTGAATGACCGTAACGACAGAGACAATGGCATTCGTTTCACCAGTTTTTCGCCGACACGGCATACCGTGCGCGCCATCACCAGCCTGCGCTTGGATGCACGCTGGAGGATGCGTCTGGATGCGCGCTATCGCTACAGTGCCTATAACGATCCCAGCGATATTAGCGGTGTTGGTTCTATTACCCGTGTTGATAATCAGATCCGCCTCGGCGCACGCCTGGGCCGCGGCTTTGCCAAACACTGGGAGGCGGAAGGACAATATGATTATTACGACAACAGTTCTAATGTCGATGTTTACAGCTACAAACGCTCCGTCATTTCCCTGGGCATCAATCGCGTCTTTTGATTTTTGTCTCCGCGACCGGCCAGATGTGGGCTTGGATCCGCCACGAAAACCCCCTTTTTGATAGTCTGGCAATCATTCACCAGGAAAGGTATAGGAATTGCATTCAAATTACGGACTAAACCTGAACGCCAAATCAGGATGTTATTACCCGGCACTTAACTCATTGCTTTTAAAGGGGTGATTTTCAGAAAACCGGGCAAAATCGCCAAAGCTAGAGGGTTTTGGCGATTTTGAGGGAATTTTAGGTCAATAAAAACAACAGCTTAGCGTAATTCTTCTGCCTAAAGTAGTTGCTTGATATTAAGTGCTGTTAACCTGAACCCTCGGATTCGGGATGAAGCCAGGAACTCATGTTTTTTCCGTCATTGGGCGGTTTTAGGGTCATCGTGCGCATGGCGCACGCTACGGGCGGGTGTCGTGCGCACAATATGGCATGTCATCGGCGCCTGACAAATATGCAATACGAGTAGAGGATACGGTGCGTATGTCAGTCAACAGCGGTTGAACAGCTGTTTATCTGGTATTTTTCCCTATATCGGCTATCGAGAGTTCGGGTACCTCTTGCCAGAACGGGTTCGCGTATGTTTCGATGTGCGCTGCCCTGGATTCTGGAACCTGAGATTTATGCCGCAACGCTTGGTATTGCTGAAAACCTGGTTGACCGATGTGCTGGGGACGGCTGCTTTCGATATTGCGCCGGCCTCCAGTGATGCCAGCTTCCGGCGTTATTTCCGTCTCCGTTACGATGGCCGCTCGCTGATCGTCATGGATGCGCCCCCGGCGCAGGAGGATACCGCACCCTTTCTTCACATCGCGGAACTGCTGAGCGCGGAGGGCCTGAATGCACCGCGCATTCTGGCAACGGATATCCACCAGGGCTTTCTGCTGCTCACCGACCTGGGCGACACACCTTATTTGCAAGTGTTGAGCAATGCGACTGCCGACCGGCTTTATGGCGATGCGCTGTCTACGCTACTGCACATGCAGCAAATAAGCGGAGACCGGCTCGACGCTCTTCCCCCCTATGATCATGCCCTGTTGCTGCGGGAAATGAATTTATTTCGTGATTGGTATTTGAAAAGGCAGCGGCAACAGACTTTTTCGCCGCCACAGGAGCAGTCGCTCGATGACGTTTTCGGGCATCTGGCAAACTCGGCGCTGGATCAGCCGATGGTGTTCGTGCATCGCGATTACCACTCGCGCAATCTGATGTTCACCAAAAAAGCCAATCCGGGGATTATTGATTTTCAGGACGCCGTGCAAGGGCCGGTGACTTACGATCTCGTTTCCCTGCTGCGCGACTGCTACATCCGCTGGCCACGCGCGCGGGTCGAGGCCTGGGCGCTGGACTACCTGCGTGCCGCGCGGCGGGTCGGCATCGTCGGGACAACGAGTGATGCCATCGATGACGAGACCTGGCTGTGCTGGTTCGACTGGATGGGCGTGCAACGTCACCTCAAGGCCGCTGGCATCTTCGCCCGCCTCAATCTGCGCGATGGCAAACCCGGCTATCTTGGCGATATCCCGCGTACTCTGGGCTACGTGCGCGAAGTGGCGGAGCGTTACGGGGAGCTGCAACCGTTACTGGACTTTCTGCCTGCCGGAGAAGCGGCGTGAAAGCCATGATCCTCGCCGCCGGGCGTGGTGAACGCCTGCGCCCATTCACCGACCATACCCCCAAACCGTTGCTGCCGGTGGCTGGCAAGCCGCTCATTGTCTGGCACATCGAGGCCTTGGTGGCGGCGGGTATTCATGACATTGTTATCAATCATGCTTGGCTGGGTGGGCAGATCGAGGCAGCGCTGGGTGCGGGCGAGGCCTTTGGTGCGCATATCGTCTATTCGCCCGAGGGTGAGCAGGCGCTGGAGACCGGCGGTGGCATCTATCGTGCGTTGCCGTTACTGGGTGATGCGCCGTTTTTGGTGATTAACGGTGATGTGTATACGGACTATGACTTTTCCCGTCTGCCTTTACGGCCCGACGGGCTGGCGCATCTGCTGTTGGTGGCGAACCCCAGCCACCATCGGGCGGGGGATTTTTTCCTCACCGAGGGCCGCGTCACGGACGGTGGTGCGGATGCCCGTGGGGCAAGGCTGACATTCAGTGGCATCGGTATCTATTCTCCCCGTTTGTTTGCGGCCTGTGAGGGGGGGCGTTTTCCGCTGGCCCCTCTGCTGCGCGGGGCCATGATCCAGGGGCAGGTGAGCGGCGAGCGCTATAGCGGACGCTGGGTGGATGTGGGTACGCCGCAACGCCGTGATGAAGCCGAGCGCCTCTTGTGGCAGTATAGCTGACGTTGCGGGTAAGGAATTACTTACGGTGCACAGTGCGTGACGGACAGTCCGGGGACATGGATTCAGGTTAAAATGGGTCTAAATGGAATTGATTCAAGCAAGTATGCCGTTGGCGGGATTCCGGGGAGGGAGTTTATGATTAAAGTCATGGTGGTGGATGACCACGAGCTGGTGCGAACGGGGATAACCCGGATCCTCAACGATGCGCCGGGCATTCGTGTGGTCGCCGAGGCCGCCAGTGGCGAAGAGGCCATCCTGGTTGCCAGCACAAAAACCCCCGATGTGGCGTTGATGGATGTCAGCATGCCCGGTATCGGTGGCTTGGAGGCCACTCGCAAGCTGGCGCAACTGCTGCCGAAGCTGAAGGTCATTGTCGTCTCGGTGCATGCCGACGAACCCTTTCCCAGCCGCATGCTGAAGGCCGGCGCCAGCGGCTATCTCACCAAAGGCTGTGCGGTGGAGGAGATCATCACGGCTATCAAGGTTGTTGCCGGTGGTGAACGCTATATCGGCGCCGACATCGCCCAGACCCTGGCGTTGAAACGTACCCCCGGTGGCGCCAGCACGCCCTTCGACAACCTGTCTCCGCGCGAAATGCAGGTGATGTTGATGCTGACCCAGGGGCAGAAAACACAGGTGATCTCCGACAAACTCTGCCTCAGCCCCAAGACTATCAGCACCTACCGTCACCGTCTGTACGAAAAGCTGGGTGTGGACAGCGACGTGGAACTGGCGCGTCTGGCGATGAATTACGGCATTATCGAGACCATTGGTGGCGGGATGTCTGCTTGAGGAGGGGCATGTAAGGGCAAGTTGTTTCGATCATCTCTGTAGGATGCTGGTGAGCGGTAGTGAACCGCATCCTTAGTATCTCTCTCGATACCCTGGTTAGCTATTCAAGGTATCGGGGAGCATGGTGAACTTGTTCGCATCCTTAGGCTTCGAGCCTGTCTCGTAGATTCAGTCCCATGCTCCAATTTTCTCAATAAACTGAATGGTATCCAAATCCTTTCGATGACGAAATGAGGCTGTATGTACAAGGTGAGTGAAGAGGTATGATTGGTATTGATGTGAGTAAGGCAAAACTTGATTGTTTAAAGATATCACCACGAACAAGGTTAAAAGCAAGGTAGTCAAAAAACAGTCATGATGGTTATTCAGCGTTAATTGAATGGTCTCAAAAAAATACCAATGAAGATGTTGGATCTATTCATTTTGTCATGGAAGCTACGGGCGCTTATCACGAAGCGCTTGCTTATGCTCTTCATAAGGCCAGGGCCAAGGTGTCCATTGTTAATCCGGCCCGAATCAGCAGTTACGCGAAAAGCCTAGGGGCAACGAATGTACACGGCGGGAAAACTGCCGCTTCTTCTGTTGCTCTAGTGTGGTGTAACGTATAAAGTGTACATATCAGCGTGGTGGGAAGCCGTTAGCTGCAAGGCGCGTCTCGCCGGGAATGGCGTGCCCTTTTCAAGAGACGCAACGCCGCAGATGACGGCTTCCCGC
>DRKN01000043.1 GCA_011051755.1 Gammaproteobacteria bacterium
CCCGCGTGGCAACCACGACCTTACAGGTGATCCAGGACGTCGACCTGCTCATCAGCGCGGTGAGCTCCCCGGACAGCCAAGCTTATACTGGCAACCCCATCAGCGTGACGCATACTATCCACAACGCCGGTGGCTCCTCCACCAACAGCACCTCCTATGTGGGAATCTATCTCTCCACTGATGCCACCATCACCACCACGGATACCCGTATCGGCTCACGTTACGTCTACAGTCTGGCAGGAGGGGGCTCTTCCTCACGAACGGCCTCCTTCAATATCCCAGCCAACCTCGCGGCCGGCACCTATTACCTGGGGGCCATTGCCGACTACGCCAATCAGCAGACCGAGAGCAACGAGGACAACAATGGGTTAACTGCAACTACACCATTGAACATCGATTGATCCGTGCTCTTCCGGTTTGTCACTCTCCTGCCGGGGGGGAACAAACATTCGGACAATCCTGTTGCCTCTGAAAAAACGCCAGACACCAACAGCAGGCGTTTTTCAGGGGCAGCCCACCCAATCCGCAGGGAACGAATTAGGCACATACACAGCAAGCCAGAAAGGATGAAAGACAGGGATGTCTTTCATCAAAGGCCGCTGCCCATTGTTCATCCAGCGGCGTTATCGTTCGTTTATGTGGAATAACCACACGGCTCTCGCGTCGACGCCTTATGAGGAAGCTCTTCAGCCCGCTTCACCAGTTCCTGCAAGGCCTCGACTTCCAGATGGCCTCGATGAGCATCGACAATGCCTTGCTGTTTCCAGTGCTGTAATTGGCGATTGACCACCACCCGCACACTGCCAATCATCTCCGCCAGAGATTCATGAGAGAGGTCGTTAATCAGGCGCGGCGTGACATTCCGTGCTTGAATCCACATGGCGCAGAATCAGGCGCGCCAGGCGCGTTTCCGTATCATGCAACGCCAGATCTGTGGCCAACCCGGCCAGACTGCACATCTGTTCACCCAGATAGGGCAAAAGCTGACGATTGAATCCCGGGTGCTGGGAGAGCCACTGGCGGGCCTCCGCCATGGGCAGACCCAGCAAAGCAACATCATCCAGTCTCCGCACTCCGTCAGCAGGCTGCCAACGCCCAACAATGATTGCGCGCGATATCGTTTCTGTCCTTGAGAAAACGGGCTGTCAGACCCTCTTGATTTACCCGAATGACACTGACTATCAGTAGTCCCATTCTCCATAATTCCACGTGGGCACAAAAGACGTGCCCACCCTACGGGACTTCAACTCTTTACCCGCTCAGACAGACAGTTTTAGCGTAGTCTCATTGTGCACAATAAAAAACCTCTGCATCCGGATACGCTCAATAGTAAAGCAGAACCATTGCGGACATATCATCACCAAAGACCTGCTGATGGAACTGAAACCCGAAATCACTGCCGAAGGGAGCAACGATACCAGCCTGCCACCCATCGATCATTGATTCCTACGTGAGAGAATGAACATTATCGACCCGGCCAAACAGGCACTGCACGACACCGTCATCCGCAACAAACACCAAGCCATCGGGCTCTTCATGACCACGGGTACCGAGCAGCAGTACCGCTTTGTCGATATGCCCGTGGCGATAACACTTGGAAAAGTGAAATCCGCCCTCAAATCACTTTCCACGAAGGGGATCCGGCAGGGCTTGTCCATGACAGTATCATCAACAGCAGCCCCGGCCGGGTAAACCTGCCGCACGACGCATCGAAGGAGCCTGACAACATGACTGCAAACATCGCCCCGGCCACCCGCAAAAACACCGACAGCGTGGCCTACCCGGCATTTCACCAGGTTCGCCAGCATCTGCAAGAGCGCATCATCGGCCAACAGGCACTGGTCGAACGCCTGCTGATCGCCCTGCTGGCCGATGGCCATCTGCTGGTGGAAGGTGCACCGGGGCTAGCCAAGACCACGGCCATCAAGGAACTGGCTGCAGTGCTGGAAGGCGACTTTCACCGCCTGCAATTCACCCCGGATCTGCTACCCAGCGACCTCACCGGTACTGACATCTATCGCCCGGAAACCGGCGACTTTCACTTCCAGCGGGGACCACTGTTCCACAACCTGATTCTCGCCGACGAAATCAACCGCGCCCCGGCCAAGGTACAGTCAGCGCTACTGGAGGCGATGGGGGAAAAACAGATCACCGTCGGTCGACACACCTATCCCCTGCCACGCCCATTCCTGGTTATGGCCACTCAGAACCCCATCGAACAGGAAGGTACCTATGCCCTGCCCGAGGCCCAACTGGATCGCTTTCTGATGCACGTGCGTATCGACTACCCCGATGCCCGGGCGGAACACGCGATCCTCAAACTGGTTCGCCAACAGGCCGAGCGTGAGGACACCGCCCCGGCGGCCTCCGCGGTGGCGCTGAGCAAGGCGCAGATCTTTACCGCCCGTCAGGAGGTGTTACGCACCCACATGGCCGAGCCGGTGGAGGAATATCTGGTACAACTGGTGCTGGCCAGCCGCGACCCGGCACCCTACAGCCCGGCGCTGGCCCGCTGGGTGAGTTATGGCGCCAGCCCGCGCGCCACCATCGCCCTCGACCGCTGCGCCCGCGCCCATGCCTGGTTGGAAGGCCGCGACTATGTGTCACCGGCCGACGTGCAGGCAGTGGCCTTCGACGTACTGCGCCACCGGGTGCTGATCTCCTTCGAGGCCGAGGCCGAAGGCATGAACGCCGACGACGTGATCCGCGAACTGCTGAAGCTGATCCCGGTTGCCTGAGATGCGTTTCCTCGACCGATTCCTGCCGGGCCGGAACACGCATCGTATGCACGTGGATGACCGTGCCGCCGACACGCCCCTTAACTCCGCCACCCGACCCAGCCTCGACGAACTGATCGCCCTGCGCCAGCAAGCCGGTAAGCTCGATCTCGGCCGCTGGCAGGCGGCGCGGGCGCGGCAGACCGGCGGCCGGGCCTCGCGCTGCCGCGGCCGCGGCATGGACTACCGGGAATCACGCATCTACCAGCCCGGCGATGACATTCGCAACATGGACTGGCGGGTCACCGCGCGCACTGGCCGGCCACATACCAAGCTCTATCAGGAAGAGCGCGAGCGCCCGGTGGTACTGTGCGTGGACTTGAATCCCGGCATGTTCTTCGCCAGCCGGGGCGCACTCAAGTCGGTGGTCGCTGCGCGTGCCGCCAGTCTGATTGCCTGGGCGGCCGCCGCCCACGGCGACCGTATCGGCGCCCTGCTGTTCAACGGCGATCACCACGAATTGCCGCCGCGCGGTGGCAAGCACGGCGTGCTGCGCCTGATCCGCCAGCTGGTGGCGCAGAGCGATCCACTAAAAAACCTCCAGCAGCCACCCCACCCGGAAGGGCTCAATGCGGCACTGGCGCGACTGCGTCGGGTCAGCCGGCCCGGCAGCCTGATCTTTCTGCTGAGTGATTTTTATGGCATCAATGACGGCAGCGACGAAGAGACCGGCAAACACCTGATGCGGCTGCGCCAGCATAATGACGTCATCGCCATCCAGGTGCTCGATGTGCTGGAACAGGCCCCCCCGCCTGCGGCACGTTATGGCGTCAGTGACGGCCGTCACGACGGCATTCTCGATACCCATTCGGCCTCGGCGCGAAAGGCCTATGGCGACTTCTTCAGGCAGCATCACCAGGCGGTGCAGGATCTCATGCGCAGCCGGGCCATCCCGCTGCTGCAACTGTCCACCGACGATGACGTGACCGGTGTGCTGCGCCGTCGCTTTGTCGGCACAACGCCAAGCCCCACACAAAACCACGCACGGGAATGGGAGACCGCAGCATGAACCCGGCCAACCAAGCGGCGCTGCAATTACGCGATATCCACCTACCCGCCGACCCCGGCTGGTGGCCCCCGGCCCCCGGCTGGTGGGTGCTCGCCGTACTGTTGCTGGCGCTACTGGCATGGACGGCACGCAGCGCCCTGCGCCACTACCGCCTGCACCGTCAACGTCAACGCCTCCTCACCATGCTCGACACATTGACGCGGCGGCCCAGCGACGACGCAACCCCACAAGCCATCGCGGAGATCTCCACCCTGCTGCGCCGCCTGGCGCTGATGCGCTATCCCCATCAGCGGGTCGCCGCTCTTACGGGCGCCGAGTGGCTGCGCTTTCTCGATGAGTCCGGCGGCAACGACCGCTTCAGTCACGGTCCCGGACAGATACTGGCCACCGGCCCCTATCAACCCACCCTGCCCGCCGATGTGGATTTTACGGCGCTCAGCACCCTAGTGCGCGACTGGATAAAAAAAAACACGGATCGCTAAAATGAGTATTGAATTCGCCTGGCCCTGGCTATTCGCCGCCCTGCCCCTGCCGCTGCTGGCCCTGCTACTGCCGCATGCGCCCAACGTCGCCCCGGTCACGCTGCGCTTTCCCTTTTATGCGGCGCTGCGCGACAACCTGCAGACCCACAGCAGCCAACGCTCGCGGCTACGGCTGGCACTGGCGATAACGGCCTGGCTGCTACTGGTGCTGGCGGCAGCCCGTCCACAGATGATCGGTGAGAGCATGCACCTGCCGGTGAGCGGCCGCAGCCTGATGCTGGCAGTGGATATTTCCGGCTCCATGCAGAACGAAGACATGCAGGTTCGCGGCCGCCAGCTAAGCCGTCTGACGGCCGTCAAAGTCGTGGCCGGTGATTTCATCGAACAGCGCAAAGGCGACCGCATCGGCCTGATCCTATTCGGTGACGAGGCCTATCTACAGGCACCGCTGACCTTCGACCGAGCCACCGTGCGCACCTTGCTGGACGAGGCGCAGATCGGCCTGGCCGGCAAGCAGACCGCCATCGGCGACACCATCGGCCTGGCCATCAAGCGTCTGCGCAAGGAACCAGCCAGCAACCGGGTACTGATTCTGCTCACCGATGGCACCAACACCGCCGGCAACGTCGACCCGCTCAAGGCCGCCGACCTGGCCGTCCGCGAAGACGTACGCATCTACACCATCGGTATCGGCAGCGGCGAAATACAGGTGCAGACGCCCTTCGGCCTGCGCCGGGTAGCGACCGGCGATCTCGACGAGGCCAGCCTCAGGGCCATCGCCGAGAAAACCGGCGGACGCTATTTCCGCGCCCGCGATACCGCCCAGCTGGCGCAGATCTATGATCTGTTGGATCGCATCGAGCCGGTCTCCGAAGACCAGCAGACCTGGCGGCCGGTGAATGAACTCTATTTCTGGCCATTGGGCAGCGCGCTGCTGCTCAGCGTGCTGATCGCCCTCGCTGCCGCCTACCGTGGACGGATCACGACGACAGCAAACACAGAGACATCCCATGCCTGAGCAATTCCATTTCCTTCAGCCCTTGTGGCTGCTGGCCTTGGCTCCACTGGCCCTGTTGGTGTGGCGCCTGTGGCACGCCACGACAGGCGACAACCCGTGGGCCCGTATCATCGATGCCCGTCTGCAAGCACTGCTGCTGACGGGGCAGACCCATCGGCCTAGCTATCTCATATTATGGCTGCTCGGCCTGAGTTGGCTGCTCGCCATCCTCGCCCTGGCCAATCCGGTGTGGGAAAAACAGCCGCGGCCGCTGTTTCAGACCAGTGCCGCGCGGGTCATCGTGCTGGATCTGTCACGTTCCATGCTCAATCGTGATCTCAAACCCTCGCGGCTGGCGCGGGCGCGTTTCAAGATCGAGGATATCCTGACCCGTGACGAGGAAGGCCAGACCGGACTGGTGGTGTTCGCCGGCGACGCCTTCACCGTCACCCCGCTGACCCGTGATGTAGACACCATTCGCGCCCTGCTCACGTCCCTCGACCCGGAGCTGATGCCCGTGCAGGGCAGCCGTGCCGACCTCGGTCTGCAAAAAGCCGGCGAACTTTTACAACAATCGGGACTGGGCAGCGGCCGGATCCTGCTGCTGGCCGATGGCGTCAGTGACGACAGAGCGAGCAAGGTCGCCGCACGACTGTATGATCGGGGTTACCGCGTATCGGTGCTGGGCATTGGTACACAAAAACCCCAACCGTTGACCAATGCCCAGGGGCAATTGCTGCGCACCCGCGATGGCCAACTGATCCTGCCTGCGCTGGAAACCCATGCCTTGCAGGCCGTAGCCATGGCCGGCGGCGGCCGCTACCACGACTTCAGCAGCGACATCACGGCCCTGCTTGCCGAGAGCCAGCCTCTGAGTACCGAAAACCCCACCGCCAGCGATTTGCAGGGACAGGACTGGCAGTCACGCGGCCCCTGGCTGGTGGCATTACTACTACCGCTGGCGGCACTGGCCTTCCGCCGCGGCTGGCTGCTGAGTCTGGTGCTGCTGGTCGGTGTGCTGTCACCACCACGAGCGGCCATGGCCGCCGGCTGGGACGATCTCTGGCAACGCCCCGATCAACAGGCCGCCCGGGCGCTGACACAAAAGGATTACGAACGTGCCAGCCGGATTGCGGAAGACCCCCTGCTACGAGGCATTGCCGAGTATCGGCGCGGCAATTACCAACAGGCGCTGGAGAACTTTTCCCAGGCCAACGGCGTCACGGCCGATTATGATCGGGGCAATGCGCTGGCGAAACTCGGGCGTTACGAAGAGGCCATCGCCGCCTATGACAGCGCATTGAAATCGGCACCCGACATGGAAGATGCGCAGGCCAACAAGGCCGCAGTCGAGGCCCTGCTGCGCCAACAGCAGGACAAGGATTCGTCGCGGGACAAGGATGGCAACGAAGAAAAGAAAAACAACGGCAAACAGGGCGGGCAAGACGAACAGTCACAACAAGACAAGGACTCACAGACGAACAAACAATCCGGGCGGGAAGAACAGTCCCAGCAGGGCAAATCGTCCGGACAAGACAAACCGTCGCAGCAAAACCAACAGAGCGAACAGGGTGAGGCAGCAGCAAAAAAAGAGGATGCCGACAAACACACCTTTGCCGATGCCAGCAAGGCACTGGAAGAGAAAGAGGCGGAAAAAGACACCGCGGAAGAACAGAAATCCGCCGACCAGGCGGCAACAGAAAAACAGCTGGAGACACAGGCCGAACAACAGGCAACGAGCGGCGAGCCATCGCCGCAGATAACGCCGACAGAGGGCCAGCAGGCTCGCGCCGAAATCCTCAGCAGCGAGGAACAAATGGCGGCCGAACAATGGTTACGACGCATCCCCGATGACCCCGGTGGCCTGTTGCGGCGTAAATTTCTTTATCAGTACCAACGACGAGCACAACGTGAAGGTACGGGCAGCGAGCAGCCCTGGTGAATACGCCAGCGGCAAACACTGTTGGTTTGTTCCTCTTCTCTCGAGGGACGAAAGAAAAACATTCCTGAATCCGAGGGTTCAGGATATTGTTAATGCCGTGTTCAAGAATCATCGTGCGCATAGTGCACGCCACGGACTAAAAAATCCTGGGCAAGGCCTGATGCATCCGTCATTCCGGCGCGAGCCGGAATGACGACAGGAAAATCAATCCAGTATTCATTAAGCCTATAACATCGAGTAGTTGCGTAAATATTCGCAGTCGTTCCTCCTTGTTACATGGGGAAAACACTTGTTTTCATGCGAGAACATACACAACTGTTAATACTCTGACCCTTTGACCCTTTGACCCTTTGATTCGTCCCTTGATTTACGTTACCTCCCGGATTCAATCAGCATCCCTTTTGGCAAGGTGTAATGCTCAGCAGTTACGTTCAATTTAAAATGCAGGCCAAGA
>DRKN01000044.1 GCA_011051755.1 Gammaproteobacteria bacterium
AGCTGATCAAGACGCTGATGTTTGTCCATGGGTTGGATGAATCGGGTGCGGCAAGGCTTTTGGATGCCCTTCAATCGCATTTAACGGCGGATGTTTCGTAAACCTAGAGCAATCCCATTCCCCTGACTGATTTAATAACATCGAAGGGTTTTTGTAATTCGGGCATGCGTTCCAGTTCTTTTCTGATTTCGGGGGCGATTTTCAGATATTTCCATTTTGACTCGAAATGCCTTCTCGAAACCATGCAACAGATGCTATCCAAGTATTGCTCAGTTTTTTCTATATTTTTTATATTTTTCCCTTTGTAATACTTTTCCATATATTTTAACTGGGCGAATTCCAAATGAATTTTTGCGAATAGCTCAGCGCCATAACATTCGTTTTGTGCTATATAAAGAAAATAACCCAATGATGTTCTCTTTTCTTGATCTGTTAACGGCAAACGCTGGAGCAAGGTCGGGTCAAGCACATTGTTTCTTTCCAATATTTCACATTTTTCAATGTTTTTTTCAAGCTCTTCGATAGAGGCTCTCAGTTGTGAGTAGACGAGGTCGATGATTTCATCTTCTTGCGGGTCACTCAAGAACGTGGCGCCTTCTTCTGCCGAGGCAACCGTTACAAAACCCCAAAAAAAACAAGCCAATATTCCCCTTTTAATGGCATCCATGGACGACTGCCTCCCAGAACTTTACTTCCTCAGTCGTGAGAGTCGTCTTATTATCAAGCAGGTGAAGATATGCAATCCGCTGTACTCTTGCCTTCTCTAGATAATCTATGCTGCCCATTGCCTGCGCCCATGCCGCCCATTCGTAGGAGCTGATATTATAAGCGACCTCAAGTGTACGTACACCGTAGCTTGAAAATATTTTTACTACCGTGCTTCCTGCCACTACGCTGGTTAGCAAATTCCCTAGCTCTCGAATCCGTTGTATATCTTCTATTGCTTCTTTGCTTGGTTTGCTAAACTGCAACCCAGAAATATCCGGGCATTTTGTCATAGTGTCGTTCTCGCTAGTTGATGAAATCACTCCAGTATTAATATATTTTCAGGCTGAGTTTCTGTCAACCAAGAAACAACCGATAGGCTGGGTTGTCCGTCTCGTCCCAGTGTTCGTAGCCCAGATTATCGAGGAATGACTGGAAGTCGTCGCTGTCCGTCGGTGGCACCTGAATGCCGCAGAGGATGCGGCCGTAGGCGGCGCCGTGGTTGCGGTAGTGGAACAGGCTGATGTTCCAGCGGCCACCGATGTGTTGCAGGAAGCGCAGCAGGGCGCCGGGGCGCTCCGGGAACTGGAAGCGGAACAGGCGTTCGTTGTTGGCGCCCTGGCTGTGGCCGCCGACCAGATGGCGGATGTGCAGCTTGGCCACTTCGTTGTCGGTGAGATCCAGTACGGAATAATCACTCTCACTCAGTTCGCGGATCAGCTTGTCTCTTTCCGTGTCGCCGCCGTGCATCTGTACACCGACGAAGATGTGCGCCTGCCCGGGGTCGGCATAACGGTAGTTGAATTCGGTAATGCCGCGCAGGCCGATCATTTCACAAAACCGGCGAAAGCTGCCGGGCCGCTCGGGGATGGTGACGCTGAGCAGGGCCTCGCGGCGCTCACCCAGTTCGGCACGCTCGGCGACGTGGCGCAGGCGGTCAAAATTCATGTTGGCGCCGGAATCGATGGCCACCAGCGCCTTGCCGCTGATGCGTTCGCGGGCGACGTATTTTTTCGCCCCGGCGACGGCCAGGGCGCCGGCGGGTTCGGCGATGGAGCGGGTGTCGTCGAAGATGTCCTTGATGGCGGCGCAGATTTCGTCGGTAGTGACCAGGATCACTTCGTCCACCGTTTCGCGGGCGATGCGGAAGGGCTCTTCGCCCACCTGGCGCACGGCTACGCCGTCGGCGAAGATGCCGACCTGATCCAGCACCACCCGTTCACCGGCGGCCAGCGCACGGTGGAGGCAGGGGGCGTCTTCCGGTTCCACGCCGATGATTTTGGTTGCCGGTCGCAGGGCCTTTACATAGGCGGCGATGCCGGCAATCAGTCCGCCGCCGCCGACGGGGACGAAGATGGCATGAATGCCACCGCTGTGCTGGCGCAGGATCTCCATCGCCACCGTGCCCTGGCCGGCGATCACGTCCGGATCGTCGTAAGGCGGGATGTAGGTCATACCGCGTGTCTTCACGAGCCCGCAGGCATGCTCGTAAGCATCGTCGTAGGTATTGCCGCGCAGAACCACCTCGGCACCCAGACGTTGTACCGCCTGCACTTTGATGCCCGGGGTGGTCTTGGGCATCACGATCAACGCCGTGAGTCCCAGGCGCTGTGCCGCCAGCGCTACGCCCTGGGCATGATTGCCGGCGGAGGCGGTGATGACTCCCTTGTGTTGCTGATCCGCGTCGAGCCGGACGATCTTGTTGTAGGCCCCGCGTAGCTTGAAGGAGAATACCGGCTGCAAATCCTCGCGCTTCAGCCACAGCGGGTTGCCGAGACGCAGGGAGAGGGTTTCGGCCAGTTCCAACGGGGTCTCGTTGGCGACTTCGTAGACGCGGGCATTGAGTATCTTTTTGGTGTAGTGATTCAACATAATGCCGCAACGGTATCAGCTTGGCGTGTGCCTGTCAGGCGCAGAGTGTGGTGCTTGCGGTATACTGCTGCCAGACCTGAATCGGTAAAACCAGTCAACGGGAAACAGAAGCATGAATCAAGACGAAATGAAAAAGGCGGTGGCCAAGGCGGCCATCGACTACATCAAGGCCGGCATGACGGTGGGTGTGGGGACGGGTAGCACGGCCAATTATTTCATCGATGAACTGGCCGCCATCAAAGGCCAGATCGAGACCACGGTGGCCAGTTCCGAGGCCTCGGCCACGCGCCTCAAGGGGCATGGCATTCCGGTGGAAGAGCTGAATATGGTGAGTGTGATCGATGTGTACGTGGACGGCGCAGACGAGTCCAACAAGTATCTGCACCTGATGAAGGGCGGCGGCGGTGCGCTGACACGTGAAAAAATCGTCGCGGCGGTGTCGAAGCAATTCGTTTGCATCGCCGATGAGTCCAAACTGGTGGATGTCATGGGCGAATTCCCGTTGCCCATCGAGGTGATTCCCATGGCGCGCAGTTATGTCGCCCGTGAGCTGGTGAAGTTGGGGGGACAGCCGGCCTACCGCGAGGGTTTCATTACCGATAACGGCAACGTCATTCTCGATATACATGGCTTGCAGATCATGAATCCGGTGGAACTGGAACAGACCCTGAATAACATTGCCGGCATCGTCACCAATGGTCTGTTCGCCATGCGTCCGGCGGATGTACTGCTGCTTGGCACCCCGAATGGCGTCAAGACTATCACCTGACCCCCTTTGCCGCGGGACGGGGTTTTTCGCGCTGAGGCCGGTTTTCACCGTGTTTGCCACAATGAATCTTCCGCGCCTGTTCATCGGTCCGGGTATCTTTTTTCTCGCCGTGGGCCTGCTGTGGCCCTGGGCGCTGAAGCTGGGGCTCGGACGTCGGCCCGGCGATATCGTCATTGAGCGCGGTAATGTGCGTTTTTATTTTCCGCTGACCACCGCCATCATTGTCAGCTTGCTGCGTTCGCTGTTGTTCTGGTTGTTGCGTAAATGAGCGGTAACGGGCAATTTCGTCTGTTGCGAATCCTGTTCCTGTTGCTGATATTGCTGGCGGTGGTGGCGAACAGCCTGCTTACCTGGCTACGCACCACCGATTGGGATCGGCCACTGGTCGTTGCTATCTACCCCATTAATAGTGATGGCAGTGCGGCGTCGAAAAATTATATCGCCCGATTGAATCGCGAGACGTTTACGGATATCGAGGATTTTTTTGCAGAAGAAGCCGACTATTATCGCCTGGCCCTGAACAAGCCTTTTGAGGTGGTGTTGGGCCCGGTACTGGCGGAAAAACCACCGCAACCGCCGGCCGAACGCAGTGCGCCGGGTAATGTGGTGTGGAGCCTGAAGATCCGCTACTGGGCCTGGCGCGTGGCGCGGAAGTATGGGCCACCGGCGGATATTCAGATATTTGTGCTGTACCACGATCCCACGGTTCATCCTCGCCTGGGTCATTCACTGGGTTTGCAAAAGGGATTGCTGGGGATGGTGAATGCGTTCGCCAGCCGCCGTGCGACGGGCGGCAACAACCTGGTCATTACCCACGAGCTGCTGCACACGGTCGGCGCCCGTGACAAATATGACCCGACCACGAATCTGCCGGTGTTTCCTCAGGGTTACGCCGAGCCGGATCGGCAGCCATTGCTGCCGCAGGAGCTGGCGGAGATCATGGCTGGTCGCACACCCACCGCGCCAGGGAAGGCCGTGCAGGCACGCAGTCTCGCCCAGGCGTTGATCGGTCAACAGACGGCGCGCGAGATCCACTGGATTGAATAGCGTTTTTTATTCGTCCCGTTTTAAGGTTAAACTACCGCCTTCAGGCGGTCGGATTTAGCCGTGCCGTTTGTTGCCCGGGTTGTTGAAGGTGTGTATGAAGGCACGTTGTTTCGATTGTCACTGTGGGATGCGGGTGAGCGGTAGCGAAGCGCATCGTTGGCGTTATCACGTTCTGGGCGCGGGTGATGACAGGTGTCCGACCACTGTGGTGCGTGGAACTCACCACAGGCGGATTGCCGGGAATCATGGCAGGGCTGGGTAAAACGAACCGACTCGTATGCGGACTTTCAGTCCGTAAGACCAATAGGGATCATGTTCAGTCGGTGTGGTCGGTTGAACGTGTTGATTTTGCGATTTGCCACATGATGATAAGCCCGGTACTGAGGTTGTTGGAGCGTTCTACCAGCGGGCTATCCATAAATACGGCATTCGACAATATGTCATAGCGCAGTAGACCGGTGATCGACAGTTTGTTGAACCGTTTATGAATTAACAGCGTAATCCGGCTGCCGCTGTAACCTTCATCTGCACTGTATGCTGGTCGTGCTGAGAGCGAATCTTCCGTTGATACATCGTAAAAGTAGCCATGATAACGCCGTGTCGCGTAGATAGGGCCAAATGAAAGCGCCCACCTCGCATGATCGTCGCGGTGTTTTATATTGATGAATGGCGCAAACGTCCAGCCGTGATCACCGGGGGACAAATCATCTTCATCGATGGAAAAGGCGGCCCTGATGGGAAGTTCCAATGTCAGGCGGGTCTTTTTGTTTGCCGATCGCCATAACCGGGTAATGAGTGACGGGCCGATTTCAAATGTCGGATCCAGGCGTGCCATCCCCCTCCGGGCGCCATTGTCATCCGCACTGGCGGGCAGGCTGGCGGCAAGACTAAAATCGAATGTGACGGTTTTGGAGGTGTAAAGAAACCCCTGTATGCGTCCGTCGCCAATCTTGAGGCGTTCGCCTCGGTATATGATTGCGGGGAAAGGGAGCGCAAGCGTACTGTCGCTATTGGAACCACGGTAGTGGGGTAGCTGCATGCCTGCAAGGCCTGTATGAATCTCCCAGACCGGCAGGCGCCCGGCCCAGGCAAAAGGGATATTGATGAATAATAACGCTAATAACAGGGTTTTGAATGGTCGGTTCATCAGGTCATCAAGTATTGTTTCCCCGGGGTTCGATCAATTTCCCAGGAGTGAGGTAGAGAGTCAATAACATCAGGTTTTTCTGCCTCGGTCGTGGAAATTCTTCGTGGTGATGTCGTTATTGTAGGGTGGGCACTGCCCACCATCGTTGCCCGGGTGGAGTAAAACGGGTGGGTGGTGTCCATCCTGCGTTGAAATGCTGATGGTTTTTTCAGGTACAACAGTGACAAAAATGAAACATCAACAGCGCCTAATTTGTAGTTTACCGCTTGGCTATTTGTTTGTTTTTGTGCAGGAAAATAAACCATGCCGACCAAAGAAACAGTGAAATAGCAATGGCGGTAAAAATTGCAGGTGTGGGGTCACTCAAACTGCTTTGTGAGCCGGCATAGGCTGCAATAAATGCATAGGGAATAGTGCCGATGGCGTAATACAATAAAAATCGCCAGAAGGGCATGCGATTGGCTCCGGCAAGACAACAACTGACTTCCGGCAGGATTGGAAGTGCACGGCAAATAATCAAGAGCATGGATCCATGCAGGGAAAAAAGACGGTTCATTTCGTGGATTTTTTCAGGGTTTTTGTAGGTTTTCATGAGTAATCCCGGGCCATAAAGCCGACAGATCGTATAGCCGACCAATCCGGCCAGAAGCATGCCGGATATGGCGCTGATGCCTCCCAATAAAAAACCGAGAAAATAGCCTGATAAAATGGCGATGGTGAGTGTGGGTATTGCAATTAACAAATCCGCAAATAACAACACGATAATGACCGCCGCAACGTAGAGCGGGTTGATTTGTGAGGCTGTGGTCAATGCCGACTCGATATCTTCTACGGTCAATATCCCCGTTGCTTTGATCAGGATAAAGGTAGACGCAAAGATCGCCGCCAAGGTCAGCGCGAGTGTGATGAGTTGTTTCATGGGTTGGCCAATATTATCCTGTTTTCATAATGGCGCCGATCAGTGATGGACTGACTCGCGCCAACAAAGGAATGAGCCCCGCTTTGCCGACGTAGATTTCTTGCCGATGATTTTCCACGCCTTGAATGATCGCTCTGGCGGCCTCCATGGCTGATATTTTTCCCTTTCCCCGCCCTTCGCTCATTGGCGTGTCCACCAACGGCATGATGGCTTCATGTACCGATATCCGGGTATTTTCAAGCTGATAGCGTTTGCAAGAGACTCACGGCACATTTTCTAGCCAGGGAAACGTCTGACGGCATTGATCTTGACAATGTCAAGTTTGTGTCGATTTGATTGTTGGCGATAAACTTGACGATGTCAAGATTCGTGTGTAAAAAACATTTATGCGGGACAAACCACAAAAAAAACAACACCATCATGGCAATCTTCGAGAGGCGCTTATTACGGCTGGGATCGATCTTTTGAATGAGGGTGGGTTATCGGCCTTGACCCTGCGGCGATGTGCGGCCAGGGCGGGTGTTTCCCACGCCGCACCGGCCTACCATTTTGAAGGCTTAAACGGTCTGTTGACCGCGATTGCCGCGCGTGGATATCAGGTGCTTGCCGAAACCATGCGTGAAGAGCGCGAGCTTGCTTCCAGTACGGATCCGCATGCGCGCCTTGTCGCGATTTGCAATGGCTACCTGCGGTTTGCGCAGGAAAATGAAGCGTTGTTCGATCTTATGTTTTCAGCCAAAGAGCTTTGTTACGATGACCCTGAGCTTCAGCAGGAATCGGCGAATGCCCATCAGGTACTGCACAGAGGCTGCGCTCCATTTAAGCATGGCTCAGCCGGAAATGAAGGAACAGAAATGATGATCTGGGCGTTGGTGCATGGTTTTGCAGGGATTTTACGTAAATGCCGGGCCCGGTCCGATAGTCACTTGCTCAAAAACATTCGTTTTGAGGACATCCTGCCCCACCTCGATTGCACATGAAGTGGCTGGGCGCTACCACCTTGTCGTTGTCCTCCATCCGGTTGTGCTGAACGGGATCACCAGTCGCCGCTGCCGCAGGAGTGGGTGAAAACCCTGACCGGCAAACAATGATGGCGCGGGAAGTCTACGAGATGAATTCTACGAATCAGGATGTATCTGGATACATTCGGATACAATGTTGGGGCAAGTGGCTATTTTATTTTGCGCCGGGATGTCAGAGTATGTGCGTATGCAAATGGGCCGGTTGAGGCGGAGAGTTGATGTCAGTAGAGCAGATGGACGGCGGCGATGGAAATTTTTGTGTTGCCGCACGTGGCTGGCGACACCCGGCCTGGAAGGAAAGTTTCTATCCCGAGGGTCTGCCGGTAGACTGGCAGCTGTCCTACTATAGCAACGAATTCCGTGCCGTGGTGGTGCCAGCGGAAGAATGGGCGAAGGCCGATGCACGGGAAGTGGCGCGCTGGCAGAAAGACACCGGTAAGGCATTCCGGTTTTTTTTCGAAGTGGTCGATTTGAGAAATAACTGGATGGATTTCCAGGCAGTAGTGGCCTTACTGGCGGGGCAGATTGGCGGCATCCTGTTGCGGCCGACGCACTGTGACAGTGATCTGACACAACTGGAATTGTCTTTGCAGCGGGCGCGGCAGCTGGCGCCGGTAACGGTGATCCTGCCGCCGGGGTTGATGCTCAGCGATGCGGGACAGCACAGGTTGCTGGATTACGGTGTTGTCCCACCCTGGAGTGCCGGCCAGGGGACGCCGTGCTGGAGGCCCGGCCTACTGGCGCTGGCACGCGCTGACGCCACTGTGCGCACACCGCGTCAGTGGCGTGAAGTGGTGGAAGACTGCCTGAGTTTCGGTGCCGGCAATGGCGCCATTTTATTGATGATGGAAGGGATGATGGCAGGAGAGGCCCCGGACATCGAGGCCTTGCGAATGACGATGACGATTGCCGACATGCTGTCCGTCGCCGAGGTGTTGCGTTGAGCGCGGAACCATTGAGTACGGAACAACCGTCAGTGCCGGAAGCCTGGGTGCGTATCCGTGGCCTGCGTTATGTGCGTGGCGAACAGGTCATCTTCGACGGTGTCGACATGGACATCCCGCGCGGCCGGTTGACCGCCATCATGGGTCCCAGCGGTACCGGCAAGACTACCCTGCTGCGTCTCATCGGCGGTCAGTTGCGCGCCGATGCCGGTACGGTCGAGGTGGCCGGGCAGAACGTCGCCTCCCTGCATAGCAAGGCACTGTACCGCCTGCGCAAACGCATGGGCATGTTGTTTCAGAATGGCGCTCTGCTCACGGATCTGTCGGTGTTCGACAATGTCGCTTTTCCGCTGCGCGAGCACACCCGTCTGCCGGAGCGCATGATCCGTGATCTGGTACTGATGAAGCTGCACGCGGTGGGCCTGCGCGGTGCGCGCGAGCTGATGCCGGCGCAGCTCTCCGGCGGCATGGCGCGGCGCGTGGCATTGGCGCGGGCCATTGCCCTGGATCCCGAAATGGTATTGTTCGACGAGCCGTTTACCGGCCAGGATCCCATTTCGCTGGGTGTGCTGGTCACCCTGTTACGCAGTTTGACCGATGCGCTGGGACTGACGTCAGTGGTGGTGTCGCACGATGTGCAGGAAAGCCTGTCCATCGCGGATTATGTGTATGTGATCTCCGCAGGCCGGGTGGTTGAGCACGGCACACCGCAGGCGCTGTGGCAATCCACCTCGCCGTGGGTACAGCAATTTCTGCAGGGACAGAGCGACGGTCCGGTACCGTTTCACTATCCGGCGTCCGATTATCGTGCCGACCTGCTGGCGGATGGCCTATGATGGATTTTCTACAGCGCCTGGGTGCGACGACCCTGGGTGTCACCGAACGTATCGGTCGTGGCCACCTGTTCCTGCTGTATGTGCTGGGCGGCTTTCCGAGTCTGCTGCCGCGCTTTGGTCTGGTGATAAAACAGATTTACGCCAGCGGTGTCTTATCCCTGCTGATCATCGCCGTGTCCGGCCTCTTTGTCGGCATGGTGCTGGCCCTGCAAGGCTACAATACGCTGGTCGATTTTGGCGCCACTGAGTCGCTGGGTGTGGTGGTAGCGCTGTCGCTGGTGCGTGAATTGGGCCCGGTGATGGGGGCGCTGCTGTTCGCCGGTCGCGCTGGCTCGGCGTTGACGGCTGAAATCGGCTTGATGAAGGCCACGGAACAGCTCTCGGCGATGGAAATGATGGCGGTGAATCCTCTGCATCGGGTGGTCGCGCCACGTCTGCTGGGTGGCATCATCGCCATGCCGTTGCTGGCCGCCATCTTTAGCGCCGTGGGTATTGTCGGCGGTTACCTTGTTGCCGTGGGCCTGCTGGGCGTGGACGAGGGTGCCTTCTGGTCGCAGATGCAGGCCAAGGTGGATCTGTTCGATGACGTGGCCAGTGGCGTTATCAAGAGTGTGGTATTCGGTTTCGTCGTGACCTGGATCGCACTTTTCGAGGGCTATGATGCGGTGCCTACATCCGAGGGGGTGAGTCGTGCCACCACACGTACGGTAGTCCACGCCTCGCTGGCCGTGTTGGGGCTGAATTTCATCTTGACCGCACTGATGTTTGGGGATGACTGATGTTTGGCGCACTTCGACTCATAGTGAGCAAGGGCGACCCATTTTGAGGGCAAGGAGCAACCGTTGGGGATGAGTAAATGATGCAATCGCGCAGTGTACAGATATGGGTTGGCCTGTTCGTCATTGCAGGCATGGCGGCGTTACTGATGTTGTCTATAAAAGTCAGCAACATCCGGGCCTTCAGCAATGAACAGGGCTATGAACTCAACGCCAATTTTGAAAACATCGGCGGCCTCAAGGTGCGCTCGCCGGTGACCATGGCTGGCGTGGTGGTGGGCCGGGTATCGCACATCGGTTTTGACAGTGAGATCTACGAGGCGGTGGTGACCCTGAATATCGACCCGCGCTACGATAATCTGCCTGAGGACACCTCGGCCAGCATTTTTACCTCCGGTCTGCTCGGTGAGCAATATATTGGCCTGGAGGCCGGTGGTGCAGAGAACTATCTGCACGATGGCGACCGCATCCAGCTGACCCAGTCGGCGATCGTGCTGGAAAAACTCATAGGCCAGTTCCTGGTCAGTCAGGCGGATGAATGACTATGATTCACCGACTGAGCCTGTTTTTGTTGATCGCCCTGTTGCCTTTGTCCCAAGGCCAGGCCGAGACCGTGGTGTTGGATTTGCAGCAGGCGGTTGATCGCGCCCTGGAGGTGGATCCGCGTATTACAGAGAAAGAGCGCCACGTGGATCTGGCGCGCGCCCAGCTGCGCGAGGTTCGCGGCGCCGATGGCTGGAGCCTGAGTATGAACACCTTTCTGGGTTTTGCGCCCAAGGTGCGTGGTGGTGTTTTCGAGACCACCAACGAGGACGGTACAAAAAGTATTGGTGTTGCCTCGGATGCCTTCGATATCAATGGTCTGTCACCGTGGTATTACCTGGAGATGAGACTCGTCAAGCCGTTGCACACCTTTGGCAAGATCACCCACTATTCCAAGGCCGCGGCGGGCAATATTCAGGTCAAGCGCGGCGATATTCAGCTGGCGCGTGCGCAGACACGGATGGATATTGCCAAGGCCTATTACGGTTATCTGGCGGCGCGTGACAGCCGGCGATTGCTCGACGATACCCTCGGCAAGCTACAGGCCTCACTCGATCTGCTACAGGGCTGGCTGGACGAGGGCGAGGGCGACGCCAAGCAATCCAACCTGTTCGCCCTGCAGACGGGCACGGCGCTGCTCAAGCGCTATCAGGTCGAGGCGCAGGGCTATGAGCGCATCGCCCTGGAAGGCCTGCGCATCCTCACAGGCCTGGGTGTGAACGATGAGATTCAGGTGGCGGACAAACGTCTCAAACCACTGCCCCTGCCGGAGGGCACTCTGAAAGAGCTGACCGCCCGGGCCATGACGCGGCGGCCCGAGGTGCGGCAACTGGCGGCGGGGCTGGATGCGCGCCGCGAATACATGCTGGCCAAACGCAGTGAATCCCTGCCCAATCTCTATGCCGGTCTGGCAGGCTCTGCTTCCTATGCACCGGGGCGCAAGGATTTTACCGATGTCAGTATTTACGACCCCTTTTACTTTGCCGGCATGACACCCGTTATCGGTCTCAAGTGGGACTGGAACAGTGGCCGTCAACCGGCGCAGGTAGCACAGGCCAAGGCCGAGCTGGATGCCACCCTGGCATTGCGGGACAAGGCGCGCATGGGCATTCCCTTTCAGGTTGCCGAGCAGTATCACACGGTGCATAGCCACTACGAGATGGTGCAGCGTCTGTATGAAGGCAGCCGTTCGGGGCGCCGCTGGTTGATCAGTGTCTATGCGGATTTCGAGGCCGGCGTGGAAGAGACGGACAAGCTGGTGGCGGCCTTTCAGGGTTATGTGCTGGCCTATGGGGATTACCTCAGGGTGGTGAATGCCTACAACATGCATGTCGAGCGCCTGCGGGTGGTGACGGGAGATATTCAATGAAACGGATGAGGTTTTGGCTCGGAGCCGGCCGGGTTGTGCTGTTGTCGATGTTGCTGTGCTTGCCGTTGCCGCTGATGGCGGCGGAGCAGTCCCCGCAGGCGCTGGTGATAGAGACCACCAACAGGATCATCAAGGCTTTGCAGGCCGAACAGGCGCAGATCAAGAAAAATCCTGCACGGCTGTACGAGATCGTTGACGAAATCGTCCTGCCACATTTTGATTTCCGCCGTATGTCCAGTTGGGTGCTGGGTAAGCACTGGCGCAAGGCAAGCCCGGTTGAGCGCGAGCAGTTTGTGAAGGAATTCCGCGCCCTGTTGGTACGCACCTATGCCGCGGCCCTGAATGACAATTACGACCAAAAAATCGACTTTTTGCCATTGCGCGCCAAGAAAGAGGCGACGGAAGTCACCGTTCGCACCGAGGTGCAGTTGGATGCCGGTTTTCCCATACCTATCAATTACCGCATGTACCGTACCGAGGAGGGCGAATGGCTAGTGTTTGATGTGAACGTCGACAGTGTCAGTCTGGTGACCAATTACCGGAGTTCTTTCTCCAAGGAGATCCGCCAGGGTGGTTTGCCCAAGCTCATCGCCAGGCTCTCCGCACGCAACCAGCGGCTGACGCGTGACTGAGGCACGCCTCGATGCGGTCTCTCCCGGGCGTTATCAGCTCATTGGCGAGCTGGATTTTGACAGCGTGTCAGTGCTGGCGGATCGTGGCCGGGCGTTATTCAGCGACGATGGTGACGTGCAGGTGAGTCTCGCTGCGGTCGAGCGCGGCAACAGCGCCGGTCTTGTGCTGCTGGTCGACTGGCTGCGTGAGGCCAGGCGCCGAGGGCGTAATATTAGCTTCACCTGTGTGCCATCTCAGTTGCTGGCGCTGGCCCGGGTCAGTGGTGTGGACGAACTGCTGAGCCTGTGAAGGAACGTGCACATTCCTCAGCGGTGTTTTTTTCAGAAATTGTACTGAACCTGAAGCGTGATACTTGATGCTTTTTTGCCAGAGAATATGCCGTATGCTTTACTCGCACGAAATTGAGTGACGACCAGTTCTAATTCCAGTTGTTGCCAGTCCTCCATGCCCAGGATGATGTTGAATTCCTCACCGATGTCGCGATGTTTGCCTTTCGGGCGGGTACGAATCCGGCTGTTACGCAGCCGATCCGAGGCGTGGACTTGTGTATAGCGGTGATAAATCAGTTCAAGAGAACTGTCTTTCAGCAACGGAAAGCCCAGCGCCAGCGTCCTGATCGTCAGATTGGACAGCTCGGGGCGTGATAATTCGCCGTAATATCGAAAGCTGTTAACGCCACGAAACCTGTGATCATTGCTTTGCAAACCACTTTGGCGATAGGCGCGGTTCATGCCATCATTGGGGTTTGTGTCGCCTGAACCCTTCGCGTAGCCGAAAGTCAGTCTCGGTTGATAGGGCAGTTTGCTCGCCCACGTGGCGCCGAAATCCAGCCCCCAGCCGCTGATGGTATGGTCGCGGCGCTGGTCGATTTTGCTTTGATTGTCGCCGATATCAGTAATCTCAAGCAGTGTTTCTTTTCCATAAATCACGCCGCCATCCAGCCAGTAATAAACCTTGCCAAAATTATCGCTTTTCACTCTGCCGCGGCTACGCAGACCAAGCCAATTGATCATGGCATCTTCGTTGTCTAGCCACTTTTCGGAGATGATATCGCCGACATTAGGTGTTGGGGAATGATCGAGACGGGAGAGGAAAAACATCTCGAAGTGATTCTTTTTCGTCCACGCCCAATCTGCACTGGCAATTAGCCAGATGATATCTTCGTCCTCGGGATCCGGGCGATCACTTTCGGTGGAAATGGTGGTGGTCGGGTTCACACCAATGGCGAACTGAGCGCTGAATGAGTCGTCAGTGTATTGGACACGCACGGCATCCAATTGCTCGTCCCACCACCATTCACGCTGGTCACCAAAATACTGGCGGCCAATTTGCAGGCTCAGGCGATGATTTCCAAGTTCCCCGACATAGACCCACAGTTCTCCCAATTCGATTTTTCGGCTTGTGTCCGTATCGTCATCTTCAGCATACAGACTTGTCTGGTAACTGGGGTCTATTTCAATGTAAAGCGATGTATCGGGTGTCAAACGATAGAAAAATTCGAGTTGCAGGCCGAGACTGAGGCGTAAATCGTCATCATGCCGGCGGCCCAATGATACATCCTCCCGGTATCTTAGCTTGGTGTCGATTTCGCCGCCGATGGTCAAGGGGCGATTGAACCATTTCACCGTAAATTGTTCTTCGGGTCGTTCGTCATCCTGTGGGCGCTGGGTGAATGAGGCAGCACCCGTCTGTATGATCTCTTCTGGCGGTAGGTGTGGAATATTTTGTCCGATGGCGGTTGAGCAGGTGGTTGCCAATGTGAGTGCCAGGCAAGTGCTCAAGTTGGTTCTTCGGCTGGCGAAAAACAGTGGCACGGAGTTCCGTGACCCCATTGCCGGAGTGTTTGATGATCTCATATACCGAGGCGTTGCTCCGTGAGTTCAAGCAAGGCTCGGGTATAGGGACGCCGTTGGGTGAACAGGGTGCTGATATGGATGTGCCGTGCCAGCGCCAAGGTGGCATAGGCGCGAATGGCCTGTGCTGAGATGCCAGGGTTGAGGCGTAAAAATCGTGCTTCAAGTGCTTGTTCCACATGGGCAAGCGCACTGGCGTCTCCCAAGTTTCGTAAACTGAATTCGGTAATGTGCGCAATGAAGTTGCCGATATCGAGCGCAGGGTCTCCCTTGCAATAGAGATCAAAATCCAACAGATAGAGCATCTCGTTATCTGCAATGATCTGGTCGGCGTAAAAATCCCGGTGGATGCCGCAGAAGGGGGCGCTGGTCACGCGGTTTCCCAGGCGCTCGCAGTGGTCAATGATGCGCCCAATGCGGTTGGACCACTGCGGGTATGCGCGGGCTGTCTTGCCAAGGCGTTCGTGCAAAATCTGTAATTCATCCACCATTGTGTGGCGGCGTCGCGCAGGGACACCGCTGCGGTGGATTTTGTGGGCGGCTTCGGCGACGCGCTCGGCCAGATGTTCGCCCAGTGGGCCGGCAAGTCGTCGCTCCAGCGTAACGCCCGGCACCTTGGACTGCAGCCACATATGCCAATGGGGAATCTCGCCAACAGGGTGCGGTAGCGCGATGCCGTCGCCGGCTTGCTCATTCATGCCTGCCGCCCATAGCCTGTTGAGCACGATCCAGGTGCTGTGATCATGGCTTTTCATTCGTATTTTGGCCATCAACGTCAGGCGCCACGGCCTGTGCGAGGGCTGTTTAACCAGAAGGTCGTATTCGATCAGGCAACGCCGTCCGGGCTTGTGACGGTTGAGGCGAATCGCGGTGAGTTCCGGCAGGGCAGCATCGTCGCGGAAGAAGGGTAGGCGTGATAATTCGGCCTGCACCGCTACGCGGTCAAGCGCCTGATGAACCCCCTCAAAACTCTCATTGATGAGGTGGGTTGATGGCGTCTTTGTGGTCATATTCAGAGAGCCCATAACCGCTGCAATCAAGCGGTTGGATAGGATGAATGTAGAATGTCGTTGATTTGTTCCAGTCGTCTTTGTATACCCTCCGGCCAGTTGGGTTCATGGGCCCTGAAGGGTCTGTGAGACAGCGAAAATAATCCCGCCGCGATGTGGCAATGAAGCGTGCGGGTTATCGCTTGTTGTGTGCTGGACTGATAGCCTTCGATGAAGGCCGCTATCAGTAATTCAGCTTGGTTATGTGTTATTTCCTCGGTGTGTTCATACCTGAGCAGGCGTGCGATGAACAGGCCAATATCCTCCATCGGGTTGCCACAAACGTTTTCATCATGGTCGATAATGGCGACTTGGTCTTTCTCCATCAGGATGACTTGACTGAGGCTGAAATCGCCATGTATGCGTTGCCCAGCGGGGGCCTCTCGTAACAATTTTTGGGCGATGCCTGTGGCGATATCCTGGGCAAGTGAGGCGAGTGATGAGTGAAGATGGGCGATGGTTTTGGCAACAGCCGTTAATTTGTCCGCCTTTATACTGGCTGTGCGGTGTTTCAGGTTGTCTGTTGCCAGGGCATGAAATTCGGCCAGTGCAGCGCCACATGCATAGAAAGAATGAACTGCCGGGGTGGTGGTTATTTCACTGCTCAGCACGCGTCCGGGGAGCCATTCGAATGCCAGACTTTGATGGTGTTGTGATCGTCCCAAGGTACGCGGAATGCGTAGCCGGGCGGTAGCCGGACAGTCAATCATCGTGGCCAATGCCGCCTTGGGATATTCGTTTTCACGATAGTGTTTCACGACGACACTATTTCCGTGTTCGAAATTAATACGGCCAACGTAGCGTCGTTGTGGCTTATACGCCAAAGTTTCAATATTGGCCGGCCACGCTTCGGCACTGGCAGGGAGTAGCGTCTTTAAAATATCCTGCCTGCTGTCATGATTGATCAGCGGTGCGAGAGAGGTCAGTATGGCATCACCTGGAAAGAGGGAAATCAACACCTGATCTTGATACATAATGTGGTGATCATTGTCGATGGGTATGGACAACCTGCCCCAGGCTTTTCCATGGTAGGCCGTCACGTGGGCCAGCATGGGTGTGACGGTATCCTGAATCCTGACTCGATAGGCGCCCAGACAAGAACGTGTTGGCCGGTAACGCAGGTAGGTTAATTGCACACTGGTCACATCCAGTTCGGGCCGGACGACCTGTAATGTTGTAAGAAAGGCATTCGGATCCATCACTATCTTCATTCCGGCAATGGCTTGATCACGCTGTACAAGGTTGGCATCAGCGGTTGACAGCATAGCTACTTTCCCCTTGTTTCACGCCTTTCAGGTCAGCCTTGAACATGGCTGCATAGCGTTGCTTGGCCTGCATCAATTGGCTGTGGGTGCCTTGTTCCAGTATGCGACCTTGCCCGATCATCCATATTGCATCGGCCTGCATGGCATGGTGTAAATGGTGGGTAATTTGGAACGTGGTACGGCCTTTTGACAGCCGGTTTAGTGCGTCGATTACAGCGATCTCATTTTCACGATCAAGCCCTGTGGTGGGTTCATCAAGAATGAGAATCGGTGAATCACGAATGGCTGTTCTGGCAAGGGCGATACGTTGTCGCTGGCCATTGGAGAGGGTGGCGCCTCGTTCACTGATAAGGGTGTTATAACCCTTAGGCAAGGCCAGGATGAACTCATGTGCATTAGTGAGTTTGGCCGCTGTTTCAACGTCTGCATCGGTGGCATCCGGGAAGCCACAGGCAATATTGTCGCGCACGCTGGCGGCGAACATGCAAGGGTCTTGCAGGGCCACACTGATCTGGCTGCGTAGAGAATGGACGCTGAAGTCACGGATGTCGCGACCGTCGATCAGTACCCGGCCGCTTTGTGGATCGTGCAAGCGCAATAACAGACTTATGATCGTGGATTTTCCACTGCCTGAGGCACCGACCAGGGCAATTTGTTGGCCTGCAGAGACTTCAAAATTCAGGTTATGAAGTATCGGGTGTCCGGGTTCGTAGGCAAAGTTGACCTGCTCAAAGCGGATATTGCCGCGTAGCGGCGGTGCAGGTTCGGCATGGGGGCTATCGATGATGTCCGGTGTTTGTTCAAAGATATCCAGCACGCGCTCACCCGCAGTGGCGGCTTTGGCAAGTCGGCTGACTTGTTTGGAGAAACTTCTGACAGGTTTGAAGGCCGATTTAATATACGAAAGAATCACCAGTAACTCACCGGGAGTGAGTTCGTTGCTTAAAACCAAGCGTGCGCCAAACCATAATACCAGCGCGGTGACCGTACCGATAAGGATGCCTACCGTGCCGGTCAACAGGGCGGTAAGTCGCTTGGCCTGAACACTGTGCTGGAGGTCTTTGCGGTTGTTGGCGCCAAATGAATGTGCGAATTTATGATGGAGTGATAATGCCTGTACGGCTTTCATCGACGCAATGGATTCAGCTGCAGTAGAAGCCATGGCACCTTCCCGGTGGCGCTGCTTGCGGGATGCCTTTTGTATGCGTTTTCCCAGAGAGCCTGCTGCGAGAAAAAACAACGGAATTATTGCCAAGGCAATCAGTGCAAGCTGCCAGTGTAGCCAGAATATGACAGCAAACATGCTGATCAACAAAACGATACTGCCAAATAGCGGGAGTACCGTATTGATCATAACTTCTTTGATAATGCCCAGATCACTGATAACCCGTGTGATCAGGTCGCCGCTTTTGTTTTTACTGTGGAACGTCAGGGACAAGGTTTGTAGATGTTGGTAGAGATCCTGACGAACTTCGGCCAATACCCGGCTACCGATGATGGCAAAGCCGATGGTGTGGAGATAGCCTGCCAACGCCTTGAGTCCCGCGATGGCGACTATCGCTGAGGCAGCCAAAAGCAGTAATAGTCCTGGATTTGATAATATTTCGCTGGCACGGGTGTCCTGGATAATAAGATTGTCGATCACAAACTTGAGAGGCCAGGGGGCGGCGATCACGAATACAATTTCGCATAGCAGCGCAATAAACGAACCTGTCAGCAAAAGCCGATAAGCGCCCATTTTTGCTGAGAAAAATCGGCCGATTCGCCATAAGCCGGGCGCGCTATCACGAATATGTTTGCTTTTTCCCATGGTGCTTTCCTCCGGTGGCTTTATGCCTCAGTGCCGGAATGCCCTGCTTAAGCGGGTTTGGCTGATTTGTTGTTGTGGTTTTGGTGTAGTAATGCCAGCCAGTTTAAGGATTCGCTGTGTGACTGAATGCCAGCTATGGCATTGCACGACTGTACGGCGGGCTTCGTTGCCCAATATTTGACGCAGTGCCGGGTTCGTCATGAGTTGTTCCAATGCCTCGGCCAGGGCGGCAGGCTGGCCCGGGGGACACAGTATGCCGTTACGACCATGTTGGATGAGTGAGGTGAGCTGGCCAATGCGGCTGGCGATTACCGGTAGGCCTGCCGCCATGTATTCCAGTACCTTTAAAGGCGAAAAATAAAAATCCGGGCTGTGGGGATAGGGTGCGACGGCAACATCCATCGCGGCCAGCAGCGCAGGTATCCGGTCAGGCGCCACTGCACCGGTAAAGTGAGCAAAATCGGCCAGGCCGTGAGATTTCAGCGTCTCTTCCAGGTCGTCACGTTTGGGGCCGTCGCCGACGATCAGCAACCGAGCCTGGGAGTGACTGCGATGCAGCAGCACAAATGCCTCGAGTAAACCATCAAGCCCGTGCCAGGGTTTTAGCGTACCGACAAAACCAATCGTGAAGTCCCCTCCTGACCTGGGTGCTGGCGGCCATTGAAAGCGTGCGGGATTGACGCCATTGCTGATGGTATGAATACGTCCACAGGTTTCGCTATAGGTATCCAAATAATTGGCGACTTGGTCGGATACCGCGACCAGTGTTGATGTGGCAGCAAAAGCCCGGCGGGATTTATGTTCGGCCTCAGCTCGATTGAAAAGTTGGCGGTGGCGGCTTTGTTCTTCGATCAGTGGCGCATTGACTTCCAAAATGCCTGGCAGTGCGTGAGTTTGGGCAAACTCCATGGCCGCATGGCTCCAAAGCGAATAGCGTTCGTAGATCATGTCGAAAGGGCCAGCCTTAGCCAGTGCTGTCGCGATGTGTTTGTTGAGATTTTGGGAGAATATTTCTCGTTGACGGGGATCCTTGGAGGCGGCAGCAGGCAACTGGATCAACGTCACGCCTTGCAGGTCGGATGGGGGTTTGCCGCCGGGGCGCGGGGTAAAGAGTGTCATATCCGCTCCCTGGTTCAAAAAGGCGCGAACAACTTCTTGGACATGTATCGAGCATCCCTTGTAGCCGAAAACCGGCACGCCAAAATCGGCACAGATATAGGCAATTTTCATTATCCCACCTTTTGGCAATTAAGTGTTCTGGATGTGGCGTGATCGAAGACGGAGCGCAACACAGCCGTGTTTTGATGAATATCGAAGGCGTGCTCAATCAATCGGCGAGCCTGTTGTGCAAGCCGTGTGCGCTCTTGTGGATGGCTTAATAAATACTCTAGCCCTTGAGTGAGAGCCGTGACATTCTTTTGCGGCACGATGAGGCCGGTGTGGTCGTGCTTGATGGCTTCCGGGATGCCAGTGACAGCGGTTGAGATGCACGGCACACCCAAGGCCATGGCTTCAAGCAATACGGTGGGTAAGCCATCACGGTTGCCATCAGCACCGACAACGCATGGGGCGGCGAATACAGCGGCTTGTTGCAGGCTGGCGATGACTTCTCTTTGCGGTAATGGCCCCAACGTCTTCACTTTATTTTTCAAGCCGCGTCGATGAATGTCTGCATTGAACATGTCCAATAGAGGGCCGCCACCGATAATCTGGCATTCAAAGTCGATATCTCGTATCTGCAGTTCAGTACAGGCGGCGATTAAATCAGAGAAGCCTTTTTTCTCGATTAAACGACCAATGGCAACAATGCGAGGCGGTCGATTTTTGGGATCTGAATAGGGCAAACAGGATAAATCGAGGCCATTGTAGATGCGCTGAACGTTGCTGGCGGAATTGCCGAATTTGTCTTGCAGAAAATCCACGTTGTAATCGCTGACAGTGATGACCGATAGGGCATCTTGAATTTTTATCTGTAGATCGTCGTTCTTTACGCTCTCATGAAAAATGTCTTTGGCGTGGGCGGTAAACGAATATGTTAATCCGGCAAACAGTGAGGCCAGGCGGGCAACCGTCGTCGCCGAGGTAGCGAAATGGGCATGTAAATGTCCAATGCCTTTTTCTCGTGCCTGTCGGGCCAGCAATGCCGCTTGATAAACGTCCCGCGCCGTTTCATCCCGCGCTGCGTTGAGGCCGCTTGCCCGGCCCGGCAGGTTTTTCACTGCGGTCATAAGTTCGTCCCAGAATTCACCGGCGCTGAGCACATTCGGTGCAGACAGATAGGTGACCGGTGCTCGCACACTGGCGATGGTATTCTGAAAGTGAGTGTCGCAAGATTGACGCAGGGCGAAAATGTCCAACGACAGCCCTGCTTTCTCGTGCGCGAGGATTTCATTGACGATGAATGTTTCCGAGTAGCGTGGATACCGCTTTACTACATAGCCAATGCGTGGTGTACAGGAATAAACAGACATGATAATGGCCCCCTATGGGCTATTGTTTAATTTGACAGATTTCGTTGACCAGGGCAGGTAATCGGGACAAGCCAGCAAAATCTATTTGGGCATGCACCGAAGGTGCGCTTGGATACCGGCTGGCATTTTCCATCCATGCCGAGAGTCCCTCCGGAGTGAGCTGGTCAGGCAGGATGACATCGATAATCCCCAGGGCTTTAAGGCGTTCGGCGCGGAGTCGTTGTTCATGGCGAGGGGTGGTTCGGGGAACGATGAGCGCATGTTTTTCGAACGACAGGATTTCCGAGACGACGTTATAACCGCCCATGGCAATCACATAGTCGGCTTGATGAATCAGGAATGTCGGTTTGTTCACGAACTCCAGCACCTTCAGGTTGGTGCGTGAGGCCGCCATGTAGTGGAGTTCGGCCTTCATTTCAGGCGGCATGAACGGGCCGGTGACGATGACCCCGAACATGTCCGCAGGGAATGTGGCGCGAGCAAATATCTTGGTTAAAGGCGCGCCGTCCTGGCCGCCACCCGCCATACATAAAACGAAACGGCCACCGGGAAGATTAAATTCACTGCGACTGGGTTTTGTCGTGTGCTCAGTGTGTTGTTCAAAGCGAATGCGACGATCAAAATAACCAGTATAGCTCACCTTATTGGCAATATCGCGGGTCATCTTATATTCGCGCACGGCATCGAAAACATTTGGATCACCGTAAATCCATATTTTGTCGTAAAATTTGTTGATTACTTCCTCGTTGCCGGCCTTGCGCCATTCAGTTTTCACCTGCTCAGGCTCGTCAAGTACGTCCCGTAAACCCAGCACACAATAGGTTTGTCTCTGTCGGCGGATGTCCCGCAGCGTTGTGTCCAGTTCATTGAGCGCACCACGAGGTACGTTGTCGACAATAAATATATCCGGCTCGAAAGCGGTGATTGAGGCACGGATCATTTGTGCACGAATTCCTTTTAAATCTTCCACCGGAATATCCAGCGAGCGGGGCAGGTAATTACCATTACCTTCCTTGCGCAAAGACGGCAGTGTGATGCAATCGACCCCCGGTGGCATTTGGGCAGCGCTGGCTTGGTGTGCACCTGTGATCATTAAAATATTGGTTTGCAGGTTGGAATAAGACAGAGCCTGACTGATCATCAGGTTACGCCTCATGTGTCCCATTCCCATGGTATCGTGGGAATATAGGGCGATGCGAAGTTTGCGTGCTTCAGCATTAACGCATCGTACCGGCCTTTTCGATGACGCTAGGGGGAGTTGCAAGATCGCTTGGGTCATAGAGGCGCTCCTTATTGCGCTATATGCTGTTATGGAATGGCCAGTACGGCTGCTGTTTGGTGTTAGTTTGTTTAAACTATGACGTGCTGCCATGAAAGTTTCATGGCTTTGATATTAAAGTTTGATAAATGAGAGCGCAGGAGGTGGTGTTTCGTCCTGCATTTCAAGCGTAGTCCGTCAATAAAAATGCATTTAGAGGGTTTACACTCTAAAAATACCTATAACTGTGTATAACAATAAGAAGTTCATTTGCCTATTATAGCCGCCATTGCCCATTACCAGCTTGCAACGATTCATCCCTATTATGATGGCAATGAGCGAACAGCTCGATTACTTACAAATTTTGTGTTACACAAATCGGGTTATGGTTTAAAGGGCATTTATTGTCGCTTGAAGAATATTATGCAACGAACTTGCAAGCCTACTATAACGCTTTGAGCGTAGGAGAATCCCACAACTACTATTTTGGTCGTGAGCAGGCTGGTATCACTGCCTGGATTGTTTATTTCTGTGGGGGCATGGCCGATGCCTTTGCCAATGTTCGCTTAAAGGCAAGCGAGGCCGCCAAAGGTGAGAAAAAAGATCACAGCGCACTTTTGCGTGAACTTGATCAAAGACAAAAGCAAGTGCTCAGCTTGTTTACTAAAAGCAAATATATCGCCACCCATGAGATTGCAGAATTACTCAGTATCCATCCGCGAACAGCACTGAATTTGTGTAAAAAATGGGTCGGTAGTGAATTTATGATTCAGCACGGCAATGCCAACAAGTCCCGTAAATATGAACTCGCCGATAACATAGGTAGTGCTGGTTTAATGGGTACAACAATGAAGCATGTACAAATAGTTGGAGCAAGGCGTTGTTTTTGGTACTGAAAAACAACCGTATCGCTTTTCTCTTTGCAGGGCATAATGCTAGATGTTTAACGAACCCATTTAGAATAAAGAGGCTTCTCGCTACCCTTTGATAATAACTTGGCTGAACGTGATGTGCGCATGATCAAGTTGAAACAAAAGGTATCAGGTTGCTTTCGCTCGGATCAAGATGCAAAGGCGTTTTGCCGTATTCGGGGCTACATTTCTACGGTGAAAAAACAGGGGCGCAATGTCTTCAATGCGCTGAGTGATGCATTTGAAGGCGCACCTCTGATTCTTTCGCCGACCAGAAAGTAAGGTGCTTAGCCGGGTGGGCTGAGTAGTTACGTGTCGTTCAGGCATGAGATGGAAAGGTAAGGGATTGAAAACAGTCTTGAGTTTGTGATCGTTAGATATACCTTGCATTGTTGGCCCCATGGGCCGCAAAATGCGCCGTTTCCAATGTTGGGGCTGGCCAGCCATGACCGCAGCGGTATCCATCCAAGGCGTTCACAAGCGCTTTGCGGCCTTGCAGGCCCTCAAAGGCATCTCGATGGAGGTGCCGCAGGGGTCTTTTTTTGGCCTGCTGGGCCCCAATGGCGCCGGCAAGTCCACCCTGATCAACATCATGGCCGGACTGGCGCGGGCCGATGCGGGCAGCATCCATGTCATGGGGCACGATGTGGTATCGGCCTGGCGTCAGTCGCGGCATGCCCTCGGCGTGGTGCCTCAGGAGCTGGTTTACGATCCCTTCTTTTCCGTGCGCGAGGTACTGCGCCTGCAATCGGGTTATTTTGGCCTGGGGCGTGGCAACGACGCCTGGATCGACGAACTGCTGGAAATCCTGTCTCTGACGGACAAGGCCGACGCCAACCTGCAGGATCTCTCCGGCGGCATGAAGCGCCGGGTGCTCATCGCCCAGGCCCTGGTGCATCGTCCCGAGGTGGTGGTGCTCGACGAGCCCACCGCTGGTGTCGACGTGGAGCTGCGCCGGTCCCTGTGGCGCTTTGCCCGCCGTCTGCACCGCGAGGGCCACACCATCCTGCTTACCACCCACTATCTGGAAGAGGCCGAGTCCCTGTGCGACGAGATCGCCATCCTCAACCGCGGTGAGCTGATGACCCGGGACAGCAAGCGGAACCTGCTGGCGCGCTATCCCTGGCGCACCCTGCACATCACCGTGGATCATGCGACCTTTCAGCTGCCGGAAACCTTGGTGTCCCTACTGACGAATGCCGATGACAACTGCCTCACTTTTCGTCTGCACCGCGAACAGGACACCATTGGCGAAGTGCTGGCGGCGTTACAGTCGGCCGGTCTCACGGTGGTGGATCTGAGCACCGAGGAAGTGGGGCTGGAGGAGGTTTTTCTGCGTCTCACCGGCCAGTCCGGAGAGAACACATGAAGGCGGGTTTCAACGTCCGCGGTTTTTACACCCTGTTCGCCAAGGAGGTGCGGCGCTTCCTCAAGGTGACGGTGCAGACCGTGCTCACGCCGATGGTCACGGCGCTGTTGTTTCTGTTGGTGTTCGGTCAGGTGCTGGAGGCCCACGTCGAGGTGTACGCGGGGGTCAACTATTCGGCCTTTCTGATTCCTGGTCTGATGATGATGTCCATTATTCAGAATGCCTTCGCTAACAGTTCCTCCAGCATTATCCAGTCGAAGATGACCGGCAACCTGGTCTTCGTGCTGCTGGCGCCTATCTCCAGCCTGGAATTCTTCGCGGCCTTCGTTCTCGCCGCTGTGGTGCGCGGCCTGTTGGTGGCGCTGGCGGTGTACGGGGTGGCTGTGTTGTTCATTGACCTGCCTTTGACTCATCCCTGGGCGATTGCCGTATTTGCGATGCTCGGCAGCGCCACCCTTGGCGCGCTGGGGGTGATTGCCGGCATCTGGGCCGACAAATACGACCAGCTGGCCGGCTTCCAGAATTTCTTTATTCTGCCCCTGTCTTTCCTCAGCGGAGTGTTCTATTCCATCCATGCCCTGCCGGAGATATGGCAGCAGATTTCACATTTCAACCCCTTCTTTTACCTCATCGACGGCTTTCGTTGGGGCTTTTTCGGCCAGAGCGATGCCGGTGTGGTCATGAGCCTGTCGGTGTCACTGGGATTTCTGTTCGTGCTCAGTGGGCTGGCTCTGTATCTGTTGTTCAAGGGTTACAAAATCAGGCGCTAGACGGTATCCTGTGCGCCTGAATCGATTAACCCGGCAATAATATAGATTATGTTCAGCTGTCGTGTGCCGATGCGCAGCAAGGCATCGAAGCGCCGTTGTAGTGGGCCTACTGCAAGCTTCGATAACGCAGTCCGCGCATCGGTACACGACGGCCTTTCTTTTTGAAAGCAATCGGCTGGGACGCCAGCCTGGCGCTGCCACGCTTGCTAATGGAACCGCCATTGGCTGCGCGTGCCGCCTTGGTCTGGCGCACGCCTGGCGTCCTGAACATGATCGATAGTGTTGCCGGGTCAATATACGCGGCTTTACGCCGTTTCGTGTTTGTGGAGTACCGGGGAGTACCGATGGAAAACAGCGAAGTCGAAAAACTCATCAAGGCCGGCCTGCCCGATGCCACGGTGCGTGTCAGCGGCGAAGGCTGCAACCTGGAAGCAGTGGTGGTCTCGCCGCATTTCGAGGGCAAACTGCCAGTGGCGCGGCAAAAGCTGGTCTACGCCGCTCTCGGCGACCTCATCACCAGCGGCACCCTGCACGCAGTGACCATCAAGGCCTATACACCGGAGCAATGGTCGCAGCTGGCATCCGCCTGATTGTCACGGCACAGATTACGAGGCACGAATAACGGCCACCCGCTTCGGTGGCTTTTTTGCTTTTTGTCGCACAGGTAACAGCAGCGCATGGATAAATTGATCATCACCGGCGGCGCCTGTCTGGAGGGCGAAATTCGCATCTCTGGCGCCAAGAATGCCGCCCTGCCCATCCTTGCCGCAACCTTGTTGGCCGATGGCCCCATGACCGTGGGCAATGTGCCGCACCTGCAGGACATCACCACCACCATGGAGCTGCTCGGCGCCATGGGTGTGCGCCTGGTGATCGACGAGAAGCTGGCCATCGAGTCCGATACCTCCACCCTGCAGCACTGCGTCGCACCCTATGAGCTGGTGAAGACCATGCGCGCCTCCATTCTGGTGCTGGGGCCACTGCTGGCGCGCTTTGGCGAGGCCGATGTCTCCCTGCCCGGTGGCTGCGCAATCGGTAGCCGGCCGGTGAACCTGCACATCGACGGGCTGCGGGCCATGGGGGCCGAGATCTCGGTGGAGAACGGTTACATCAAGGCCAAGGCGACGCGTCTCAAGGGCGTCACCATCGTGCTCGATATCGTCACCGTCACCGGCACCGAAAATCTAATGATGGCGGCGGCGTTGGCCGATGGCACGACGATTCTGGAAAATGCCGCACGCGAGCCGGAGGTGGTGGATCTGGCCGATTGTCTCAACGCCATGGGCGCGAAGATCAGTGGCGCCGGTACCTCCGCCATCACCATCGAGGGTGTAGAGCGCCTGCGCGGTGTGCACTACAACGTGTTGCCTGATCGCATCGAGGCCGGTACCTATCTGGTGGCGGCCGCGATCACCGGCGGGTGTATCAAGATCAAGGATGTGCAGCCAGCGGCGCTGGATGCGGTGCTGGCCAAGCTGCGCGAGGCCGGCGCCGAGATCGACACCGGCGAGGACTGGATCCGTCTCGACATGCGGGGCCGGCGGCCCAAGGCCGTGAGTGTGCACACCGCACCCTATCCCGCCTTTCCCACCGACATGCAGGCCCAGTTCACCGCCCTCAACGCGGTGGCCGAGGGGACCAGTGTGATCACCGAAACGGTGTTTGAGAACCGCTTCATGCATGTGCAGGAGCTGGAGCGCATGGGCGCCGAGATTCGTCTCGAGGGCAATACCGCCATCGTCAGCGGCGTCGAGCGCCTCACCGGTGCGCCGGTGATGGCCACCGACCTGCGTGCCTCCGCCAGTCTGGTGTTGGTCGGTCTGGTGGCCGACGGTGATACCGAGGTGCAGCGTATCTACCATATTGATCGTGGTTACGAGCGCATCGAAGAAAAACTGGCCCTGCTGGGGGCGAAAATTCGCCGCGTGCCGGAGTGACGGGCCTGCGGCCCAGTGTTTAATGTTGAGTGATGAGTGATGAGTGATTCTGCCAATAATGCGCTGGTGATCGCCCTTTCCAAGGGGCGTATTTTCAAGGAGACCCTGCCGTTACTGGCGCATGCCGGCATCGCGCCCGCCGACGACCCCGAGTCCAGCCGTAAACTGATTCTCGACACCAACCGCGACGACGTGAAGTTGTTGATCCTGCGCGCCACCGACGTGCCGACCTTCGTGCAGTACGGCGCCGCCGACCTCGGCGTGGCGGGCAAGGACGTGCTCATGGAGCACGGCGGCGAGGGACTGTACGAGCCCGTCGATCTCAATATCGCCCGCTGCCGGCTGATGACCGCCGGACGCGTGGGTGATAGCGGCACCGATGGCCGCCGTCTGCGCGTGGCTACCAAATTCGTCAATTGCACACGGCGTTTCTATGCCGAACGCGGTGAGCAGGTGGAGATCATCAAGCTCTATGGTTCCATGGAGCTGGCGCCGCTGGTGGGTCTGGCCGACCGTATCGTCGATGTGGTGGACACCGGCAATACCCTGCGCGCCAACGGTCTCGAACCGCTGGAACATATCGCCGACATCAGCTCACGGTTGATCGTCAACAAGGCCGCGATGAAAATGAAGCACGCGCGCGTCAAGGCCGTCATCGACGACATCACCGAGGCGGTGGCGCAGGGCGGGCGATAGCGAACCTTTCAGGGAGTGGGATTTCAACGCAGAGGATGCAAAGATTTTTGACATGATCGTTGTTTAGTACCTGAATCCGAGGAGTCAGGTAGTTTTGACCTGAACCTTTAGGGGGGAACAAAAGTATGAATATCACATGCCTCGACGCCACGACCAATGGTTTCTGGTTTTGCCTTGTGAGCAAAAAAAGCACATCGTGGTATCGCATCATTCCCGTTGTCCTGCTGGCCCTCGTTCTGGCCGCCTGCGGGGATGAAACGGATCCTGACGATGAGGATGGTGACGCTGGCCTGACACAGATCAGCGTATCAGCCGCTTCCGCCAACGAGGGTGACAGCGGCACCAGCGAGCTGGTCTTCAATGTCACCCTGGATACGCCGGCCAGCGAAGAGGTGCGCGTGGACTACGCCACTGCCGATGATTCCGCGCAGGCCGGCAGTGACTACCAGCCGGTCAGTGATACGCTGGTGATCCCGGCCAATGCCAGCACCGCCACGGTCACGGTCACCCTCCTCGGCGATACGGTGGTGGAGAGTGACGAGACCTTCAGGCTGCAACTGAGCAATCCCGTCAATGCCGGGCTGGCGGCCGCCGAGGCCAGCGGCACGATCATCAATGATGACCGGGCGCCGGCGACGCGGATCAGTGTCTCGTCCGCTTCCGCCAACGAGGGTGACAGCGGCACCAGCGAGCTGGTCTTCAATGTCACCCTGGATACGCCGGCCAGCGAAGAGGTGCGCGTGGACTACGCCACTGCCGATGATTCCGCGCAGGCCGGCAGTG
>DRKN01000045.1 GCA_011051755.1 Gammaproteobacteria bacterium
GAAATGCGGGAGGCGGCGGCATGAAAAACGCTGCCAACACCGTCACCGTGCATGTCCCCTTCACCATCCGCAAATACGGCGGCCGCAAACAGGTCATCACCCCAAACGGCGAACCCGCCGCCATCGAAAAACCCCGCGTCGACAGCACGTTGATCAAGGCCTTGGCCCGCGCCTTCCGCTGGAAGAAAATGCTGGAAAGCGGCCAGTTCGCTACCATCACAGAACTGGCCAAACACGAAAACCTCGCCCTGACCTACATGACCCGCGTCCTGCGCCTCAGCCTGCTGGCACCGGAGATTGTCGAGATGATACTTGACGGGCGACAGGGGCCGGAGATGACGCTGGCCGCGTTGCTGGAGCCGTTTCCGGTGGAGTGGGAGAGGCAGAAGGATAACTTCAAATCACCGCCCATTGCCTCGATAAAGCTTCTACCTTCCAATAAATTGTCTGAATAGCTACATTTTCAGACCGGAGGAAATTGCCTATCATTCCTTTGGAACCAGTACGAAACTGGTCAAAAAAACCTGACAACACCTGCGTTGTTACCCCAAAGCCGGGTCGAAACGTAGCGCAGTCATCCCGATACAAATAGCACAAAACACTTTTTGGATATCTTCTTACCTGGTCGAGCGGGATACGCTTTTTGTTGGGACCCGAAGGAGCCGCTCGAGGTCGAGGTCCGGAGAGAAAACAAAAGCGTTGAGAGCAAGACGTATGGCCGCATGTTCGCTGGTGCTACGGTTGACCCGTACGGGCCAACCTTCAGAGCTTGGGCGGACCTGCGAAAGAGTATCGTGAATGCCGCGCAGATATTCCGGATGGCGGTGGGTGGCACCGCTGAGCAGGATCAGTTCGGGATCGACCATAGCCAAAAGTGCATCAACCGCATATCCCATCTTTTGGCCGGCACGGCGAAAAGCCTGACCAATTTCTGGGACTTGATCGTCCGGTGCCATTACCAGAGCACGCAAGCGCTCGCCAGCAGCTAGCATACCTGTCCCTTCCGGCAGGGACAAGCAGGAAATCCGGCGCAGCACCGACGAGCCGGATGCCACCGCATCCAGACATCCGGAGCGACCGCAAACGCAGGCGGCGGTTTCGCCAGGAATGGCAAAATGGCCAATCTGGCCGATCATGTTGGCCTGTCCCTTGACCACCCGCCCGTCCAGCATCATTGCGCCGCCAATCCACTGCCCGTTACTGATCAGGACCACATTTTGCGCCCCTCCTTCGCTGACGCCCATTCCTGATCCGCCTGCAGCCCCGTGTTCAACCATCAGCAGGGCCACGGCGCGCCCTTCAATACGGACCGGCATGTCCAGATACTGGCCAAACATTGCCCCAAGCGGCACGTCGTTCCACCCCAGTGGATCGGACCGGATCAGCCGACCCGATTGCGGGTCGACCACGCCGCCGACGGCAACGCCGCACCCGACAAGCCGTTTTGCATCGATTCCGGCCCGGTCAATCATTCCCGGCAGTTCAGCGGTCATCCTCGCAACCACCCCGGCCGGCTCCTCCAAATCCAGGTTCTCGAACCGATGCTCGTCCAGGATGCGACCGCAGGTGTCACCAATACTCAGCGACTGGATATTGGCAGTCAGCACGATTCCCAGCACATAGGCCCCGCTTCCATCCAGCTCCAGGTGGATGTTACGCCGACCAACTTGCCCCTTGACCTCGAGCGCCCGGCCTTCCCTGACCAATCCGGCCTCGATCAACTCGCGGGTGATGCGCGATACAGCAGCACCGGTTAGCCCGGTTCGTTCTGCAATATACGTGCGCGAGACAGTCGGCGCCGAAACGATCTCGTTCAAGACCAGATGCCGGTTTCGCCTGCGGGTATCATTTTTTGCACTGGTTGGCATGTCATTTTCTTTTAGTTACTTTCAGTAATTAATTATTGACTCAATCAAGAATCAGAGTCAATTTATTTCTAGAAGGCCGCTCTGAACGAGTCGCCCCTCCGGCATGAAATCGCCGGATGCCATCAGGGAGGAAGGCATGAAATCGGAACTCAAAGCATGGGTGTATCTGGCACCCGCATTGTTCTTTCTGGTAATGTTCACTTATTATCCGATGCTACAAGTGCTGTGGGACAGTTTCTTTTTCAAAGCATATGGTCAGGAAAGCGCCCAGTTCGTCTGGTTTGACAATTACAAGCGCCTGTTTGCCGATCCGGCTTTTTCCCAGGCGGTGCGTAATAATCTCATCTATGCCCTTGGCACCGTGTTTCCATCGCTGGCGGTCGGCTTCTTTCTGGCGCTGGCTCTGATGAAATCAACCAAGTTTCGCAACTTTGCCCGCGCTGTCTTCTTCTTCCCCACACTGGTACCGCTGATCGCAGCGGCAGCATTGTGGATCTTCGTCTATTTCCCGAATGTCGGCTTGCTGGACTATTATCTGGGCAAGCTGGGCTTTGGCCCGACCCAATGGTTGGGAGATTCCAATATCGCGCTTTATTCGCTGATGTTGCTGGCTATCTGGAAAAATGCCGGGTTCTACATGCTGTTCTATATCTCCGGCCTGCAAGGTATCGGCGAGGAATATTACGAGGCCGCAGAGCTGGAAGGCGCAACCTGGTTTCAACGCCTGCGTTATATCACCCTGCCGCTTCTGGGGCCGACCACCGCCTTTGTCTTTATTATCGCGCTGATCCATGTCTTTACCTATGTGGACCATGTGGTGATGATGACCCATGGCGGCCCGATCGGTTCGACCAATCTGGTGCTCTATTACATCTTCCAGAACGCCCATGAATTCAACGATGCTGCCAAAGCGACCGCCTCTACCGTGGTCAGCGTGGGAGTGCTGCTGGCGATCTCGTTCCTCAGCATCCGCACCATGGAACGCGGCATCCACTACGAAAGCTGACGCTGCACAGCCCCGCTAACTACACCGGGTCATCACTGCCAGTGAACAAGGAAAAAACATGTCAACAAACGCTTCCCGCAAAAGATCTCTCCCGGCCATGCTGCTGTTTTTTATCATCATCGGCTCGGTCACCGTCATCTGGTCCGGTCCATTCCTTTGGATGATAATCGCCTCGTTCAAGCCGCAAACATTTGGCGGGCTGGACATGGCGTCCCTGGCCCCCAACTTCAAGCCAACGCTGGACAACTACCGGATGGCGTTGATGAGTGCGGAATTCGGTACACTCTATATCAACACCATCATTGTCACTTTCGGCACTTTGAGCGTGCAATTGGTGACCGTCGTCCTTGCCGCCTATGCCTTTGCCCGGCTGGAATTCCGCTTCAAGACGCTGATCTTCTATATGTTCCTGATGCAGTTGATGATCGTGCCACCGATCCTGATCGTACCCAACCTCAAGACCATTGTCAGCATTGGCCTCGACGATACTCTTGTAGCCGTGATGGCACCCTATTTTGCCTCGGCCTTTGGCATCTTTCTGATGCGCCAGACCTTCAAATCGATCCCGCGCGATTTCGAAGATGCGGCAGTAATCGACGGCTGCAACTGGTTTCAGGTGCTGCGCTACGTGCTGCTCCCTTTGGCCAAGCCAGCCTTGGTGGCCTTTTCCATTGTGTCAATCGTCGCCCACTGGAACGAATTCCTGTGGCCGCTGATGGTGATCGACAGCCCCGACAAGATGACTCTCACTGTCGGTTTGGCCAGTTTCACCCGTGCCGCCGAGGGGGCTGCCGACTGGGGACTGATCGCTGCGGGCACAATGATTGTCATGTTCCCGCTAATCGTCGCCTTCGTGCTGTTTCAGCGGCAATTCGTCAGCAGCTTCATGTTCTCGGGCATCAAATGATCCGGGGCAGGAAACCCGTTCGAGCATATCCAAAAGTCCAACACAACAAGGAGAATAAAATGTTTGCAAAACAGAAATTCATAGCCGCGGCACTGAGCGGCGCGCTATTGGCCAGCGGGGCGTTACTGCCCTCGGTCGCCAGTGCCCAGGAAGATATCAAGTTCTATTTCCCCACTTCCGTTCAGGGTCGCCTCGCCCTGATCATGAAAGAGGTGGTGAACGAGTACAATTCCTCGCAGGACAAGGTGCATGTGACTGCCGTCTATACCGGCTCCTATGCGGAAACCGGCATCAAGGCATCGGCCGCCATGGAAGCCGGCAACCCGCCCGCCGTGGCCATGGTCGGGGCCAATAACGTGCTTGATTTCGTACAAAAAAACCAGATCGAGCCGATCGCCGGTTTCCTTGCCGAGGATGGCAGCACAGCGACGCAGTTTCTGGCCGACTTCTGGCCGGGCGTACATGCAAATGCCATGGTGAATGGCGATTTGTATGCGGTACCGTTCCAGAACTCGACACCGATCCTCTTTTATAACAAAGAAGCCTTTGCCGAGGCCGGGCTCGACCCGGAAGTACCACCAGCCAACTGGAAAGAACTGATCGAGATGGGTCAGAAGCTGGTGAAAAAAGATGGCGACCAGGTTGTCCGCTACGGGCTGGAATTCCCCCAGCAGGTTGGCTATGGAAACTGGATCCTGCAGGGTTTCGTCATGGCCAATGGCGGGCAATATTACAACACGGAATATCCCGGCGAAGTTTATTATGACAGCCCGGCGACCCGTGGCGCGCTGCAATTCTATGACGATCTGGCCCATAAATACGGGATCATGCCCGACACAGTTACCCCGTCTTCGCAGGTCGCCACCGATTTCTTCTCCGGCCGTGCCGCAATGATGGTCTCATCCACCGGTGGCCTTGGCAATGTGCGTGACAATGCCCAGTTCGACTATGGCGTTGCCTTCGTGCCCGGCAATGTGCGTAACGCGGTGCCGGTGGGCGGAGCCTCGATGGTGATCTTCAAAGGCCAGAGCGACGCCCAGCGTGCCGCTGCCTGGGATTTCGTCTCGTGGATTACCTCTGCCGAACAGCTTGGCGCCTGGAGCCGGGTCAGCGGCTATTTCGCCCCGCGCATCAGCTCTTACGATCTACCCGAGATGCAGGCCTTCCTCGAAGAGCACCCCGATGCGGGCGTGGCCGTGGACCAGCTGAAATATACCCGGCCGTGGTATGCCACCTTTAACTACCTTGCCGTGGCACAGCCCATGGGCGACGCCCTGCAGATGGTGGTTTCCGGCAAGGCCACAGCCAGCGACGCGGCCCGCAGAGCCCAGGAAGAGGCCGACAAGATCCTTGCCCCTTTCAACAATTCGGTTGGTTATCCAGTCGAATGACCTGACCCCGGCAGGAGCGTCCCCTCCCCACTCCTGCCGGCGGCTGCGATCCCTCCAGACAGCCCCCCACCACCTGCGGGAGCCTGTTTCGAGCGATACGCTCCGCAGAGAATGCAATGATACAGAGGAACAAGGAATTCCGCGTGCTCAAGAATAACCAAATCCAGGACCTGGCCGAACTCGGTGTCGATGATCTGACCAAGGGCTATGGCGAAGGCCGTTTTTCTCCGGTCGATGCCACCCGCGCCGCCCTGGCGCGTATCGAGGCCTTTAACGACCAGGTCAACGCCTTTTGCCTAGTGGATGCCAAAGCCGCGCTCGCGGCGGCGGCGGAGTCGGAAAAACGCTGGCAAGAAGGGCATCCACTTGGCCCGATCGACGGGGTGCCCACCAGCATCAAGGATACGGTCCAGGCGCGTGGCTGGACTTCGACCATGGGCAGCAATGTCTTTACCATGACCGGCCCGTCCAAAACCGACGGCAGTGTTACCGCCCGCCTTCGCGAAGCCGGGGCGGTGCTTCTGGGGCTCACCTGTTCACCCGAGATCGGCTGGAAAGGCGTAACCGACAGCCCCCGCCACGGTGTGACCCGCAACCCGTGGGATACCGCACGCACGCCCGGCGGCTCGTCCGGTGGCGCGGCGGCTGCAGCGGCCCTGGGCATGGGGTGCCTGCATGTGGGCACCGATGCGGGTGGTTCAATCCGCATTCCGGCGGCCTTTAGCGGCGTCTTTGGCCACAAGCCCAGCTTCGGACGGGTGCCCAACACACCACCCAGCCCGTTCTCGACGCTTTCTCATACCGGTCCGATCACCCGCAATGTGCGTGATGCGGCACTTATGCTCGATGTACTGGCAAGCCCCGACCCGACAGACTGGTATTCACTGCCGCCGATCAGCGGCACATTTGCCGATGCGCTGGATGGCGGCATCAAAGGGCTGCGCATCGCCTGGAGCCCCAGCCTGGGTGGAAACCTTCTCGACCCGCAACTGGCCACCACCCTGGCCACCGCGATGAAGGATCTGGCCGCACTGGGAGGCGAATTCATCGAGGCAGAGCCCGACATGAGCGATGCCCGGGAAATTTTTGAGGCTTTCTGGTTTGCCGCCGTTGCCTGGCGGCTTGACGGCCTGTCAGAGGCGGAACTGGACGCGCTGGACCCGGGGCTACGCGCCTTGCAGGCACGCACAGGCCGGCTCACGCTTCTGGAGTATCAGGAACAAGCCCAGCAGCGCATGGCCCTGGCCGCGCGGCTCAACAGCTTTATGGAAGATTACGACCTGTTGATCACCCCGACCCTGCCGATTACCGCATTCGAGGCCGGTCGGGATGTGCCTGCAACCGGACCTTATACCGATTGGTGGGACTGGGCCGCCTTTTGCTATCCGTTCAACCTGACACGACTTCCCGCGGCTTCTATTCCCTGTGGACAAGTAAACGGGCTGCCGGTCGGGCTGCAAATCGTCGGTCGGCGTTTTGATGACGCAACCGTTCTTCGCGCGGCCCATGCCCTGGAAAGCCAGCGCCCCCCCGCGTTTCCCCAACACCCTCGCCCCGCCAGCGCTGCTGGCCATTAGCGACAACCTTTCGAGAGGACCTGACATGGCATCTGTAACCTATGAAAACGTAACCAAATCCTTTGGCGCAGTCGAGGTGATCAAAGGAGTTGATCTGAACATCCAGGACGGCGAACTGGTGGTGTTTGTCGGTCCCTCGGGCTGCGGAAAATCCACTTTGCTGCGAATGATCGCGGGGCTGGAAACCGCCACCAGCGGCACCCTGAAGATCGGAGATCGCAAGGTCAACGATGTGCCCCCGAAGGAGCGTGACATTGCCATGGTATTTCAGAACTATGCGCTCTATCCGCACATGACGGTGGCCGAGAACATCAGCTTCGGGCTGAAACTTCGCGGTATGAGCAAAACCGAACGGCGCGAAGCGGCCCAAAAGGCTGCAACCGTTCTGGGTATCGAAAACCTGCTCGACCGCAAACCCAAGGAATTGTCAGGCGGACAACGCCAGCGCGTAGCGATGGGGCGTGCCATCGTGCGCGACCCGGCAGTATTTTTGATGGACGAGCCGCTGTCCAATCTCGATGCCAAGTTGCGCACGCAAATGCGGGTGGAGATCCGCAAGATGCAACACCGGCTGGGCACCACCACCATTTATGTCACCCACGATCAGGTCGAAGCCATGACCCTGGCCGACCGCATAGCCGTGCTGGAAGGGGGCTATGTGCGCCAGTTCGGCACGCCGGACGAGCTTTACCACAACCCGGCCAACAAGTTTGTCGCAGGCTTTCTCGGCTCTCCGGCGATCAATTTCCTTCCGGCCAACCTGCAGGGCGCGACGCTGGAACTGCCGGGAGGAGAAAAGGTAAAGCTCGCCTCCGAACGCTTGCCCGGTGCCAGAGACGGCGAACAGGTCGAAGTTGCTGTGCGCCCGGAGAACATACATATCCAGCGTGATTCCGCAACTCTGCCCGAAGGCTGGGCAAGCTGGCAGGCCGAGGTTTCCCTGGTTGAGGCCCTTGGCAGCGAAAACCTGGCCTACACGCGGATGGGAGAGCATGAAGTGACGGCGAAAATCACCGACAACACTTCGATACGGGAAGGCGACACCTGCACATTTGCCTTCGAACTGTCACGTGCGCATTTGTTCCATTCCTCGGATGGCACATTGCTGAGCAGCGGCGCAAAAGCCTGAATCCGGCATAGGCTTTTGACGGACGACAGCCAACGGGCGTGAACACACTTCAAAAACGGGTTTTCGCTTCCGGTTTCATTCACCAGGTATACGAAAACCCGAACCGGAAAAATTTAGCTGTTGAAATTCTATTTTTCTTTACAACAACTTACAAAACTGAACCAAAATACCCTTAGGCAAAAGCTTTGGAGAATATCGGGGGACAGAGAACCATTTCCACTTAATCCGCCAGAACGGCACTCAACAGCCCACCGCCTATAACCTTTGAAAACAACAAGAAAAATCTGGATCAGCCACAAGCGAAGAACGGGCCGGGGGATAGTGGCGGAGACGAAGGGATTCGAACCCTCGAGACGGTTTCCCGCCTACTCCCTTAGCAGGGGAGCGCCTTCGACCACTCGGCCACGTCTCCGCCGACGGGTTTAGCGGCGGGGAGCAGTGGGGGCAAGAGGGAAAA
>DRKN01000046.1 GCA_011051755.1 Gammaproteobacteria bacterium
GAACTCTGCGTGATATGCGGGGTGATCCGAAAGAAGCGTTGCAGAATAGTCAGCAGAATTTAAAACCAACCCGTTATGGGTTTACGAAATACAGACCTCTGTGGCTGCATTGGCTGGTTAGTGGCGGCATTGTTTTGATTGCCTATGGTCTATATCAAAATGCGCTTTCAGATCTTACTGCACAGGTATTGAAACAACTTGCTTCCATGTTGCCTTGAAAATCCTGCGTTGAAGACCCTGATTGCCGTGTTCCTGACCATGGTCAGGAACATGCACGTTCCTTATTGATCTGCTCGATATACAAATCCTTTCGGCGACGCTATTCGGCCAGCTCGGTTTCATTCAATAATGTGGCTTCCAAGTCACTGAAAAGACTGGTCTTCCGATGACTGTTTCTCCGGGTTTTTCCCATCGTCTGGCATGGTAATCCCTTCAGTTCTGGCTTGTTTTCACCTGGATAAATGACTTGAATTTTTGCACCCAATTAAGGATAGTCTTGACAAGGTGAATGATGCTGCAGCCAGAGAAGGGGCCCTGGGGTGTTCGCATCCCCTCGGTGATTATGTCATCTCAAAGACGGGATATGCGCTACTTATATTCATTGCATCGGTGATAATATCCCCATAAAACTTGTACTACTACGCCCACAGATTCTGCTGAGGAGCCAGTAAACCTATGATTTGGAGTAACATTGACCGAGACAGGGACGATTCAAAATTGATTTCTTGTTTTTTTCAGGTTTTCCTTGAACCAACGTTTGAACCCACGTAAGGAAAATGCAATCAAGGCGTCGAAGAGTGGGGCATATACGCTGTTGTGCAGGTAATCCCATCGCAATATATGTCACTTCTGCGTAAGCTGATCAATACAAACAGATGAAGGAGTAATAATGAAAATAGGAACGCTTACCATCGTCATCTTTCCATTAATGCTTTTATCTGCCTGCGTATCCAGTAGTAAATTTGAGGAAGCGCTGGCAGAGAAGGATGCGATACGCGAATCCCTGAAAGGAGCCCAGGATGAAATTGGCCGTAATAAAGAGAAAATTAAAAAAACAGAACAGGAATTAGAGGCGGCTAGGATGCAAAATGCGCTGGCCCAGGAAGAAATTAATCGTAATCGGCAGAGACTCAAGGTGACGGAACAGGAATTAGAGTCCGCCAGAATGCAGGTTGCAGAAATTCAGAATGAGCTAATGAATCTTGAAGCAAGGAAACAGGCCCTGCAGAGAAACCTCGCTGATTCTCAGGAACAAATGGCCACACTCAAAAATATCGAAGCAGAAACTAAACATCGTAATGAAATATATGCGCAGTTTGTTAATCGGTTACAAACCATGATTGATGGAGGCCAGTTAACCGTTGGCATCGAACAGGGGCGAATTGTCATTAATCTTCCTAATAATGTCCTGTTCAAGAGCGGAAGTGCAAGTTTGAACCCCGAAGGTAAAGATGCCCTGAGTCAAATCGCGGCAGTACTGAGTCAGTTCGTCGACAGGCGTTTTCAGATTGAAGGACATACTGACAACCGACCTATTAAAAGCGCGCGATTTCCTAGTAACTGGGAGCTATCCACTTCTCGAGCGCTTACCGTCGTTCATTTGTTGACAGATATGGATGTTATTCCTGAAAATATTTCTGCCGCCGGTTTTGGTGAGTTTCGTCCAAGGGCTGATAATGAAACTGAAGAAGGCAGGCGGCTCAACCGTCGTATAGAAATAGTCATGATGCCAAATCTTGATATTCTTTCCAGTGAGTTACCTAAAGTTACACCTTAAAAGTTGAAGTTTTAACAAGAATTTAAGACGATCTGGCCCGGTGGCAGGCTGCGGAATACCGGGCTGTTACCGATGGTCAGGATCGCTTCCCGTTCCTCGCGGCTCAGCTTATTGGCCGGAACCGGTCGCCGGGCACCGCGGCGACCATCACTTAGAACAGCCTTATCCTGCGTCCAACGCTGATTAGGTGCGCACACTGATCTCCAGTATCTCGCAGGCTTTGCGCCACGCTTCAATCTGCTCGGCGTACCGGCCTTTCTGGCGGCAATATTCGGCCCGCCTGGCCTCGTTCAGTGGGGCGGTTTCCAACACAATGGCAAATTTGTCTTCCGACGGCCATTTTTCCGGATTCTTCCTATCGGCTGGCACGGCAATCCCCTCGACTCGGGCTTGTTTACGCCAATGGTACAGGGTGACATCCGAGATGCCGGTCTCTTCAGCCAACCGGGGGGCGGGATATGATGCGGCGGCATCATCTTCTGCATGACGGACTCTTTTCGTTCTGCTGAATAACGCTTCATTTCTCACGCTCTATCGCCCACCTTACCGTCGATTGCAATGATCATATGAGGCGACAACTATCCTGACAGTGGGGGCATTCGGATTCGGGGAGTGCAGTGCCGCCCCATCCTGGATTTCACTTCGTCTCATCCCGGCTACGCGATGGCCTCTCCTGCCGTGCACGGAATGCCGCCAAGTCGAGGGCGGAAACGGCAATGCAGCCGTTTGTATTTGTGTAGCCCATGGCGTAGAATTCGCGGCTCGAAAAATATGGATTAACCTCCTTGCTTCACCGCAACACTTGCGGGAGGCTAAATAACCCACAAGGAGTGCTCGTGAGACACTACGAAATCGTGTTTCTGGTCCACCCTGACCAGAGTGACCAGGTGCCTGCCATGGTCGAAAAGTACAAAGACTTCGTCGAAAGCGATGGGGGTACGGTTCACCGGCTGGAAGACTGGGGCCGCCGTCAGCTGGCCTATCCCATCAACAAGATTCACAAGGCTCACTACGTACTGATGAATATCGAGTGCGGTGACAAGGCCCTGGAAGAGATCGAGACGGCATTCCGCTTCAATGATGCCGTGCTGCGCAACATGGTGATGCGAGTCAAAGAGGCCGTCACTGAGGCCTCTCCACTGGCCAAGTCCCGCGAAGAGGAATCCCGTGAGCGCAAGCCTGCACCTGCCGCGGCTGAGAAACCGGTGGTCACGGAAGAGGCTGCACCGGCCGCGGCCGAAGACGGCGCACCGGCTGCCGATACCGTTTCTACAACTTCAGAAGCCTAACCCGCGTACGCTTACGTTGAGAGGATAGTCATGTCACGTTTTTATCGTCGTAGAAAGTACTGCCGTTTCACGGCCGAAGGCATCAAGGAGATCGATTACAAGGATCTCAATACCCTGAAAGCCTATGTGTCCGAGTCGGGCAAGATTGTACCCAGCCGTATTACTGGCACCAAGGCCAAGTACCAGCGTCAGCTGGCGACCGCCATCAAGCGTGCCCGTGCGCTGGCATTGCTGCCTTACAGCGATTCCCACAAGTAATCGCTGGCCGGGTGGTTTTCCGCCCGGACGTCGTTAGGTACGGAATAAACGTGGGTTTTGCATCATAATGAAAGCATTGGCTTCGTTTATTCTGCGTGGTCAGAGTCAGGCTATGCTGGTGGTGGCTGGCTTCGCCGTGCTGTCGCTGGCCCTGCCGCCGTTCAACATCCTCAGTGGCGCTGCTGTGGCCCTGGTGACTCTGCGGCACGGTATGCAGGCCGGTGTGGTGCTGATGGCGGGTGCGACACTGGTGGTGGGTTTGTTGGCAGCTTTTTCGCTGGGCAACCCCGCACCGGCGCTGATGTTTCTGACGGCCCTTTGGTTGCCGTTGTGGATGCTGGCTTCGCTGCTGCGCGCCAGTCGCTCGCTGCCCTTGACGCTGATGCTGGCGGGTGGCCTGGGCTTGTTGGGTGTGCTGGTGGTCTATCTATTGCTGGATGATGTCGCCGGATGGTGGCATGGCATCCTGCTACAGATATTCAATCCCGTGATGGACGAGGCCGGGCTCGCCGACCGGGACGCCATACTGGCGGCCCTGGAAAGCGTATCCCGGGTCATGACGGGGGTGATGGCGGCAGGCATGGTGCTGAATGCCATTATCTGTCTGTTTCTGGCGCGGGGCTGGCAGGCGCAGCTGTTTAACCCGGGCGGTTTCCGCGAGGAGTTTCAACAGCTGCGCATGGGCCGCTCGCTGTCAGGCATCACGCTGCTGCTGGTGCTGCTTTATGTGTTGCAGATAGGCGCCATTTCCAGCATGGCAGCTGACATGCTGATTGTGCTGCTGAGCCTGTACATGTTGCAGGGCCTGGCCCTGGCGCATGCGGTGGTGGCGATGAAGCAATTGCACATTGCCTGGCTGATCGGCTTGTATGTGGTAGCTTTTGTCGTCTTGCCCCAGTTGATGCTGGCGGTGGCGGCAGTGGGTTTATTGGACACTTGGGTTGATTTGCGCCAACGCGTTGCGGGGCCGGGTGCTAGAGAAGAGTAATCGCTCTTCGTTCCGGGTGGCCATTGGATGAATGCAGGATTAAGAGAGACTTGAACGATGAATGTCATTCTGTTGGAAAAAGTAAATAATCTGGGTGATCTGGGTGAGCAGGTCAATGTCAAGGCCGGTTATGGCCGTAACTTCCTGATTCCTCAGGGCAAGGCGGTATCCGCTACGGCGGACAACGTGGCCAAGTTTGAGGCCCGTCGCGCGGAGCTGGAGAAAACGGCCGCCGAGAAGCTGACGGCCGCCGAGGCACGTAAGGGAGCCCTGGACAAACTGACCGTCACCATCGCCCAGAAAGCGGGCGAGGAAGGCAAGTTGTTCGGTTCCGTCGGCACCACCGATATCGCCAATGCTATCACCGAGGCCGGTGTGGACGTCAGCAAGAGCGAAATCCGCCTGCCAGAAGGCGCCCTGCGTCATATTGGTGAATTTGAGATCGACGTCGAATTCCACACCGATGTGATTGCGACCATTGCACTGGAAATCGTTCCCGAATAAGTCCCTTCGGCGGCGAGAAAAAAGGCTGGCGATGGTCGCATCGCCAGCCTTTTTTTATCTTTTTTTTGCCCTTTTTTAGCCATTTTTTGGGCCGCTGTAGATCCACTTCAGGTAAGATAATCCGATCATGCAAGAGTTAGCCTATCCCCCCGGTAGCATCGATGTGGCCACCGAGGCATTGAAGGTGGCCCCCCAATCCATCGAGGCCGAGCAGTCCGTGCTGGGCGGCCTGATGCTGGACAACAATGCCTGGGACAAGATTGCCGATGCCATCACGGAAGAGGATTTTTACCGCCGTGACCACCGCCTGATCTTCCGTGCCGTCGCTGCGCTGGCGGCACGCACCGAACCCTTCGATGTGATTACCCTGTCCGAATGGCTGAACACGCAAGGGCTGCTCGATGATGCCGGTGGCCTGGCCTATCTTGGCACTCTCGCCAAGGATACGCCCAGCGCCGCCAATATCAGTGCCTATGCCGCTATCGTGCGCGAACGTTCGGTGCTGCGCCAGTTGATCAGTGTCGGCAATGAGATCAGCAGCAGTGGCTATCAGACCGAGGGCCGCAGCACCGAAGAACTGCTCGATAACGCCGAGCGGCAGGTATTCCAGATTGCCGAGCAGGGCGCGCGTGGCAAACAGGGCTTTGTCGCCATCAAGGATCTGCTGGTGAAGGCGGTGGATCGTATCGACACCCTGTTTCAGCAGGACAATCCCATTACCGGCGTGCCCACCGGCTGGAATGATTTCGACGAGATGACCTCCGGCTTGCAGCGCGGCGACATGGTCATCGTCGCGGGTCGCCCGTCCATGGGCAAGACCACCTTCGCCATGAACATCGCCGAGCACGCCGCCATCAAGTCCGGCCTGCCGACGGCCGTGTTCAGCATGGAAATGCCGGGTGAATCACTGGCCATGCGTATGCTCTCGTCACTGGGGCGCATCGACCAGCATCGTGTCCGCACCGGCAAGCTGGAAGACGATGACTGGCCGCGCCTGACCTCGGCGGTGGGGCTGCTGGCCGAGGCTCCCATGTTCATCGACGATACGCCGGCGCTGTCACCCAACGAGCTGCGCGCCCGCGTGCGCCGCCTGGCGCGTGAACACGGCCAGTTGGGTCTTATCGTCATCGATTACCTACAGCTAATGCAGGTGCACGGGTCGTCGGAAAACCGTACCAACGAAATCTCCGAAATCTCCCGCTCGCTGAAAGCTTTGGCGAAGGAGATGGATGTGCCGGTAGTGGCCCTGTCGCAGCTCAACCGCAGCCTCGAACAGCGACCCAACAAGCGCCCGGTGATGTCCGATCTGCGCGAGTCGGGCGCCATCGAGCAGGATGCCGACGTGATTGTCTTCATCTATCGCGACGAGGTCTACAATGAAGACAGTGACAGCAAGGGCGTCGCCGAAATTATTATCGGTAAACAGCGTAATGGCCCCATCGGCACCACGCGCCTGACCTTCCTTGGCCAGTTCACCCGCTTTGAGAACTTTATTCACGACGTCTATTCCGACGACGAGGGTTATTCATAGACGCGTTTCATGAAGAATTTTGTCGACATGAAGAGGGGCCTTGCATGAGCCGAGCGGCGCGGGCCGTCATCGACCTTTCGGCGCTTCGGCATAATCTGCAACAGGTTCGCCGTGCCGCGCCGCAGCAGCAACTCATTGCCGTCATCAAGGCCGATGCCTATGGACACGGTATCGTAGCGGTGGCGCAGGCCCTGGCCGATGCCGATGTGTTCGGCGTGGCCTGTCTCGAAGAGGCGCTGAGCCTGCGTGCAGCCGGCATCGATAAGTCGATTCTATTACTGGAAGGCTTTTTTCACGCCGACGAGTTGCCATTGATCCGGCATCACAAACTACAAATAGTGGTTCATGATGAGCGCCAGCTGGATGTGCTGGCGTCACTGTCTCCGCAAGCTTGTTCCATCCCCGCCTGGCTCAAAGTGGACACGGGCATGCACCGCCTGGGGATTTCGCCGCAGGCCGTGCCAGCAGCCTGGCAGCGCCTCGCTGCATGCCCTGCTGTAGCGCCCCTGCTCGGTCTGATGACGCATCTCGCCAATGCCGATGACGGCGACGACGGGTTTACCCGCAAGCAACTGGACTGTCTGGCATCAGTTCGCACAGATCGATCAATACCGGTTTCTATCGCCAATTCCGCCGGCATCCTGGCCTGGCCCGCCTCGCATGGCGATGTGGTGAGGCCGGGTATCATGCTGTATGGCGTCTCACCCATGCTGGGCGAATGCGGGGCGCAGCGAAACCTGCGACCTGTGATGACCCTGTACAGCGAGCTGATCAGTATTCGCCAATGCAAAAAGGGCGATGCTGTCGGCTATGGCGGCAGCTGGGTCTGTCCCGAAGACATGCCGGTGGGCGTGGTGGCGATGGGCTATGGTGATGGCTATCCGCGCCATGCGCCATCCGGTACGCCGCTGCTGGTCAATGGCCGGCGGGCGGCACTGATTGGGCGCGTCTCCATGGACATGATCTGTGTCGATCTGCGCGGCCAGCCTGGTGCCGCTGTCGGTGATCCCGTCACCCTATGGGGTAATGGACTGCCTGCGGAAGAGATTGCCGTGTGCGCCTCAACCATTGCCTATGCGCTGTTCTGTGGCGTGACTTGCCGCGTCAAAAAGGAAACCATCGATGGCTAAGGTCAAAACCGCTTACGTCTGCAACGATTGCGGCTCGGACTACGTCAAGTGGCAGGGGCGCTGTGACGACTGCGGGGCCTGGAACACGCTGACCGAGATCCGCCTCGGCCCGGTATCCGGGGGGGGCAGCCGCACGGCCAAGCGGCAGGGCTATGCCGGCAGCCTGTCCGCAGTCACTACCCTGGCCGACATCGATCTCAGCAATGTGCCGCGCATCAGTACCGGCGTCGAGGAATTCGACCGCGTGCTGGGCGGCGGACTGGTGCCGGGTTCGGCGGTGCTCATCGGTGGTCATCCCGGTGCCGGCAAAAGCACTCTGTTGTTGCAAGTCCTCTGCCGGCTGGCGCAGCACATGAAGGCGTTGTATGTGACTGGCGAGGAATCCCTGCAGCAGGTGGCGATGCGCGCCCGCCGACTTGATCTGCCTGTCGACAACTTGCAGTTATTGTCAGAAACCCGTGTAGAAACCATCTGCACCGTGGCCGGGCAACAGAAACCACAGCTGATGGTGGCGGATTCCATCCAGGTGATGCACGTGGAGGATATTTCTTCCGCCCCGGGCGGGGTGACGCAGGTGCGCGAGAGTGCGGCGCAGATGATTCGTTATGCCAAACAGAGCAACACGGCGTTGATTCTCGTTGGCCATGTGACCAAGGACGGTACCCTGGCCGGCCCCAAGGTTCTGGAGCATATGATCGACTGCTCCATCATGCTCGAAGGTTCCGACGACAGTCGCTTCCGCACCCTGCGTGGCACCAAGAACCGCTTCGGCGCGGTCAATGAACTGGGCGTGTTCGCCATGACCGAGCACGGCCTGAAAGAGGTCAAGAATCCCTCGGCCATCTTCCTCTCACGCTCGGACGAGCCCGCCGCCGGCAGTGTGGTGATGGTGGTGTGGGAGGGCACGCGGCCCCTGCTGGTGGAGATACAGGCATTGGTGGATGACAGCAGCTTCGGCAATCCGCGCCGCCTCGCGGTGGGCTTGGATCAAAACCGTCTGGCCATGCTGCTGGCCGTGTTACACCGTCACGGCGGTTTGCAGGTGGGCGATCAGGATGTCTTCGTCAACGTCGTGGGCGGTGTAAAGGTGGTGGAGACCGGCGCCGATCTGGCCCTGTTGCTGTCCATCGTTTCCAGCCTGCGTGACCGGCCCCTGCCGCACGACTTGGTGGTGTTCGGTGAAGTGGGCCTGTCGGGCGAGATCCGTCCCGTACCCAGCGGACAGGAGCGCCTGTACGAAGCGGTAAAGCACGGCTTCCGCCGCGCCATCGTGCCGCTGGCCAATGCGCCGCGCGAGAAGCCCAAGGGGATGGACGTCGCGGGAGTGAAGACGTTGGCCGATGCCCTGGCGGCGATATAGAGGGCTGCGCCCTCAGTGTTCAGTGTTGAGTGTTCAGTGCTTAGTGGGTGGAGCGTGGGGGTTTGCCGGGCGTTATAGTCCCAGTGCCAGCCTTGGCCTTGAAGGTAGCGTGCGCCGTGCGCACGATCTTGGACACTCAACACTCAACACTCAACACTCAACACTCCCCCCGCGTCAGCGCCGACAGCTCGCGATCCAGCAGTTCGGCGTCGCCCAGGTTCAGCTCCACCAGCCGCCGCAGGTGGCTGATACTGTCCAGGTCGATGTGTTCGCAGCGGAAGCCAATGTGGTCATTTTCGATATGTGATACGGAGACCTCCATACGGACCACCACTTCTTCATCCCTGTCCAGTGCCAGCTCCAGCAGGAAATGCTCGCCCGGTTGTCCGCTCCAGTCCTGTGGGGCGGCAATCAGGGCGCCTTTCAGAGACAGATCGATAAGCCGGCTACGCCAGCTGCCCTTGGCGTCGACCAGCTGCACGTCCGCAGCGAAGCTGATGCGGGAAAACCGGCGTTGTTCGTTGAATTCTGAATCCTGATTCATGCCTGTACCTGATAGTTCGCACTGCACACTTGACTCAGGGAGTCTTCGTGTCGGTCTTTTTCAGCTTGTCGAAGGAACGCATGCCGGCGATGCCCAGCATACCGGTAATAATGGTGAACATCATACTGGAGTCCATCTGCGGTGGGGCCTTGCTGGCGTCATCGAGCGTCCACAGCAGCAGTGGATAGACGATGAACTGATAGGCGAGGGTGACAGCGCCGATCCAGCCGATGGCCGGTCGCCAGCCGGACTGAAACCAGTTGCCCTTAGCCTCCTGCTTGTTGACCTCCATCTGGGCAACATTCTGCTCGGCGACGAGCTTGTTTTCGAGATAATCAAAATTTCGCTGTGCTTTCATGACCTCCCGTTCGGCTTCCAGCCTTTCTTCATCGGACGTGAACAGATTGTCCAGCGTATCTCCCACGGACTTGACGACATCGCCACCGCCCAGCAGTTTTGTCAAAAAACTCATGCGACACCTCCCAATGCACGGTTGATCCAGCCAAGCAGATATTTCTTCTGCGATTTGTTGCGGTTACAGATATACGTGTAGCGTGCAATCTTGGCGATGGTGTAGTTGGCGATAAATGATGATTCATCAGCGGCATCGATGATTTTCAATGATTGGCTGCCGATGATGCCGTCGGCGGGTTCGATATCCAGCGCTACCTGTGCCAGCCGGCTGGCGGTGCGCACGCCCATATTGACGGCGGTATCGAAAATATTTTCCGCGATCGCCTGTGAGGTGATTTCATCGGCACGGATGCGATCCCAGTAATCACGCTTGTAGATGTCCCGTGCCTGCTGTTCGGTCAGGTTGCGGATGTCGACATTGGGATAGGCGCGCTGGGAAATGCCGTACTTGGTGGCGCCGCCGCGATCCATGGGGTCGTCGGTGAATTTTGCACCACCTTCGTGGGCAAGGGTCTTGCCGATGGCTTTGTTGAAATCCGCCATAACTTTACTCCATACAAGTTGCTGGGATAGAGATTGTCAAAGTGCTTCAAGTATAGGGTTATTGGTGACTCTGTGCCATTTCTTACAGCGTGACTTATTACCGCTGAGGGGGCGGTTTTCTGTGCAGAAGAATAGGAGGGACAGGAGGGGTTGTGCTACCGCTCCGGCTCATTGTCGCGCGGTTTATGCCCGCTGTAGTCTATGTTGACAAGGCCGTACCGTTGCGTCTGAAAAAATGCCGGGCACGCGCAAAAGCAAGCATTTTTTTACGCTTTCTGGCCGTCTTTTTCGCTTTCTGGCGCCACGTCACGGGCGCTCGATTCGATCTGCCCGGTCTTGTCGATGATCTTTTTTGCGCTGATGCCCATGTCGTTGAACTTGCGTGCACTGGGTAGCACGCGGCTGTCGAAGGAGGCCACTGCCTTGTTGTAGTGCTGCACCGAACTGTTGAGGCTCTTGCCCATCTTGCCCAGATGGTCGGCGAAGGTGCCCAACCGGCCGTATAGATCCTCTCCCACTTTGCGGATATTTTCGGCATTTTCCGCCAGAGACTCCTGCCGCCAGCCATAGGCCACGGCACGCAGCAAGGCGACAAAACTGGTGGGGGTGGCAAGAATCACTTTCTGTTGCATGGCGTTCTCCAGCAGGGCGTGATCCTTGTCCAGCGCGGCGCTGAGGAACTGATCGCCGGGGATGAACAGCACGACGAAATCCGGCGAATCCTTGAATTGCTGCCAGTAGGTCTTGCTGGCCAGCTCCTGCACGCGTTTGCGTACATTGCGGGCGTGGCGCTGTAGCTGCGCATCACGTCCGTTGTCGTCCGTGGCCTCCACTGCGGAGAGGTAGGCGTCCAGTGGCGTCTTGACGTCCACCACCACCTCGCGTCCGCCGGGCATGCGCACGATCATGTCGGGGCGCAAGGCGCCATCGTCGCTGCTGGTGTGTTCCTGCTCAAAGAAATCACAGTGTTCCACCATGCCGGCCAGCTCGGCGAGACGTCTGAGGGTCAGTTCGCCCCACTGGCCGCGTACCTCGGGCCGGCGCAGGGCCTGCACCAGATTGCGTGTCTCGCCCTGCAGGGCCTGCTGGGTCTGACTCATGGTTTCAAGGTGCTGGGTGAGTGCGCCATAGGCCTGCTTGCGCGCCTGCTCCATTTCGCGGATCTGTTTTTCGGTCTTTTCCAGTGCCTCGCGGATGGGTTTGACCAGTGTCTCGATGGCCTGCTCACGCTGGCCAAGTTCGCCTTTGGCCTGTGACTGGAAACGCTGTAGGTTTTCCTGCGCCAGTTTCAGGAATGTCTCGTTGTTGTGTTTCAGCGCCTGACTGGAGAGATGGCTGAAGCTTTCTTTCAGTTGCTCGCGTTGCTGTTCGCCGGCCTGTTTCAGGGTTTCCAGCTTGTCCTCGTGGGACTTGCGCTCCATTTCCAGTTTAATGCCCAGCTCGGTATTTTTCGCCGACAGCTTGTTGATGCGCCTCTGCAGATGCAGATAAACCGCTACGCCACTGGCGACGGCGGCGAGCAGGGCGATGAGAATCAGGGGGATGAGCGAGATGAGAGAGTCCATCGGTGTATTCTAATCGGAATTGCGAAGTGGGACACGGCTTGTTGTGGGCGACGCCGACGGGACGCTATTCACCACAGAGGTACGGAGTTTGCAGAGAAAATGCATCGTGCTTGTGACACTGCTCAGCGCTGCCATATATCCGGTGGGCATGGTTTGTAGGAGCGGGCCATGCCCGCGATGAAGTCTACCCGGCAGGGAAAGCCAGCGATAAACTGTGGGAGCGGTTTCATAACAACACTATCGGCAGCGAAAGCAATGACATCGCGGGCATGGCCCGCTCCTACCGGGGCTCAAGCCAGGCAAGGATTTCGCCCGGATGCGCAATGAGCGCATCCGCGCCCCAGTCCTGTGGACGATCACTTTCGCCGATGTAGCCGAACAGGGCGGCGAGGGTGTGGGTGCCGGCACGCCGTCCGGCCTCGATGTCGCGCTCGGCATCACCCACGTACAGGCATTCCCGCGCCTCGGCGCCGATCTGCCGGCAGGCGTGCAGAATGGGCTGCGGATGCGGCTTGCTCTGCTCGCAGGTATCGCCACTGACGATGCAGGCAGCGCGTTGGCTGAGCCCCAGCGCCTCCAGCAGCGGTTCGCTGAGCCAGGCGGGTTTGTTGGTGACCACGCCCCACTTGAGGCCGCCAGCCTCGATCCCGGCCAGTACCTCCGTCATGCCCGGAAACAGGCGTGTTTCGCGGGCGATATTGGCCTGATAAATATCCAGCAGGCGCAGCCGCAGGGCCTCTTCTTCGGGGTGTCGTTCACCAAAACCGCAGCGAACCAGGGCCATGCCGCCGTGCGAGGCTGCGGGGCGAATGGTGTCCAGCGACAAGGAGGGGCGGCCCTGCTCGGTGAGCACGGCGTTGAGGGCATAGGCCAGATCCGGGGCGGTGTCGGCCAGGGTGCCGTCGAGGTCGAATAGCACCGTTTTGATGGCGCGGGTCACCGACGCAGATAGGGTGGGCATTGCCCACCAGTGACAGACAGCCAGCTACATTCGGTGGGCAATGCCCACCCTGCGGGGTTATATCTCATCGCGGGTGCAGCAGGCCAGGTAGTTGACGGCCAGATCCCGTCCCAGCGCGTACTGTTTGCTGAGCGGGTTATAACTCATGCCGGTGAGGTCTCGCATCTTCAATTCGGTGTGGCGCGCCCAGCTTTCCAGTTCCGAGGGGCGGATGAACTTGTCGTAGTCGTGGGTTCCCCGGGGCAGCATGCGCAGCAGATATTCGGCGCCGATGATGGCCAGCAGGTAGGCCTTGGGATTGCGGTTGATGGTGGAAAAGAACACTACGCCGCCGGGTTTCACTAGGGCTGCGCAGGCGCGGATCACCGAGGCGGGGTCTGGCACGTGCTCCAGCATCTCCATGCAGGTGACCGTATCGAAGTGGCCCGGGTGCTGCTCGGCGAAGGTCTCGGCAGTACTGCGTTGATAGTCTACCTTCACGCCGGATTCCAGCCCGTGCAGGCGCGCCACCGACAATGGCGCCTCGCCCATGTCGATGCCGGTCACTTGAGCGCCGAGGCTGGCCATGCTCTCGGAGAGAATGCCGCCGCCGCAGCCCACGTCCAACACCTGCTTGCCGTCCAGCCCGCCAGCATGGCGTTCGATATAATCGAGGCGCAGCGGGTTGATCTCGTGTAGGGGCTTGAATTCACTCTGCGGATCCCACCAACGCGAGGCCAGGGCCTCGAACTTGGCAATCTCGGCAGGATCGGCGTTGTGGTTTTCTCTGTCGAAGGTCGTGTCAGTCATGCCCGTAGCTTACTCTATTGGTGATGGTAGGTCAGTCCCTGCGAGTGTCGCCTTGCTATTCTACAGAGAGAGGACTGCTGCTGACAGCGGCGAGACTACAGTATCTCACTCATATTGAGGGATATCGTGTGGGTTAGCTCATTGACGATAAATTTAATCGGGAATTATCTGCAAACAGCGCTATAGCGCGAGTAAATCAGTCAGGTAACTCCCCGGCTGTGCCGGGGGACTCCCAAGGGTTTGACCTATACCGCGGTCATTGTAAATCTTCGAACTCGACCAAGAGAGGGAGATTTACAAATGAAAGAATATCAGAGTTTGAGTCACACCAAGTGGGATTGTAAGTATCACGTCGTGTTCATCCCGAAACGGAGAAAGTCGAAAATATTCGGCGAGTTACGGAAACACCTCGGAGAAATATTTCATGAGTTGGCAAGTCGCGAGGCATCGAAGACTGTAGAAGGACATTGGATGTCAGATCATGCTATAATTTGTGATTTTTCGTCACAGATAGTTAACTAATTTATGTGGGATTTGTGAAATATAACATAATCTTGATTATTGATTTGGATCAATACAAATAGATGCAAAAATGTGCATTCTCATACGGCATTATCCAGGATTTCAATAAAAAACAGGTAATAACGATTGCTGCTATATTGTAGTGGAATGGGTGGTTATGATTTTTGATAAAACACCCACATGGATGAACAGACGACTCCCTGTCGGAAGGCTATATGTCTACATCAACGGTGATGACGCGCCGACATTTTATTAGCTTGGGTAAGCTGGAGCCCTATGCTCCGATCCGCCCACCTTGGTCTTTTTCTGAAGATCAGTTCGTTATGCAGTGTACTCAGTGTGGTGATTGTATTACTGCATGCCCTGAGAATATTCTTTTACGTGGCAATCTTAGTCGATATCCAAAAATCAATTTTTCACTTGGAAAGTGTACATTTTGTCATGCTTGTGTAGATGTCTGCCCAACGCAGGCTCTGGATAAGCATCTCGCTAAGCCATGGCGGATGAAGGTCATCGTGGGTGAGGCGTGCCTGGCTAAAAAGCAGGTAATTTGTGTTACCTGCCGTGAGCAGTGTGAAGCACGGGCAATTCATTTTATTGCTATTGCCGGTCGCATTTCTTTACCCGAAATTACTATGGATGCCTGTACAGGCTGTGGGGCCTGTGTTGCGTCCTGCCCAGCACAGGCCCTTGAGGTGATGTATGAATAATGAACAGGAATCCGTTGGTTGTATTGTTGGCGCAGTCATTCAACTCAAGCCGAATTGTAGCAAACAGCAATATGAAAAACTGCTGGAAAAGGAAGGGCTTGAGATTCATGCACAGGGTGATCAACAGCGCCTGGTGGTTACTTTGGAAACAGATACGGATGGAGAAATGATAGAAACCATAGAAGATATTCAGAAAATGAACAGCGTTTTGAATATATATACGGTGTATCACCACTTGGATGAGTTCCACAATGAAACGGAGGGATGGACATGGCGGTAACACGTAGAACATTCATTAAAACAACTGCGGCGACAGCTGCAGCGGCAACAGTCAACATGAGCCTGCCTGGGTCAGTACATGCAACCTTTGCTGAGGCAGATAATCGTATTCGTTGGGATAAGGCCGCCTGTCGATTCTGTGGAACAGGTTGCGGTGTACTCATTGGGACACAAAAGGGGCGTATCGTTGCCACCCAGGCGGATCCGGACAATGAGGTCAACCGGGGAACCAATTGTATCAAGGGCTATTTTCTATCCAAGATCATGAGTGGAAATGATCGCCTGACCACGCCATTGCTGCGTAAGAAAAATGGTAAATTTGATAAAAATGGTGAGTTTACACCGGTATCGTGGGATGAGGCCTTTGATACCATGGCCGGCAAGTGGAAACAGGTATTGAATAGAAAAGGTCCTGAATCCATTGGTATGTTTGGTTCCGGTCAATGGACCATCATGGAGGGTTATACTGCTGTAAAATTGATGAAGGCAGGCTTCCGCTCTAATAATATTGACCCTAATGCACGCCATTGTATGGCATCAGCGGTGGGTGCATTCATGCGCGGTTTTGGTTCCGATGAGCCAATGGGCTGCTACGATGATTTTGAGCATGCGGATGCCTTTGTTCTGTGGGGTTCGAACATGGCGGAAATGCATCCGGTTCTGTGGATGCGCATAACAGATACCCGTTTAAGTAAGCCGAACTCAGAAGTGCATGTCCTCTCCACCTATGAACATCGCAGTTTTGATCTGGCGGATAATGGTATGGTGTTTACGCCACAGACCGATATGGTGATCCTGAATTATATTGCCAACTACATCATCACGAATAAGGCTTATGATAAGAGCTTCATCGACAAACATGTCAATTTCAAAATAACCCCAACGGATATTGGTTATGGGCTTCGTCCCGAGCATCCACTACAAAAGAAGGCGAAGAATCCCAACAAGGGTAAGTTGTCTGGTATTGATATCGATGAATATGCTCGCCTGGTGAAACCTTATACGTTGGAGTACGCCGCCAAACACAGTGGTGTCGCCAAGGAGCAGCTGTTGCGACTGGCGAAGTTATATGCCGATCCGGATAAAAAAGTGATGTCATTATGGACAATGGGATTCAATCAGCATACCCGTGGAGTTTGGACCAATGGGCTGATGTACAACGTCCACCTGCTGATGGGAAAGATATCCAAGCCTGGCAATGGTCCATTTTCACTGACAGGACAACCATCAGCCTGCGGTACGGCGCGCGAGGTGGGTACTTTTTCCCACCGCTTGCCCGCCGATCTTGTGGTGAAGAAAAAGGAGCACCGGGACTTTGCTGAGAAAGTTTGGAAATTACCGGAAGGGACGATTCCTCCCAAACCGGGATTTCACGCCGTACAGCAGAACCGCATGTTGAAAGACAGTAAGCTCAATGCCTACTGGGTGATGTGCAACAATAATATGCAGGCAGCGGCCAATTTGAACGAAGAGACGTTGCCGGGTTATCGTAATCCGGATAATTTCATCGTTGTTTCCGATCCCTATCCAACCGTATCCGCCATGGCAGCCGATCTGATACTGCCTACGGCAATGTGGGTGGAAAAAGAGGGCGCATATGGCAATGCTGAACGCCGTACCCAGGTATGGCGTCAGCAAGTGAGCGCACCCGGAGACGCCAAGTCTGATATGTGGCAGTTGATGGAATTTTCCAAGCGTTTCAAGACTGAAGAGGTGTGGTCTGAAGACTTGTTGGCCAAGCGCCCTGAGTACCGGGGGAAAACATTGTATGAAGTACTTTACCGCAACGGCAGTGTCGATAAATACCCCGCACAGACGGTGACGGATGATGCAGGTAATGTCTATGCCAATGATGAAATGGATCATTTTGGCTTCTATGTGCATAAAGGCCTGTTTGAAGAGTACCGCACGTTTGGCACCCAAGGGCCAAAAATAGGGCACGACCTGGCAGAATACGATCAATTGCATCGTGAGCGGGGACTGCGTTGGCCGGTTGTCAATGGTAAAGAGACAAAATGGCGCTATCGTGAAGGTTCCGATCCATTTGTTCCGGCAGGTAAAGAATTTTATTTCTACGGTAATAAAGATGGCCGTGCAAATATTATCTTTGCACCGTACGAACCGCCGGCGGAAAGCCCGGATGCCGATTATACGATGTGGCTCTGTACTGGGCGTGTATTGGAACATTGGCATTCAGGTACCATGACGCAGCGGGTACCGGAACTCTACAGGGCCGTCCCCGATGCGCAGGTATTCATGCATCCTGATGATGCGAAAAAACTCGGTCTTAAACGTGGTGATCTGGCAAAAATTCAGAGTCGACGTGGTGAGATCATCGCGCTTGTCGAGACCCGTGGGCGAAACAAACCGCCGGCAGGTCTGGTCTTTGTGCCATGGTTTGACGCACGCCGTCTGATCAATAAGGTCACGCTGGATGCAACCGATCCGCTTTCTAAACAGACGGATTATAAAAAATGTGCGGTTAACGTCCTAAAAGCATAGGAGGCGTATGTCATGAGGAAAATATTGATAGCTGCGTTAGTACTGATCACGGCTTCTGTCACATGGGCAGCTTCCGATGATGTGTTTTCGCTTCGCGGTAATTCACCATTGAATGCGGATTCAATGGACGTTATGGACAAAAAGTGGCGCGATGGTGAAGGAACGGTCGTGCGGAGTTATCCACAACAGCCACCACTGGTACCGCATACCACTGAAGACTATGCGATCACTAAGGATAATAATGATTGCCTGATGTGTCATAACTGGAAATCTGAATTGCCGGGAGCGACCAAGATCGGTGTCTCGCATTTTGTGAACAGAAATGGCCAAGCTTTATCCAGTATTTCACCCCGGCGTTATTTTTGTAACCAGTGCCATGTGCCGCAAAGAGATGTGGAGCCACTGGTGCTGAATGTCGATTGATCCCGTTGTTTTGGGCTGGTGAATATATTTTTATTGCTAAGGCACGTGCTTTAAACCGGTTCAATTTCCCCTCTCCTTTATAAAGGAGAGGGGGCATCGTAACGCCTTCTGAAAGACCACCGTGAAAAAAACCCTGAGTGTGATGTGTGTCAGGCTATGAGCGCCCATGGCAATCAATAAAGGTATAACCCGTCGTAATTTCTTGCTCAATGTGGCAGGGTCGGCCTGCGGGGCGACGTTATTGGGCGCGGGATTGAGCGTTTATTCCCGGCAGGTGATTTCGATGCCCGCCCTGATGATTCGTCCGCCCGGCGCCTTGGTTGAGGAGGAGTTTTTGGGGGCCTGTGTGCGTTGTGGTCAATGTGTGCGTGATTGCCCCTACGACATTCTTCATCTTGCCGGCTTGGGAGAAGCTGTACCTTTAGGTAGTCCTTACTTCGTTGCCCGGGAGCAGCCATGCAGAATGTGTACGGATATTCCGTGTGTGAAGGCGTGTCCAACGGGGGCGTTGGATCACAGTCTGGAGAATATCGATGATGCTCGTATGGGATTGGCGGTGCTGGTGGATGAGGAAAATTGCCTGGCATTTCGTGGTATGCGTTGTGAGGTATGTTTTCATATTTGCCCACTTCTGGATGAGGCTATTACGATTGATCTTTTGCCTAAGACACGTTTAGGCAAGCTGCCACGGTTTGTTCCCGTGGTGCATTCCGATGCCTGTACGGGCTGTGGAATGTGCGAGGGGGCGTGCGTGTTGCAAGAGTCGGCGATTAAGGTTTTTCCGAGATATCTGGCTCTCGGTAAGGAGACCGGGCAACATCGTTATGATGACCAGGGTGAGAAGCTGGTGAATGAAGGCGAGGCGGATGATACGCCGTTTTCGTCCAATCCTTTGGAAACGATTAAAAGTGGGCGAAGGAGTTTGTAAGTGGCGAGACAGGCGGAAGTGGGGGCGGCAGCCTTGCACAGTAAGGGCTGGCTGAAAAGCCATCAATGGTTATTGTTACGCCGAATGTGTCAGTTGAGTATTTTGGGCCTGTTTTTGTTAGGGCCGATTGCCGGAATTTGGCTGATCAAAGGAAATCTTGCCGCGAGTATGATTTTAGATACGGTGCCGTTAAGTGATCCTTATTTGATGTTGCAGGTTTTTCTTACAGGCCATACTCCCGAGCTGGCAGGCTTGTTAGGCGCCACGATTGTGTTGACGTTTTATCTACTGGTCAGTGGACGTGTTTTTTGTTCATGGGTTTGTCCCGTCAATATCGTGACCGATATCGCCAGTGACTTACAGCATCGGCTGGGTATTAAGGCGCGTTCACATTATTCACGACAGGCACGTTATTGGTTGCTGGGAATGACATTAATTTTGGCGTTTACGACCGGCTCTTTGCTATGGGAACTCGTGAATCCCGTTTCCATTGTTTTTCGAGGTCTGGTGTTTGGCCTGGGTTTAGGGTGGGGGGTGATTGCGGCCATATTTTTATTTGAGCTGTTGCTGAGTCACCGTGGCTGGTGTGGACATTTGTGTCCGGTCGGGGCCTTTTATGGCTTGATTGGCCGGGTGAGCTTGTTACGTGTGATCGCGGCGAAGCGTGAGCAATGCAATGATTGCATGGATTGTTTTGATGTCTGCCCGGAGCCGCAGGTCATCCGACCCGCGCTTAAAGGGGAAGAGGATCAGCGGAGTCCGGTGATTAAAAGTGGTATGTGTACAAATTGCGGGCGTTGTATCGACATCTGTTCTAAGGATGTTTTTCGCTTTGGCGTTGGGATCGACAAAAAAACACCGCATTAATCTGTCGTATCGGCAGGAAATGTCAGGTCTTGTGGCGGGAGGGCTCCGCCAATACAGGTCTTCCAAGCGGCCTCTTCAGACACCCGAGTACTTTTCTGTTAAATTCACTGCGGAGAGAGAATGTCTTGATGAATTGAACGCCGGGAGGAAAGGCATGAGTGAGTACGCCAGGATTCCAGGTCTTTTCGTCATTGCGCAGTATTCGGAGATCATCGTGCGCATGGCGTACGCTATGCGCAGATATCTGTGCGCCGTGCGCGCAATGTTGCGCATGAGGCCAAGATGGTTTTTGCTATGGTTTGTCTGCATGGCTTGCAGCGCATGCGCCGGATCAGGAGAAAAGACGGTTTGCCTACCCGGGCCGAATGAGCCGACGATAACCGTGTACCTGGTCAGCCATGGCTGGCATGCCGGGATTATCGTCGAGCGTGCTGATATCTCTAATGCTGTTTGGCCTGAGCAAATGGACTTTCCCATGGGAAAATTTCTGGAAGTGGGCTGGGGAGACCGGGATTATTATCAGACGCCAGAGCCTCACTGGGGTATCACCCTCAAGGCGGCGTTGCTGCCGACAGAGAGCGTGTTGCACGTTGTGGCTTTCGATGCTCCCATCTTGACCTACTTTCCCCGTAGCGAGATCATTGAGATTCAACTGAGCGAGCCCGGTTTTGAACGGCTGAGCCGGCATATCTCGGCCAGCTATGCCAAGGATGCGTCCGGCAAAAGTGTTCCTTTGGGGCCGGGTCTCTACGGCACCAGCCAAATGTATCTCTCCACAGAAACCTACCATCTGTTCAATACCTGCAATGTCTGGACCGCTCGGGCAATAAAAGCGGCGGGTTGCCCAATCACCCCTGCTTTTACCGTCACCGTGGATAGCCTCATGTCCCGGGTGTGTCGCTTCGGCAGGCCGATTCAGTCGATACAATGATGCCTGATTTCAGGGCGGAATAGGGGCTCACTACAGGCTCATGGAATCTACAGGGCGGTGTCTTGCCTGTAGCATGCGCCATGCGCACGATGATCTCCGGATACTGCGCAATGACGAAAAGACCTGGAATCCTGGCGTACTCACTCATGCTTTTCCTCCCGGCGTTCATTTCATCAAGGCATTTTTGTGTTTTCTGCTATGTTCTCCGTGGTGAATAATTGCAATACAGGTTGCCCTCATAAGGGCCTATTACGCCATTTTTTCAAGAAATCTATATTTATTTCATGGGGTTGGATGTCCCGCTGGACTACTTGCATTTGATAAAAAGAAGACGGGCATAATAGCCAGGAATGCACCATACTCAAAGAACCTCTGAGTGATTCTGTCGCGGCGGGGTTATGCGATAAAATTTTTTCAGCACACTGCTGCGGTAGGCGATCTCACCCGTAATCCACGAATTAATCAGAGCCTCTTAATGCATTATCTGATCGATTCTCTATGTTATTGAGTTGTGGCCGATCAGGGGGAAACGCCAAGAGCATGAACACTGTGAAAAACCAGGCTCCAGAAGCCGGCAACCTGGAAACAGATTATTGGGATCCCTTGCTTGAGGAGATAAGATCCCTCTTGGCGGAAATACAGTCGGGAGCCGTTTCGCAGGCCATCCACTTGGATCACTCCCTGGAGCGGGATATCGGTTTCGACAGCTTGACCCGTGTTGAATTGCTCAGCCGTATTGAGCGTCGCTTTGGCTTGGCCCTGCCCGAAGATGTCTTCAGCGAGGCGGAAACGCCCAGGGATCTCATTCGCGAACTCAGCAAAGCGGCGTCGCAGAGCAACCGCCGAACCGTTCCTCTTCCACACACCGGGGGAGCGCCTCTCGAACCCATGGAGACCGCCGCCGATCCTGCCCGGGCACAAACCCTGGTGGAGGTATTGGAGTGGCATCTCCAGGCCCATCCGACACAGCCCCATATCCAGTTTTATGCCGATGATGGTGATGGCGAGGTGATCGATTATCAGTGTCTCTATGATGCTGCCCGAGCCTTGGCGGGCAGTCTCCAGCGGCTGGGAGTGCAGCCGGGTGAGCCGGTGGCCATAATGTTGCCCACGGGCCGTGACTATTTTACGGTTTTTTTTGGCATTCTGCTGGCCGGGGCTATTCCCGTGCCCATCTATCCGCCGCTCCGCCCCAGTCAACTGGAAGACCATTTGCGCCGCCACACGGCTATTTTGGGCAACTGTCGGGCGGTTACCCTGATCACCGTCAGCAGGGCCAAACAGGTGGCACGGCTACTGAAGGCACAGCTGGAAACCTTACGCCACATCGTCACCGTGGATGAGTTGTTGAACGCCGCTGGAGACTACCTCCGTCCTCCCATATCCCCTCACGACACGGCCTTCTTACAATACACTTCGGGCAGCACAGGCAATCCCAAAGGGGTGGTGCTGACACATGCCAATCTTCTGGCCAATATCCGCGCGATGGGGGAAAGGGTGCAGGCCAACGCCAAGGATGTGTTTGTCAGCTGGTTACCTCTCTATCATGACATGGGGCTGATCGGCGCTTGGCTGGGTAGCCTGTATTATGCCGCCCTGTTGGTCATTATGTCGCCGCTTGCCTTTCTCGCCCGTCCCCAGCGCTGGCTTCAGGCCATACACCGTTACCGTGGCACCCTTTCTGCGGCGCCTAATTTCGGTTATGAACTGTGCTTGAGCCGTTTAGAGGATAGCGATCTGGAAGGGCTCGATCTCAGCTCCTGGCGCGCCGCATTCAATGGCGCCGAGGCCGTGAGCCCGAAGACGGTGATGCAATTTCCTCAACGCTTTGCTCAATTTGGATTTCCTGCCACTGCCATGGTGCCCGTTTACGGGCTTGCCGAATGCAGCGTCGGCCTGGCCTTTCCGCCCATTGCACAGGATTTGCGTATCGATCACATTCAACGTCAGGCCTTTGCGCAAATGGGTGCAGCTATTCCCGCCGCAGATGATGAAGCAGATGCCCTGCGCTTCGTTGCCTGTGGACAGGTGCTGGCCGGGCATGAAATACGCATCGTCGATGCGCAAAGCGATGAACTGCCTGATCGCCAGGAAGGGCGCCTCCAGTTTCGCGGGCCTTCCTCCACCAGCGGTTATTTACACAACCGGGAGGCCACGCAAAAGCTGTTCGACGGTGATTGGCTCAACTCGGGAGATCTTGCCTATATCAGTGAGGGCGACCTGTATGTCACGGGGCGCACCAAGGACGTTATCATTCGTGCCGGACGCAATCTCTATCCCCACGAATTGGAAGAAGCTGTCGGTGATATGGTGGATATTCGTAAAGGTCGGGTTGCCGTGTTCGGCGCCACCGATCCCAACACCGGTACCGAGCGTCTCGTGGTGTTGGCGGAAACACGCAAAAAAGAAGTCGATGAACTCGATCAATTACGCCAACAAGTCAACAATATCGCCAGTAAACTTATCGGTGGGCCTGCCGACGATATTGTATTGGCCCGGCCTAATACGGTGCTCAAAACCTCCAGTGGCAAGATACGGCGTGCGGCCTGCCGCGAGCTTTATGAACGTGGTTTTCTTGGCAAAACACCGGCGCCACTCTGGTGGCAAGTCAGCCACCTGCTGCTAAGCAGTGTCGCGCCACAATTGCGGCGTTTCCGGCGGACTTTTAGGGCCGGGCTCTGGGCACTTCATGCCAGGATCATTTTTTGGCTCCTGGCGCCATTGGCCTGGCTTGGCGTGGTTTTTTCTTCCTCGACGACTTTGCGTTGGTGGTTGATGCGCGTGGCTACACGCTTATTGACCCGTCTCACATGCACCCCATTCAGGGTTGAAGGTCTTGAAAAATTACCCGATAAAAATCAACCCTGTGTCTTCGTGGCCAACCACGCCAGTTACCTGGATGGGCCATTGTTGATTGCCGCTCTGGATCGTCCCTTTTCCTTTGTGGCGAAGATCGAACTCGCCAAACAGGCCGTTGCAGGACTATTTTTGCGACGTATCGGTACGGAATTTGTCGAACGTTTTGATGCAAAGAAGGGGGTCGAAGATGCTTCGCATCTCTTCACCCAGGCGAAGACCGGCCGCTCCTTGTTCTTCTTTCCCGAGGGCACCTTTACCCGTAGTCCCGGTTTACGACCTTTTCATCTTGGCGCCTTTTTGACCGCCGCCGAGGCAGGACTGCCCATTGTGCCCGTGGCCATTCGCGGCACACGTTCCATTTTGCGCAGCGATGCCAAGTTTCCCCATCGTGGAAGTATTACTATCACAGTAGGGAATCCCATCTGGCCTCAGGCTATCGGGTCTCAAGAAAGCACGGCAGGTAAACAGCAGGAAAACTGGACAACAGCCCTGATTTTGCGCGATCAAGCACGCGCCTTTATTTCGCGTCATGCGGGTGAACCGTATCTTGATTCGACTTAATTCTATCTTGTCACGCTTATCAAACTGAAAATACAGGCCTTTTCGGGCCGATTTCGCGTGGGCACAAAAAGTGTGCCCACCAAGCTACATTTTCACCTTGTAGGCGTTCACAAAATCCGTTACCCCTTGGGTTCATTTTTTAAAAATCCATAGATGCTCTCAGATGCAGTCAATGGTACTACTGCATCAAACATAACATATTGAAATATGATATATTTTTCATTTATGGCTTAGTGAAGATGTCGTATTTTTGCTAGATTTTGTGGCATGGAGTAAAAGAAGCGGTATTCAGACATGGCAAAACAATCTTTGAAATCACGTATTGAGACCAGGATCCAGCGATCCCGCCGGAATGTATTCCTGCGGAGTGATTTCGAACGCCTGGGCGGTTATGACCAGGTTGGCCGGGCGCTTCGCACCCTGGTAGCAGAGGGCAGGCTAATAAAGATTGGTTACGGCCTGTATGCCAAGGCACATGCAAACCGCCTGACCGGACAACCCATGCTGGCAGCAGATGGCGGTTTTAGTGAAATTGCTGAAGAAGCCTTGAAACGCCTCGGGGTGAAATGGAAACCTGCCAATGCTGTCATGGAGTACCAGAAGGGATCTGCTCAGATTCCCGCTAATGCAGAAGTCATTGTATTTGATCGATTTAATCGCAAAATTGGGAATGAGCGATTTCAGCTGCGGGTAGCCAAGGCCTGATGCAGCCAGACTCCTCACTGTTTTCAGGTGTTGCTGATGCGCTATCGCGCCGGGACAAGCTCGGCGTATCTTGCAGGGTGAAAGTCCCTGTCGGGTAAGGGCTAGCCACCCACCCGTATCGAGTCTTGGGTCCATGGCGGAGCAGCCGAAAGGCTGCGAACAAGATGGGCTAAGCGTAGACAGAGA
>DRKN01000047.1 GCA_011051755.1 Gammaproteobacteria bacterium
GGGACGCAGGGTATCGGCGTATTCCTTTTTTACTTCACCGAGGATGCGCACGCCGAGGCCGGGCCCCGGGAATGGATGGCGGTAAACCATGTCATAGGGCAAACCCAGCTCGGTGCCAAGTTTACGCACCTCGTCCTTGAACAGCTCGCGCAGCGGCTCGACCAGTTTGAGTCGCATGGTATCCGGCAACCCACCAACATTGTGATGGGATTTGATAACATGCGCCTTGCCGGACTTGGCGCCAGCAGACTCGATAACGTCCGGATAAATGGTTCCCTGGGCTAGCCATTTTGCGTTAGGCAGTTTGTTCGACTGCTCCTCGAAAATGTCAACGAACAGGTTGCCGATGATCTTACGCTTCTTCTCCGGGTCGGCCTCGCCTGCCAGCGCATCCATGAAACGCTGTTCGGCATCGACACGAATCACTTTCACTCCCATGTGTTCGGCAAAGGTGGCCATAACCTGGTCGCCTTCGTTGAGGCGCAATAAACCATTGTCGACAAACACACAGGTCAATTGGTCGCCGATAGCACGGTGCAACAGAGCCGCCACCACCGAGGAATCGACGCCACCGGAAAGGCCGAGGATCACCTCGTCCGAACCTACTTGCCTGCGCACTGCACGGATGTTTTCTTCAATAATATTGCCCGCAGTCCACAAGGGTTCACAGTCGCAAATATCCAATACAAAACGCTCGACAATACGCTCTCCCTGCCGGGTGTGAGTAACTTCCGGATGGAATTGAATAGCGTAAAAACGGCGTTCTTCATCGGCCATCCCGGCAATGGGCGCAGCCTCGCTAGAGGCCATCAACTTAAAGTTAGGCGGCAGCTCCTCAACGCGATCACCGTGGCTCATCCACACATCCAGCAGGCCATAGCCTTCCGGACTGGTATGGTCTTCAATATTGCACAACAGTGCGGTGTGGCCGTGCGCGCGCACCTGGGCATAACCGTATTCATGGTGATCGGCGGTCTCCACCCGGCCACCCAGCTGCGCGGCCATGGTCTGCATGCCGTAGCAAATACCCAACACCGGCGCACTCAGCTCGAACACTGCCTGTGGCGCACAGGGTGATTCATCACTGGTGACCGACTCAGGGCCGCCGGAAAGAATGATGCCGCTGGGGGCGAACTCGCGCACGGTGGCGTCGTCCATCTGATCCCAGGCGTGTAATTCACAATAGACGCCTGCCTCGCGCACCCGGCGGGCGATGAGTTGGCTGTACTGCGAACCGAAATCGAGGATCAGGATGCGGTGGGAATGGATGTCAGTACTCAAGACGGGGTATCCAATGCTGATGGTTCAGGCGGCCGGGTCGCGGCTCGATTCGGCCGGAATTAATTACACGCGATAGTTCGGTGCTTCCTTGGTGATGGTCACGTCGTGCACATGACTTTCCTGCATGCCGGCGCCCGTAACGCGCACGAACACCGGTTTGCTGCGCATTTCATCAATATCGGCGCAGCCGGTATATCCCATGCTGGAACGGATACCACCGAGCAGCTGATGCACCACCGGCGCTAGTGGGCCCTTGAAGGGTACACGACCCTCAATACCTTCCGGCACCAGTTTGTCGGCCTTGCTGCCTTCCTGGAAGTAACGATCACTGGAGCCCTCACTGCCGGTCATGGCACCCAGCGAACCCATACCACGGTAGGATTTGTAGGAACGCCCCTGGAACAGCTCCACCTCACCCGGCGCCTCTTCGGTACCCGCGAACATGCCACCGATCATGATGCAGGATGCACCGGCAACGATGGCCTTGGCCACGTCACCGGAATAGCGGATGCCACCATCGCCGATCACCGGAATACCGCTACCTTGCAGTGCCTTGGCAACATTGGAAATGGCCGTGACCTGTGGCACGCCGACACCAGCGACGATGCGTGTGGTGCAAATGGAGCCGGGGCCGATGCCCACCTTCACGCCGTCGGCGCCGACCGCCTTCAATGCCAGCGCCGCCTCGGCCGTGGCGATGTTACCGCCAATCACCTGTATCTGTGGAAAACGCTTCTTTACCCAGGCAACCCGATCCAGCACGCCCTGTGAATGGCCATGGGCGGTGTCCACCACGACCACATCCACGCCGGCTTCCACCAGCCCCGCGACCCGCGCCTCGGTACCACCGCCAGTGCCGACCGCCGCACCGACGCGTAAACGCCCCTGGCTGTCCTTGCAGGCATTGGGATATTCCGAGGCTTTTTGCATGTCCTTGACGGTGATCAGCCCGCGCAGTTCGAAATCGTCATTGACCACCAGCACCTTCTCGATGCGGTATCTGTGCAGCAGGCTGAGCACCTCCTCGTTCTCCGTGCCTTCCTTTACCGTCACCAGTTTGTCGCGCCCGGTCATAATGCTGGATACGGGGTTATCGAAGCGGGTTTCAAAACGCAGGTCACGGCTGGTAACGATGCCCTCCAGGCGCCCCCCCGCCACCACCGGCACACCGGAGATGTTCTGTGCCCGTGTCAGGGCCAGCACGTCACGGATGCTGGTATCCGGCGTCACGGTAATCGGATCTTTGATCACGCCACTCTCGTATTTCTTCACCAGACGCACCTGTTCCGCCTGCTCTTCCTCGGTCATATTCTTATGAATAATGCCGATGCCGCCTTCCTGCGCCATGCTGATGGCCAGGCGCGCCTCAGTTACCGTGTCCATGGCCGCCGACACCAGCGGCACATTGAGTCGGATCTCCCGGGTCAGGGATGTCTGCAAGCTCACTTCCTTCGGCATCACCGTGGAGTGGGCGGGAACCAGCAGTACATCATCAAAAGTAAGGGCTTCCTGGGCGATTCGCATAATCGGGATTCCAAAGCAATACAAGAGTTTAGGGGGCGGATTATAGTCGGCTGACCCGGAAATTTCGAGATACCCTTGCCCCGCTCGCGTTCAACATCTATCCACCCATGATAAGTACTTGTTTATTCAGGATATGCAAAGCCGGCCTGATCAGCAGCCGGACTGCCTGCACCACCGGACAGTGGCATTTCCCCGGCAAGCCCGGTGAGGCGGGCACCGGGTTTGACCTGCAACTGCGAAACCGGTAGCTTGGTCTGGACAGGTTCATAATGAGCGGATAAGCGTGATCAAACCACCCAGCAAAAAACAATACTTCTGAAGGTCACCAGAGGAGGAAGGCATGAAAAAACGAGCAATGGCAATAACAGGTGCGCTGCTGGTCGCGTTGAGCGGCTGTGCATCCCAAGGCAAAACCGAAGACGTCAATGCAGCGGCCGCCAGCGCCGCCATCGAAGCCGCCGAGGCCGCGGTGAACAAGGCCCGCAGTGTCGACGGGGAATGGCGTGACGCAAGAAAGAAATTCCTCAAAAAGGCCAAGACCGCAGCCCACAAGGCCGATTTCGAAACCGCCATCAAGCTGGCCAACATCGCCAGATTCCAGGGTGAAATGGGCTACGAACAGGCCATGGAGCAGAAGAGCGCTAAGCCCTGGCTGTTTTAATTTAACGCCTGAGCTGAATAGTGCAATTTGAAGAGGCGGACTGCAATGCAGCCCGCCTCTTTCCATTCCCCCCCGGAAACACACTACCCGCCCCATGTTCCCTGACGCCAATACACCCCACCGCAAAATTTACAGTATCGCCCGCCTCAATCGCGAGGCTCGCGCCCTGCTCGAAGGCAATTTTCCATTGCTCTGGGTCGAGGGCGAGATTTCCAATCTGGCCCGCCCGGCCTCCGGCCACATCTATTTCAGCCTGAAAGACGAACAGGCCCAGGTACGTTGCGCCATGTTCAAAATGCGCCGGCGGCAACTGAGCTTTCCGCCGAAAAACGGCAGCGCGGTACTGGCACGGGTACGCGTCAGCCTGTACGAAGCACGCGGTGACTATCAGCTCATTGTCGAACACCTGGAAGAGGCCGGCGACGGCCGTCTGCGACGGCAATTCGAGCAGCTCAAACAGCGCCTGGCCGACGAAGGCCTGTTCGACACCGCCCGCAAGCGTCCACTGCCCGACCTGCCGCGCTGCATCGGCGTCATCACCTCACCCAGTGGTGCGGCCATTCGTGACGTACTCAGCGTCCTCAAGCGGCGTTTCCCAGCCATCCCGGTGCTCATCCACCCGGTGCCGGTGCAGGGTAGCGAGGCCCCGGCGGCCATCGTCGACGCCCTGTACACCGCGGCACAGCGCGACGAATGCGATCTTCTGTTGCTTACCCGCGGCGGCGGTTCGCTGGAAGACCTGTGGGCCTTCAACGACGAAGCCGTGGCGCGTGCCATTGTCGACAGTCCGATCCCGGTCATCAGCGCCGTGGGGCATGAAATCGACGTTACCATCGTCGACTTCGTCGCCGACATGCGCGCCCCCACACCCTCCGCCGCCGCTGAACTGATCAGCCCGGATCACAGCGAATGGCAGGACACCCTGCGCCACTGGCGCAGCCGGCTGATCCGCGCCACGCAGTCCCGCCTGGCACGCGAACAGCAACACCTGCAAGCCGTTAGCCGTCATCTCAAACATCCCGGCCAACGGCTGCAAGATCGGGCCCAACGGCTGGACGAGCTGGAACAACGCCTCGGCCGCGCCCTGCGCACACGCCTGCAACACAACCAGGCACGTCTTGGCACCCTGACCGCCCGCCTGCACAGCCAGTCACCGACACGGCAACTGACGACCCTGCAACTGCGTCTGCGCGCCGACCGCCAGCGCCTGCATACCGCCATGTCACAACACCTGGGCAAAGAACAACAGCGCCTCGCCGCCCTCGCCCGCGCCCTGGATGCGGTCAGTCCACTGGCCACGCTGAGTCGCGGCTATGCCATCGCACAACACCCGGATGGCTCCATCGTCCGTAAGGCCGGCGAAGTGAACATCGGCGATCCATTGTCTGTCCGCCTCGGCGAAGGGCGGTTGGAGTGCCGGGTCGAAGGCGCTCGAAAGGAGTGAGTATGAGCCGTTTACTGACCTCACCACAGAGATACGGCACACGCTACACCCGTAGCGTGCGCCCTGCGCGCGATGACGCCTGGAGAAGGAATAAAATGAAGATCATTAGCTTGCTTCTGTTCCTGCTGCCGCTGCCGCTGCTGGCCACCCTGCCGCCGCACAGCGAGGCGGTACCCGGTGGCATCGCCATCATCGACCTCGGCCCTGCTCACGGTACACCGCCAGTGCTGCATTACAAAGAGCAGCAGGTAATGGTGCAGCAGGATCGGGGCCGCTGGAAGGCCGTGGTGGGCATCCCGCTCTCAACCAAACCCGGTACTCAGAAGCTCACACCAACCCAGGGTGCGCCACTGACCTTTAGCGTGCAGGCCAAGGACTACGCCACCCAGCACCTCACCATCAAGAACAAGCGCAAGGTCAATCCGAATCCGCAGGACATGACGCGTATCCGCAGCGAGCGCGGGCGCATCAACGCCGCGCTGGCGCACTGGCGGGAAGCAACGAACGTGGAGACGCGTTTCATCCTGCCCGTGCAGGGCCGCCTCAGTAGCCCCTTCGGCCTGCGCCGCTATTTCAACGAGCAACCGCGCAAACCGCATAGTGGCATCGACATCGCCGCCGCCGAAGGCACACCCATTCGTGCACCCGCCTCAGGACAGGTCATCGATACCGGTGATTACTTTTTCAATGGCAATACGGTATTTCTCGACCACGGCCAGGGACTGGTCACCCTGTACTGCCACATGAGCCGCATCGATGTACAGTCCGGGCAGACCGTCAAACAGGGCGAGATCATCGGCAGCGTGGGCCAGACCGGTCGCGTCACTGGCCCGCATCTGCATTGGGGCGTGAGCCTGAATGATTCACGAGTGAATCCGGCGCTATTTTTTGAAGATTTGGAGGGGTTGCTGTCTCGCTCTCAGCGTTAAAATACCCAGCAGACTTACTCTCCAAATCATCTGAAAAACCAACTGAATACAGGGTATTTCAGGGTGTGCAACAATCGCTCTTGGGTTGCCGAATCACCGCTACCCCTTGTCGGATGGACATCCTCCAAGGTTGGCACGCAAGCACCGACGAGCAGCAGACAATACCCGTTTATTTAATAAAAAGGAGTGCTTATGCGGCGACTTAAAATACTATTTGTAATTATTTTTTCCCTATCTGTACCACCTGCTTTCGCCGCAAATGATACGGAGGCACTTTCTCAGATCGCCGACAATCTTAAGCAGGTCTGCGACAAACCAGAGAATGCAGGAAATTATTGGGATATAAGGGTAAAAGGTAATGGTGGGGCGGAAATCAAGCTAAAACTAGCAGACATTGGCATGACGGGCGAAGCTACCTTTTCTAAAGCGGAGTGGCGCGACGTACAAAGAACAGTAGAAGACAACACCGATTACAGAAGTTGCGTAAAGGCGCTTTCACCAATATTTATTGAGAAGTTTAGCGGCTTGGTTGCTGAAAAGTTCACCGTTAGAAAGCCAAAGAAAAGAACCCTGGGCGGCATCAAATGGCAGGAATCAGGGGGCGGATTAAAAGTGACACTATCATCATGTCACAGGCAGTCCAGCTCTGTAATTTGCGAATTTTCTGCCAACCCCACGGAATCAGACTTAAGTATCGACCTCTCTGAAAACTCCGCCATTTACGATCAATCCGGGAACAAGTTTGTCTCATCTGAAATTACAGTAGCCAATTTAAAAACTGCATTTAGAGATCACTACTTCAATGAAACAGTGCATGCGGAATTGGTCAGAGGTATAGATATTACGGTTAAATTAAAGTTTAACGACGTGAGCAAAGAATTCACCATGATAAGCAAAGCAATGCTTATAGCGACGATAAAACAGAAACGCGCATCCAAAGAAAATCATACTTTCACATTTCGCGACATTAATATTGTTTTGGATTAATGCACAACAAATAAGGGACGTGCGCACCTAATCTACAACATATTCATTCCACATGGCGCGACAACTACGAAAGGAAAAGGGCCCCCTCTGTCAGGATAGTTGTCGCCTCATATGATCATTGTAATCGAAGTTAAGGTGGGCGATAGAGAGTGAGAAATGAAGCGTTATTCAGCAGAACGAAAAGAGTCCGTCATGCAGAAGATGATGCCGCCGCATAATATCCC
>DRKN01000048.1 GCA_011051755.1 Gammaproteobacteria bacterium
AAATATCAGCTTGCTTTGGATGCAAGGGAAATAAAACATTTCCTTGATGCGAGAGCTAAAGGCATAACGACATAGCTGAGGGGCGCCGCCGCTTTTTGCGGCGTCCCTCTCAAGCGAATTGTTATGCCCGAATGTGTGAAAAACCACCATACGACGAATAGCCACCCATGGCAAACCTTGAGATAGCTGAAGAATAGCACAGAAATAACACGGAGCCTCCATTCATTAAGGGGGCTTGATTCCACCGGATAAACTTAATGAGGCTCCGGTGTCGCTACTGCCGTTTTCCATTACTTGCCATCCTCGTATAATCTTTGACCAGATACCGAAACAGCTAATGGCTTGCTGACTCGCCATCCTCGTTTGAGGACAGAAGATGCCACAGGATGTGAATAGAGCCTCAAGGCCATTTTTCCATCTCCAAAGCCGGAGTTTACATCCTTGGGCAGCTATTGGAACACAACCGGGAGACTGCATGGTTTCTATGGCGAGATATCAGCTTGCTTTGGATGCAAGGGAAATAAAATATTTCCTTGATGCGAGAGCTAAAGGCATAACTTATTAGTATCAAGCATAATCGCCCTGTTTCCCCGTAGTATTCAAGCAAAAATCTGGCAATAATACTCGATAATCACCTAAAAATAAGCCAATTTGCCTTGATATCCTGATAATATCATGCAATTCAGGCATGGACGCCTGTTTTTTGCTCGACCCTATTTGTAATCTATCATTATGTTAGCCCAACTATCTGGCAAAAAGCTGCGGGCGGAAATAAGCGATCTGATACGTGGTCTGCATGACTCACTTCATACCGAACAAGCCTATTGTCGGCGAAGCAGGTTTGCTAGCGGGTAGCCTGCGCCGGGCCAGCGGAAATGATCCCAAATCAAGCCTCCAGGGTTCATCGATGGATACCTGTCTCCGCACCCCTCATCATCCCACTCAGCAGGATGTGCAGCCGATGACACCCAGAAACCATCGCCAACGCCGGCCACAGCAGTCCGTCAGCGGCATTCACGCGCACGCTCGGTACGGGTCACAATCCCAGGGCTGTGATCAGCCAGGAGAATTCCTGATAGCATGGGCTGTTGAAAGTGGCGTGCAATTAGCCTGTAAAGGCAAGTTGTTTCCGCCGTCTGTACAGAATGCTGGTAAGCGGTAGCGAAGCGCATCGTTTGCGTTGAGACTTACCTTGCAGCGGTCAACTGATTAAGTTTATAAAAACGGCACCAGTAACAAGGCCATCAGGCTCAATACTTTGCGCATGGGATTGATGGCAGGGCCGGCGGTATCCTTGCAGGGGTCGCCGACCGTATCGCCAGTGATTGCCGCCATGTGGGCCGGAGAACCCTTGCCACCGTAATGACCGGCTTCGATATATTTTTTGGCGTTGTCCCACGCCGCGCCACCGGTACTGAGCATCAGTGAGAGAAGCAGCCCGGAAATGACGGCACCGATCAATATTCCCCCCATCAATTGTGCGCCACTGCCGGGCGGGGCGAGCGGTGTCCAGACAAAGGCGACCAGCAGCGGCACGATGACCGGTAGAAGACCGGGCAGGATCATGCCTCGGATCGATGCGCGGGTTAACATGCGCACGGCTCTGGCGTAATCCGGAAGACGTTCACCAGTGAGAATTTCGGGGTGGGCCTTGAATTGGGCGCGTACTTCTTCAACCACCGAGGCGGCGGCCTTGCCCACGGCCTTGAAAATGATGCCGCTGAAGATAAAGGGCAACAGTGCGCCGATGAACAGGCCAGCCAGAATGTAGGGATCATCAATGGCAAAAGAGACCCCGTCGAGGCGTGTGCCGAATTCCAGCCTGAAGGCCCCAAACAACGCCAGCGCGGCCAGCCCGGCGGAGCCGATAGCGAAGACCTTGGTGAGCGATTTGGTGGAATTGCCCGCCGCATCCAGCGCGTCAGTGACCTCGCGTACCTCACGGGGGAGTTTCGCCATCTCGGCGATGCCGCCAGCATTGTCGGTCACCGGCCCATAGGCATCGATGGCCATGACCACCGGGGCCAGGGAGAGTAGGGCGACGGTTGCAATGGCGATGCCGTATATGCCGGCGAAGGTATAGGCGGTGATCACTCCGGCGGCGATCACCACGGTGGGGATCAGGGTCGACGCCATGCCCACGGATAGACCGGCGATGATATTGGTTCCGTGTCCGGAGCGCGAAGCACGGGCGATTTCCTGAACCGGCCGGTGATTGGTACCGGTGTAATAGGTGGTCGTCGCGACCATGCCGATACCCACCGCAAGCCCGGTCAGGGCACTGGCAAACAAGCTGTTGGCCGTGTAGTTCGTCGTACTGTCGGATAGCAGCCAATGGCTGGCGAGATAAAAACCAATCGCACTGAGCACGATGGTCAGCAGCACGGCCCGTGTCAGGGTGGATAGAATGTCCCCGTGACTGCGGAGTCGCGAAGTGTGGATACCGATCAGCCCGGCGAGGAGGGCGGTGCCACCCAGTACCAGCGGATAAACCTGGTCAACACTTTCACCGATACCGGTGACAGAGGTCACCAGCATGGCGGCCACCAGCGTGACTGCGTAACTTTCAAAAACATCAGCCGCCATGCCGGCACAGTCACCGACATTGTCGCCAACATTATCGGCAATCACGGCGGGATTGCGTGGATCATCTTCAGGAATACCCTGTTCGATCTTGCCGACCAGGTCGGCACCGACATCGGCCGCCTTGGTGAAAATTCCACCACCCAGCCGGGCGAATATGCTCACCAGTGAGGCACCAAAACCCAGGCCCGCCAGTGGACGTAAGTCCATCGGGCCATTATCGTTTAGCCAATAAAGTAAAAGATAGAAACCACTGACACTGGCCAATGCCAGTGCCCCCACCAGAAATCCCGTGACGGCACCAGAGCGGAGGCTGATCTTCAGGGCGAGAGGCAGCCCCTGCCGTGCCGCTGCCGCAGTGGTACGCACATTGGCGCGTACCGAGACCCACATGCCCACCATGCCTGAAATGGCCGAGCACAATCCGCCAATGGCAAAACCCAGCGCCGTCAGAAAGCCGAACTGGGGAGTGATCCAGAGAATAATCAGCAACAGGCTACCGACGGCCAGAATTGTCAGATACTGGGTACGGATGAAGGCGTTGGCTCCTTCGCGAATAGCCAGGTAAGGCGGGCGCAACTCGATTCCACCTTCATCCTGACGCAATACCCAGAGGCCGCACCAGAGCGCATAGGCGAGGCCTGCGGCAGCGGTGATCAGACTGAAGGTCAGGGCAATCATTTGATGGACTTATGAGTTCAATCCGCTATGCATTCGATGTACTAGCTTCAGTATCCAGCAGGTTTTGCAAAAGTTTTTTGATTTTTTAATGCATGACAGAACGACTCTTTGTCAGTATCTACAATTTCATCATTACACATCCAGCACTCTGTCCCTATAAATAGCACAGGAGATAAAAGGAAAGTGCTACCTAGGTAGCAGCGGAGGAAGCGATTTGCAATTAATCGTGCCGGCGTAAAGTTGTTGATAGCGTATTGTCATTCACAGAGTTTAGGTGAGGTAGGAAAAATACATGAATTTCAACTGGATATAATAGCTTTCTCGCGTGAAACTTGAATATAGAGGGACTGATACTGCATGGTGGCATGAATATTCATGCTTTTGCGTTTGATGCCTGACCCACGCAGAGAAAAAATGTGCTCACAAACTAGAAGATGTTATCGCAATAACGATTTGTGCAGTTATTTGTGGAGCCGATGACTGGACTGCAATCGAATCCTTCGGCAAGGCTAAGAGCGACTGGTTTTCGACATTTTCAGATTTGCCAAATGAGATTCTATCTCATGATACTCTTTGGAGATTGTTCTGCATTATGTCACCAGCGGTATTTCAGGCGTTTTTTACAGTCTGGGTCAATGCTGTCCCGCTAACAACACGTCGTCATGCCGGACTTGACCCGGCATCCAGGAAGTCATTGAAAGCACTGGATTCCGGGTCAAGCCCGGAATGACGTAGAGAGCTTGTCCAAATTCATGTCTCAAACATCCTCAATCAGGCTGCTCTCCCCGCGAGCCGGCGTTTGAAATACGGCAATAGTCCGTTAACGGAACAGCAGTGATAATTGATGAAATATCCGGGCTGGTTTATACCGCTAAACAATTTTTAGCTTTCTGTGTAGGGTGGGCATTGCCCACCATCGCTGTTTGATGGAATGAAACTGGTGGGCGGTGTCGATCCTGCATATGCTGCCATGAATGCTGACAGACCAATGCTGTTTTTTTTCTGCTTCACCCTGCCGTACGCGTTCCCACGCGGGAGCGTGGGAACGAGGATACTACGGCCCTGCCTGACCTCCCTATTCGTAGTAAGCGGGTGAGTGCCTGATGTCAGCATTTTGCTCCTTGTCATGCTGAATCCACAGGGTGGCCTGGTTTGCTTGCAGAAACTGCTCCACTTCATTCATGGTGGTAATCGTGCGTTCCTTGTCGAAATTAAAGCTGGGGGCACGTTTATGTACCCAATTGTCAGTAAAATGTACCAGGTCGCCCGAGAGTAGGATATTACCTGTTTGCGGCAATTTCACATACAAGGCCTGATGGCCGGGTGTGTGACCGAGGGTACGTTTGATCATGACGCTGCCATCACCGAAGACATCGTAATCACCTTCAAGTATCTTCACAGGGTTTGATCGCAGGGAAGAATACGTGTTGGGGTCAAAGCCGAACTTGTCCGGGCTGGCGCCAAAGGCTGCATCATACTCCTCCTTTTGTATCAGCAGCGTGGCCTGCGGAAACAGATCCGCATTACCCACATGGTCGCCGTGCATGTGGGAAATGCCAAGGAAGTTAATCGTTTCCGGTGGGTAATCGATCTCCTTGAGTTGCGCGGCCAGGGTCTTTGTTACACGCATGACAAACACATCATAAAATGTTGAGCCTTCAGGTATCTTTACCAGTGCATCGGGAAGACCCGTATCCCACAGCAGCGTACCCTCCGGGTGAACCACAAGGTAACAGGTGTTGGCCAGTGTTTTCTGTTCTCTCTTGTCCATGCCGGGTTTGAAAATCGAAATATCCAAGACATCAATGACCCCGCAATTGAAGGCATAGAGGCGTAATGGCTGTTCTGGTGCGGGTTGTCGGGTTGCGCAGGACGCGAGAATAACGACCAGGGCCGTGGCAAAGAGTGTCCGAATCAAAATATTTTGTTTTTTCATTATGTCCTCGTTTGAAATTTTGGGTTGAAACTCTCTGGGTTGAATTCCCCGCAGCTTGTTGCGCAGACTGTTTGTTCAAACGCCTAAGTATTTGAACGGGCAGTACAATCATTCCGTTTTTGCAGAGCGGAAAGTCGGGCGCCGTGAGAACGTCTGCCGTGGAGTAGTTATTGACATGGATTAAGCCATGACAGTTCAAGTTTGTCGATAGTAGTCGGCCGGATTACCGCGTGCGTGGTACGCCACCTACTCTTTATCTTTAGATTCCCGTAAGGCGAGATTCTGTTTCATCTTCCCGAACCGCTCTGCCTACATGGTTCCGGGTTTGGTGAACGGTTCGGTGATCACCCCCTATCTCATATCTTGCTCGTCGTGCGTGGCTCCCATTTCTTTCTTCACCCTCTCACAGTGGTTTTAATCCTTGCTTAAGATTCATGGCCTAGATTAGGAAATCATCGGTCATGTCAGGAGCTGAATATGGAAAAGCAACAGGTTGTCGTCTGGGATCTCGGGGTGCGTGCTTTCCACTGGTCCCTGGTTGCGTTGTTTATTTTTTCGTACCTCAGCGGGGACGAGCTTGAGGAATTACACGCCTACAGCGGCTATATCATTATCGGCCTGCTGGTCTTTCGGCTTGTCTGGGGGTTCATTGGCAGTCAGCATGCCCGTTTTGCCGATTTTGTGCGTGGCCCACGGACGGTCATTGACGACTTGAAGAGTATTAAAGACGGGCATCCCAGGCGTTACCTGGGACACAATCCCGCCGGCGGGGCGATGATTGTGATGCTGCTGATCGGGCTGTCGCTGCTGACCTTTAGCGGCCTCATGGCCTATGCGGCAGAGGGCCATGGGCCCTTGGCGGGTGCTGATGTCTCGCTGATTTCCACTGCCCATGCAGATGATGATCACGATGAAGACGATGAAAAGGAAGAAGATGAATTCTGGGAAGAGATCCATGAATTCATGGGTAATTTCATGCTGTTGCTGATCTTTCTGCATATCGCCGGCGTTATCGTATCGTCACGCTTGCAGGGCGAGAATCTGGTCAAGGCAATGATGAGTGGCAAGAAGGAAGTCGGCTAGCCACCGGTTTCGCGCCAATCTCGTCGCATGATGATGGGCAGTGCCTACACATGACCACCCCGGGTTGATCCGGGGGGTGCCGTGATAAGGCGCGGTTTTATTGCAACAAAAGGTAGTGCTGGAATAACACCGCATCCTGCTGCTTGAGCTGGGCGCGCAGGGCGATGTCGGTTTGCGCAGAGAGCTTGCTTTGCAGTTGGTGCAGGGTGCGGTAGCTGGCGGGGCAGTTTGCCGCGTCGTGGCGGGGGCCGGCGAGGACGTTGCTCAGGCCGGGTTTGTCCAGCAGCAACCAGGCCGGAAAGGTGTGGGCCGGCAGCTCCGGTTCCAGTTCCTGAAAGGCTTCCCATTGCTGGCGCAGTTCTGTATCGGTGGTGGATTTGATGGCATCACTTTGCTCCGCAAACCGCCAGCACAGACTGAACCAGCTCAGCAGGGCGTCACACCGCCGATGCAACGGTTCACAGGCCCGGGCATGGCGTTGCAGTAATACGGGATCGTTTTGCCAGTGAGGCACCTGTTCCACCGCCTGGCGTGCGCTGTCCCAATCCATCGCCTGACTGGCCGTATAACTCGTATGCTGCTCAGGCTGTGTTGCGTGGTAGGGCTGGTCGTGCAAGGCGGCACTCAGGCGACGCCACAGGGGAACCAGCAGGTTACGGCTTTCTTTGCCCAGCAGGCTTTGCGCCAGTGGGGTCAGGGTCTCTTGGAGTATTCGCAGGTCGGCGGCGGCATCGGTAACCGGTGCGTCGAGGCTTTCTGCCGCTTCCACCAGGCGTTCCAGTTCGCCCAGGCGGATGTGGTCGGGCGCGGTGTCGTAGAGGCCTTCCAGCTGGCGTCGTGCCTCGCCAATATCACGATTGACCAGGGCCCGGGTGATGCCGTTGACCCGGTGGGTGGCCGGGGCATCGGTGAACATGTCGAGCTGTGGCTGATCTTGCGGTTTGCGGTAACGCTGGTGAAAACAGTCATTCAGTGCATCGTTTCGGCTGAAACGCACGCTGTGTGACAGGCCATTGCGCCAGGCGTGATAGGTGATCGTTTCCGCCTGCCAGCCCCGCTGTTGCAGATAGTCGGCGGCCTGCATCAATTGCTGTTTGATGTGTTGCCGATCACCAAACAAGGCCTCGTCGAGGGTGTCGAGTTCACCGTTACGCCACGCCTCATAGTCGGCATAGGTCAGGCGGCCTTCCTGTAGCAAAAATTCCAGGGGCAGGTATTCGCCTTGCTCGAGCAATAATTGCTCGACCGGGTATTGGATAAGTTGCGGTTTGTTGTTGATCTTGTTGTTCATTGGTTCTCAAGCGTACCGGGTTATTTGCAATCCATGTCACTATTCAGCTTGCGACAGGGTCATGAAGTTTACAGAGAGCTGACTGTATTGTTGTGCGCACGGCGCACACTACACCTGCCCGTAGCGTGCGTCATGCGCACGATGCCCCTGGATATGGAAACCGCGTCTGACGGAAAGGTGTGGGACTCTGGCGTACTATTAGCCCGGCATGACCTGCGCCAGCTCATGCCATTTTTCCCGGGTTTTATTTCATTGATATATTTTCTATGTCTTCATGTTCTTCGTGGTGAATAGCGACTCATTGTTACGGCTGTGTTCATTCAATGGCCCAAACAACGCCTCCAGATCCTTTTCACTCCATTGCAATTCGTTGTTGCCATCCGGCTGATACAGGCCGTCGGCCAGGGCCTGCTTGCGTTGTTGCATGGCATAGATCTTTTCTTCCAGGGTTCCTTCGCAAATGAGCTTGTAGACGAAGACTGCCTGTTGTTGGCCAATGCGGTGGGCGCGGTCGGTGGCCTGACGTTCCACGGCGGGGTTCCACCAGGGATCATAGTGGATGACGGTATCGGCGCGGGTGAGATTGAGTCCGACACCACCAGCCTTGAGGCTGATTAGAAACAGCGGTGTTTCGCCATCCTGAAATTGCTGCACGGGCTTTTCCCGATCCCGGGTCTGGCCGGTGAGCTTGACGTAAGCGATGCCGGCGTCCTTCAATTCATTTTCAATCAGACCGAGCATGCGGGTAAATTGTGAAAACAATAAAATGTGCCGGCCTTCTTCGACCATTTCCGGTAGCAGTTCCATGAGCAGGGTCAGTTTTGCCGATTGCTTGACCTTTTGGGCGCTTTCCAATTTTACCAGGCGTGGGTCACAGCAGACCTGACGCAGTTTCAACAGGGCATCCAGCACTACGATCTGGCTGCGGCCCATGCCCCGGCGTTCGATTTCCTCGCGTACCCGGCGGTGCATGGCCAGGCGCACGGTCTCGTAGAGTTCCCGCTGTTTTCCTTCCAAGACCACGGTCTGAATGATTTCTGTTTTCGGTGGCAGTTCCGTGGCCACTTGCTGCTTGGTGCGGCGCAACAGGAAGGGGCGAATACGGCGGCTGAGTCGTTCCGCAGTGGCTTCGTTGGCCCGTTTTTCGATCGGTGAGCGGAAAAAACGGCGGAACTGTTTGCTGTCGCCCAGCAGGCCGGGTAGTAGAAAATCAAACAGCGACCACAGCTCGCCCAAATGGTTTTCCAGTGGTGTGCCGGTGAGGCACAGGCGATGGCGGGCGTCGATTTCACGCACCACATGGCTTGCCTGTGCCTTGGGGTTTTTGATCACCTGCGCCTCGTCCAGGATCAGCAAGTGAAACGCGTGGCTCAGCAGGCGTTCCTTGTCCCGGGACAAGAGGGGGTAGGTGGTGAGGATCAGGTCGTGATGAGCGATCCCGGCGAATTGTTCATGGCGGTGCGGGCCGTGAAGAACCAGTACCTTGAGTTGCGGTGTAAAACGCTCGGCTTCGCGGCGCCAATTGAACATCAGACTGGTGGGGGCAATTACCAGGCTGGGGCGGTCGGCACGGCCCTGTTGTTTTTCCAACAGCACATGAGCCAGAGTCTGCACGGTCTTACCCAGCCCCATGTCATCGGCCAGAATACCGGCCAGCCGGTATTCGCGCAGGAACTGCAACCAGTCCAGGCCCTGTTGCTGATAGGGGCGCAGGGTCGCCTGCAGGCCGTCGGGTGGCGAGACCGCCGGGATGCCGTCCAGCTCGCGCAGGCGCCGGGCCAGTTGCTTGGCTTCGTCGTCGCCCAGCCAGTGCAGGCCGGGGCCGTTTCCGTCATGATCCAGGGCCGTGAAACGCGCCAGTTGCACGCGGTTGAGATGCAGGTGTTGGCCTTCATCCCGGGCGACGCTGTCGACCATTTCCAGGAGGATTTCCAACAGGGGCAATATCCGTTTTGCGGGTAGGAGCAGCAGATGTTCGCCAAGTTGTTGCCCGGGCTGTTCGTCCAGTGACTCTTCGTCCGGCTTATTACCGGATTCATCATCGGCTTCATCGAACAGAGGAATGACAAAGTTTTGTGTGGTAATTTCTTCCGCATTCGGCAGACCGCGAGGGAAGTTGTGCAGGTATTCCAGCAGGGTGGGTAACAGATCGACGCGCCGGCCATCGATCTCCACCCCCAGGCTCATGCTGAACCAGTCCTGTTTCTCCAATTGATCGACGTCGCAATACCAGTGTGAGGCCTCGACCAGCTGAAAGCGGAAATTGTCGTATTCGATGCGCCAGCCCTGAGCGCGTAACTTGGGGACACCCTCCATCTGGAAATCCAGCCAGTTTTCGACATCGTTGCCGAAGTCATCGGATCCAAGAAAAAAACAATCATCGTGGGCTTGCAGATCCCAGGCTTCGCCTTCCTCGAAACCCCACTGGCACAATGTCTTTATCGCAGCCTGCTCGGTCTTTTTATCACGTGTCACCTGGGTGATGCATTCACCATCGAAATACGTGGAGGGACCCTGATACGCCAGGGGGATGCCGTCGTAATCAAAACTGAGACGGGCGAAGTCTTCATATTCGCTCAAGTCTCCCCAGTCGTGGTATTCAGCCGAGCTTAAACATAGGCAGGGCGTCGGTTTGGTTCGCGCTGCGGTGACGACGTCGAAGTGTTGCAGCGGCGGGATGTCGGCGTCGGGATAACGTTGTTGCAAATCGGCTTGCACGGTATCGGCCTGACCGGCCTCCACGGCGGGCAGATCGAGCAGCTCTGTGACCAACGCCACCGGCAATCCACAGTCCAAAATCCCGCATTGGCCTTGTTCACGATCCAGGTACCAGAGGGATGACAGTCCCAGTATCTCCAAGTCATCGTCCTCGGAGCGGAGTGCCCAGTCGCAGCACTGATTGCCGAAGTCATCGACCACCCAGTGCAGTGTTTCTGCTCGCGCGGCGCCTTGTTTCAGTTGAGGGCCCCATTGGATGTCTTGCAAAAAACAGCGTCCACTGGCGAGCATGGTCTCTAACAGATGGCTGGATCGTGGGCCGCTGAGTAGGGGGATTCCCGTGGGATGCGCGCGCGGCAATTGATTCAGGGCATCAAGCAGCTCAAGATCGCCCGCTTCCAGAAAACGCGCCGGAGTCCGCTGAGTTGCCTGGCCAGGCTCAAAATAAGTACTTCCTGCATATGTCCCGTTTTTCAAGCGGCGTGCGGCGAAGGTCTCTATCAGCAGACCGTCTTCGCTGGGCTGTAAAACATACAGTAAGGCCTGTTGAGGGCTGGCTGCGGGCTTGTTTTTCTTGTGTGTGCCTGACGTGGGTGTTGCGGGTAGTGTTTGTTTGTCCTCTAGTGCCTGCAACAACACCGCCGCCACATGTTCGCAATTCCTTTTCCGGGCACAACTGCATTCGCCATCAATGGTAATGGTGTCCCCTGTTTTGTCCGTGCGGACATAGACCCGAATCGGCTGACTGCCGGGGCGGGGGACGACGGCGGTAATCAATGCGCCGCCGCGCTGAATATTCGGCGCGCTGATCCGGCCTTCAGTAAATAATTCCCAGCCTTTGTTGAAAGGCTGCGAGGGGATTTGCGCGGTGATGTCGATTAGCGTAAATAACATGCGCGCATTATAACGTGCACGGGATGAAAAATATTTCAATATTTAGATATGAACTAAAAACAGTATGTTATAAGATATTTCTAATGTTTCTATTGAATCTTTTAGGCGGGCTTAAAGGCTATCTGCGCCTTTCCGCAATGCCAGGATTATAGGGTCGCCAGGGAATAGAGGATCCGGAGAAGATAGTGTGGCAGCGGCGGGAAACCGGCCAGAAGTTATAGTGAAGACAAACGCGATCCTGAGCCGTCAGAGGAGCCCATCTACATATTCAGACTTGGGGCAGGTGGGCATCTTGCCCCCAAAACCGGTTACAATGCGCCGATGGATGATTTGACTCTGGTACAGCGCATCGCGGTATGGGCGCTGCCCGTGCTGTTTGCCATCACCGTGCATGAAGTGGCGCATGGCTGGGTAGCGCGCAAACTGGGCGACCCCACTGCCATGATGCTGGGCCGTCTGACCCTCAACCCCATCAAACATATCGACCCCGTTGGCACGATCCTGGTGCCCTTGGTGCTGATGTTTCTTGGTGGGTTCATCTTTGGCTGGGCGAAACCGGTGCCGGTGACCTGGGAGAATCTGAAAAATCCCCGGCGTGATATGGCGCTGGTGGCCATTGCCGGGCCGCTTTCCAATCTGCTCATGGCCATTGCCTGGGCCTTTGTGATGAAGCTGGGTTTCTTGCTGGGACAGGGGGCGGAATGGCTGGCCTGGCCGCTGATCTACATGGGTGGGGCAGGGATCACCATCAACGTGATTCTGTGTTTGCTCAACCTGCTGCCCATTCCGCCGCTGGATGGTGGGCGTGTGTTGTCGGGCTTGTTGCCGGGTCCCTGGGCCTGGCGGCTCAATCAGTTGGAGCCCTACGGTTTTTTCATCCTCGTGGGTCTGCTGGCCACGGGCCTGCTGGGCAAGATACTGGGGCCGCCGTTGTCGGTGGTGCAGATGGCCTTGTTCAGTCTTGCGGGGTTGCGTTAATAAATGCCGCTAACAAGCTGTTAATAAATAAAAAATTATGTTCAATAAATTCATCAAGTAGAGAGGGAGTACGGTTTGAGTTCTTCGCTTCCGGGCCAATACCAGCGCGTGCTGTCAGGTATGCGCTCCACGGGTAAACTGCATCTGGGTCACTACCACGGGGTGCTGAAAAACTGGGTGCAGCTACAGTACGAGCACGAGTGTTTTTTCTTCGTTGCCGACTGGCATGCCCTGACCACTCATTACGAAGATCCGTCGATCATCGGCGACAGCGTATGGGAAATGGTCATCGACTGGCTGGCGGCCGGTGTCAGTCCCGGCTCGGCGAAACTGTTTATCCAGTCGCAAGTGCCGGAGCATGCCGAACTGCATTTGCTACTGTCGATGATGACGCCACTCAGCTGGCTGGAGCGCGTGCCTACCTACAAGGATCAGCAGGAGGCGCTGAAGGAGAAAGATCTGGCGACCTATGGTTTCCTCGGCTACCCCTTGCTCCAGAGTGCCGACATCCTCATCTACAAGGCCGGTCAGGTACCGGTGGGCGAGGATCAGGTGGCGCATGTCGAATTGACCCGCGAGGTGGCGCGACGCTTCAATCACCTCTACGGCCGCGAGCGCGGTTTCGAGGCAAAGGCGGAGGCGGCCGTCAAGAAGATGGGCAAGAAAAATGCTAAACTTTACAATAGCTTGAAGAAACGTTATCAGGAACAAGGTGACCATGGGGCGCTGGCAACCGCGCAGGCCCTGCTGGAGTCACAGGGCAATATCACCCTGGGTGACCGTGAGCGCCTGTTCGGTTATCTCGAAGGCGGTGGGCGTATCATTCTGCCCGAACCCAAGGCCCTGCTCACGGAGGCCTCGAAGATGCCGGGACTGGATGGACAAAAGATGTCCAAATCCTATGGTAATACCATTCCTCTGCGTGCCGATCCCAAACAGGTCGAGCAGGATCTGCGTACCATGCCCACCGATCCGGCGCGTGTGCGCCGTACCGACCCCGGCGATCCCGGCAAGTGTCCGGTGTGGCAGTTGCATGAGATCTATTCCGACGACGCCACCCGTCAGTGGGTCAACGAAGGCTGCCGTTCCGCCGGCATCGGTTGTATCGACTGCAAGCAGCCGGTGATCGACGCAGTGCTGGCCGAGCTGGCACCGGTCCGCGAGCGTGCCCAGGAGTACATCGACAATCCCAAGCTGGTGCACAGCATTATCAACGAGGGCAATGAGGCCGCCCGCGATGTCGCCCGCGACACCCTGGAAGAGGTGCGCGCAGCCATGGGGCTGTTGTATTCCTGATGGGCGATGATCCCCCTCAAGTCACGGTCATGACGGCGAATCAGTCCGCTGACCCGCCGTCACCCGAGCCAGTGACGGACACCCCACCACACAGTCCACAGCAGGAAGAGATGCCCTTCGCTGTGGTGCTGGGCGAGGCGGTGACCACCCTGCCCAAGGATTTGTACATCCCGCCGGAGGCGCTGGAAGTTTTTCTGGAAGCCTTTGAGGGGCCGCTGGATCTGTTGCTGTATCTCATCAAGCGTCAGAACCTGGACGTGCTCGATATTCCCATCGCCGAGATCACCCGGCAATACATGAAATACGTCGAGATGATGAAGGCACTGAATCTGGAGTTGGCGGCAGACTATCTGGTGATGGCCGCAATGCTGGCGGAGATCAAATCACGCATGCTGCTGCCGCGTCCGGTGGAAGTGGACGACGAGGACGACCCGCGCGCCGAGCTGGTGCGACGTCTGCAGGAATACGAACGCTTCAAGCAGGCGGCGGAAGACATCGACGGGTTGCCGCGTCTCAACCGCGACGTCTTCCAGGCTTCGGTGAAGACTCCCGACCTCAAGCTCACCAAGCCTGAGCCGGAGGTGGATCTGCGCGAACTGATCACCGCTTTCCGCGAGGTGCTGACGCGTGCCGAGATGTTCACCAGCCACCAGGTGACCCTGGAATCCCTGTCCGTGCGCGAACGCATGTCCGAGGTGTTGGACGCGGCGTCCACCGACAGATTCATACCTTTCGGCAGTCTGTTTACCCCGGAAGAGGGACGCCTGGGCGTGGTGGTGACTTTCCTCGCCATCCTCGAGCTGGTGAAGGAGTCCCTGCTCGAACTGATCCAGACAGATCCCTTTGAACCCATACACGTCAAGGCTCGGGCACAGTTCAGCACCGAGCCCGAACTGGAATTTTAAGGTGATTTTGAGGTAATGATGACATGTCATTGAACCCCGAAAAGACCAGGAACATTGTCGAAGCGGCGCTGCTGTCCGCTGGCCAGCCGTTGTCCATTGATCGTCTGCTGACCCTGTTTCTGGATGAATATCAGCCCTCGCGTGACGAATTACACGCGGCGCTGACCGCCCTGGCCGAGGACTGCGAGGGCCGAGGCGTCGAATTGATCGAGGTCGGTTCCGGTTTTCGCTATCAGGCGCGACAGGATTACGCCCAGTGGGTGGCGCGGCTGTGGGAAGAAAGGCCCGCGCGTTATTCCCGCGCCCTGCTGGAAACGCTGTCATTGGTAGCTTATCGTCAGCCCGTTACGCGCGGCGAGATCGAAGATATCCGCGGCGTCAGCGTCAGCTCGCACATCATGAAGACCCTGCTGGAGCGCGAGTGGGTCAAGGTGGTCGGTCATCGCGATGTGCCTGGCAAGCCGGCCATGTATGCCACCACGCGCCAGTTCCTCGACTATTTCGGTCTCAAGGGCCTGGGTGACCTGCCAACCCTGGCCGCGATCCGCGACATCGACAGTATCAATGCCGAGTTGGATTTGCTGGAGCCGGGCAGCGAGCACGCCGACAGCGAAGGCGAGACGGAGGAGGCCCCGGCCAGTCAGATGTCCATCGACGATATCGTGGCGGCCGAGGAAGCGGCAGCGGAGGCCGCCGAAGTGCGTGCCGGTAGTGGCGGTGGCGAAACGCCGGCGGCCGGAGAGGGCGCCGATGACAGTAAAGCCGCAACGGCCGATGCCGTCACGCCTGCGGATCACGATGAAGATGCAAGGCTGAGCGCAGCCGATGCCAGGTCGGAACACGACACAGACGCAAGCAGCAGGGAGGACGATGAACCCGTTACCGCCGAGGCCACAGAATCCTCCCATGCGCCAAGCGGTGATACGCTGGACGAAGATAGCCGGAAGACATCCGTGGAAACCCCACAGTGAGTGAAAAATTGCAAAAAGTGCTGGCCCGTGCCGGCTTCGGCTCGCGCCGGGAGATCGAAGGCTGGATCAGTGCAGGCCGTATCAAGGTCAATGGCAAGGTGGCGACGCTGGGTGACCGGGTCGGCGAGACCGACCGCCTTGAGGTGGACGGCAAGCGCATCCATCCGGGCAAGCTGAAGGACAAGCGCACCCGGGTGCTGGCCTATCACAAGCCGGTGGGCAAAGTCTGTACCCGTCACGACCCGGAAAAGCGCCCGACTATTTTTGAAGACCTGCCGTCACTGGCTGGTGGTCGTTGGATCAGCGTCGGCCGGCTGGATCTCAATACCGGCGGTCTGTTGCTACTGACCACCGACGGTGAATTGGCCAACCGGCTGATGCATCCTTCACAGCAGATCGAACGCGAATACGCCGTCCGCGTGCTGGGTGAAGTCACCCCGGAGATGCTGAAAAATATGCAGGAAGGTGTCGAACTGGAGGACGGCAAGGCCCACTTCGATGCCATCCGCGACATTGGTGGCGAGGGCGCCAATCACTGGTACCACGTCATCCTGCGCGAAGGCCGCAACCGCGAAGTGCGCCGTCTGTGGGAATCGCAGGGCGTGCAGGTCAGCCGTCTGAGCCGCGTGCGTTTCGGTCCCATCACCCTGCCACGCTGGCAGAAACCGGGGCGCTGGGAAGACCTGGACGAAAAGACTATCGAACGTCTATTGGGCATGAGTGGACTGGCCACCAAGGTGGGCCGGCATGGCGCCAGCAAGGCCTTCCAGAAGCGCCGCCCACGCAAGGCGCCGCACGCACGGCGGCGTTGATTTGAAGCAAACAACAAATAGATAGCCTGGATGAAGGTTTCGCGTGTTGGGATGAGGAACGAACCCCAGCCGTGATCTGTAGGGTGGGCACCACCGCCCACCGATGCAGGCTGTCAGTGTGCGCAGAAATGGTGGGCAATGCCCACCCTACGGTATTTTTGTTACGCCGCCGGGGCGGCTGTCTTCCCACGCAGGATTGCCGCCGCACTCACCATGTTTTCCAACGCCCACTCGACCTCCGGCCAAGTGCGGGTTTTGAGTTCGCCGTCGAGGTTGATCCACAGGCGTTCCACCGGGATGCGCTGTACGGCTTTTTTCAGCGGATGTCGTACACGCCTGGGCCGATCTCGTTGGGGTAGTGGAAGTCCACGAACCTAGTGTGGTGTAACGTATAAAGTGTACCTATCAGCGTGGTGGGAAGCCGTTAGCTGCAAGGCGCGTCTCGCCGGGAATGGCGTGCCCTTTTCAAGAGACGCAACGCCGCAGATGACGGCTTCCCGCCGCGC
>DRKN01000049.1 GCA_011051755.1 Gammaproteobacteria bacterium
GCGCCCGGAGGGAGGCCCGCAAATGCCCCAATCCTGCGTTCCAGTCCTTGTTAAGGGAGGGGGCCATTAACGGCGGACTGCGCCTTGTCTTGGGGCATTTGCGGGCCTCTGATAGGTGCACTTTATACGTTACACCACACTAGGTGCTGATGACTAGAGTCATCAACCTCGCATCGTCATAAGCGCGCATGAGTCAAAACATTAAACCGTCTAAAGGCGGTGGCTTTAACTCAATTGATGGAAAATAAAGGAAACAACATGAGTAGCAACGAACTCCAACGCATTCTCTTCATCGAAGACGAAGCCGATATCCAGGCCGTCGCTCAGGTTGCCCTCGAGGCGGTGGGTGGACTCACCGTGAAGATTTGCAGTTCCGGCGAAGAGGCCCTGCAAGCCGCCGAGGCATTCGCCCCTCAATTGATCCTCTCCGACGTGATGATGCCGGGCATGGATGGCCCCGCGACCCTGCTCGCCCTGCGCCGGCTACCGGCGCTGGTGGATACCCCAGCCATCTTCATGACCGCCAAAGTACAGCCGCAGGAGGTGGCGCAACTGCGCACCGCCGGCGCCATGGAGGTCATTGCCAAGCCCTTCGATCCCATGACCCTGGCCCAGCAGATCAAAGACATCTGGCGGCAGTGCCATGCCTGACGAAGACGATATCCAGGCCCGCCTCAAGGCCCTGCGTGCGACCTATGCCAAACAACTGCCGAACAAACTGGCCGATGTGGCCCGGCAATGGCGTGCGATGCAAGATCAACCCTGGGATCCCGATCAGGCCAGGAGCCTGCACCGTCGTATACACACCCTGGCCGGCTCCGCGCCGACCTTCGGCTTTGGCGATGTCGGCCAGCGGGCACGCCATGCCGAGCATCTACTGAAGACATGGAACAACGCGCAGCACCCACCCGGTGAAGACGAAATCACCGAACTGGCCGGGCATATCCACACCCTTTGCAACAGTCTCGACAGCCACCCGACGCCACCACCGGTGTCTTCCCCGCCCGAGGCGGTGTCTGCCGAACTGCCGGAACGGCGTCTGGTCTTCCTCATCGACAACGACGAGGCAATAATCGACAGGCTCCCGCCACTGCTCAATCACTTCGATTATCGGGTGCGGGTATTCTGTGACGCCAGCGGCATCGATGAAGCCTTCGCCGAGGAACGCCCGGCGGTGTTGATCATCAATCCCGGACTGGAGGGTGGCACGGCGTTGGTGCGTGGACTCAAGGCGCGCTATGGGCAGGATTTGCCGGTGATCTTCGTCGCCACCCTCAACGACTTTGACTCACGCCTGCAGGCGGTGCGTTCCGGCGGCGATGCCTATTTCGTCAAACCCGTCGATATCGCCCCCCTGGTGGATCATCTCGACCGGGTCACCCAGACTCACATGAAAGAGGCCTACCGTGTCCTGGTGGTGGAAGACGACCCGGATCTGGCCACACACTATGCGCTGACCCTGCGACAGGCCGGCATGGACACCACCATCCTGACCCGTCTGGAGGAGATCCTCACCACCCTTGCCGAGGTGCGCCCGGAGCTGATCCTGATGGACGTTTACATGCCCCGGTGCTCAGGCCTGGAATTGGCACAGCTGATCCGCCAGCAGGATGACTGGCTGAGCATACCTATTGTTTTTCTCTCCTCGGAAACGGACATGGAAAAGCAATTCACCGCCATGCGCAGCGGCGGTGACGATTTTCTCACCAAGCCCATCGACGACCGCCACCTGGTCGCCTCGGTCAGCATCCGCGCCGAGCGTGCACGCACCCTCAACATGTTAATGGTGCAAGACAGCCTCACCGGCCTGCTCAAGCACACCAAGATCAAGGAAAAACTGGCCGCGGATGCCTCGCGTGCCAGCCGTGCCGGCGAACCGCTGGTGTTCGGCATGCTCGACATCGACCACTTCAAACACATCAACGACCGCTACGGCCACCTCTGTGGCGACCGCGTCATCAAGAGTCTGGCGCGCCTGTTGCAACAGCGCCTGCGGCAGAGCGACGGCATCGGGCGTTACGGCGGCGAAGAATTTGCCGTGGTGTTACCCGGCTGCAGTCTGGCGGCAGGTGAACAGGTGCTGAACCAAATCCGCGAAGGCTTCGCCAAACTGTGTTTTCGCCACGGCGATGAGGAATTCTCCGTCACCCTCAGTGCCGGTATCGCCAGTGTCGAACAATTCCGTGATGCCGAAGGTATCAACCGCGCCGCTGACGATGCCCTCTATGCAGCCAAGCGCAGCGGACGCAATCGTGTAAAGCTTTGTCGGGTGCCGGTGGCGAAATTTCCTGAGCATCGCTGAACACGCGCTTTTTGCCACAGCGGCATCACAAGCACCGTCGGCATCGCCCACCGAGCGTTTTTGCCAACGCGCCCTGATGGGCGATGATGTCTACAACACAGGACAATTGTGAAATTCCAGCAGCAGACCGCGCTCGCCCTGGCGGCAACGGGTAAAACAGGCATTGTTCACCACCACACGATAGGCGCAGGCCAGATCGGCCTGTAGCACATGCGCCATCAGAGCGCGAACCACCCCGGCGTGGGCCACCACCAGCACCTGCTCTCCCGCGTATTCCCGCAAACAATCATCAAAGGCACTGGCGACCCGGGCGACGAAGTCCGCCAATGGCTCCGCACCGGGCGGCCGGCTATGCACCGGGTCGCGGAAGAAGGCGGCATATTCGTCCGGATTGTCATGTTGAATCCGCTCCGGTGTACGCCCTTCCCAGCGACCGAAACCCACTTCGCGGAAGCGCGCATCCACCATCACCGGCAGGCCGTGGTGTGCACCCAATGCCTCGGCAAAGTCGCGGCAGCGGACCAGCGGCGAACTGACGATGCGTGTCCACGGGCAATCCTCGGTCGACTCGCCACCCACCGCCGCCCACATCTGCGCCCAGCCCTTCTCACTCAGCGGATCGTCGATGCTGTGGCCACGATAGGCGCGCCCGCCCTCGGGTGTACCGTGGCGCAACAGGTCGATGATGGTATCGCTCATGGGGACTCCATTGTTTCATTGTAATAACTACTCAGCCTGCTTTTATCATTTTTCTTCGCAAGGAATCAGCGCAGCACCGTCAAAGGCATCGCTCAATGCATTGAAGACATTATGCTCCTGCTTTGTAGGTGAATTCGTTGCGTCCGGGCAGTTCAATGCGGTGTGTCAGATCATCCTTGGGCACCTGACGCACCCCCTTTACCAGCCGATCCAGTGGAGTGCTGAGATTGCGTAACAACAATCACAAACGCTCAAAATAAAACAACTATTCCTGCGCTTGTGTCCAAGGCTTCCGCGTCCCCGGCTGCTTCGATTCCACGAGGAACATGTCTTCAGTTATCCGTCATCACCGATAGCACCCGCCTCACAAGCAAAGAGAGTGTATTGGGTACGGACACCGACTGCCCACCGCCCGATGAAAGCCAGCGAAAGAGAAAACGGGGCAGACGATCAAGAACCGGAAATCTGCTGCGCGATTACAGCGTTTTGAGCACCATAAAAATGATATTTTTTCTCAAACCTTGATAACAGATCCCATTTCAATGTGCTTCCCGCAAATACGCGATGTAGCAAAAAACCGTAAAATTTCAGCTTCTTCGCTATTTTCACCAAAACCCAACCTACGTCACACTTGGGCTACGCGAAAATCAAGGATTTGGCTATAATTGACAGGAAAGGGCGCTATCGTAGAGGAGGCTTTCATGACCTCAGTCAATATGCCGCGCGACGATGCGGCCATCAATATCAACACCAAGGCCGTTGCCAAGCGCGACGTCAAGCCCACTGAGCCCTACCCAGCCACACCGCCAGTGAAAAAGCACGCAGAAGGGCATGTGGCTGTACCGCCCGTACAGTCCCGGCAACAGCGCCGCCAGGGTGACCGGCGGCAGAAAGACGAACCGGTTCTGCTGGATACCCGTTCGGGTCGTGATCGCCGCAAGCGTGGTGAGCAGGATGGCGATGACGGTGCCCCGACCGGTCACATCGATGTTCATATTTAGTCGGCTGTCAGAGAGTTCTTGATTGATCTTCCGTCATCCCGGCGCAGGCCGGGATCCAGTACTTTGAACTCCCTGGATTCCGGCCTACAGCGGAATGTCGAATGAATCAGGCCTTCCCGAGTACACGTTCCAGCGTTACCCGCACCTCCACGCCCATCCACAACCCCTCCGCCGTTAGCAACGAGTCGAGACACTCAACCCGGGTTCACTCAAAGCGACCCTCAAGGCGACGCAGGCGTGTTTCAAGATCATCGATTTCATCGAGCAGGTCGAGAATCATGGCAATGCCGGCGAAGTTGACCTCCAGATCCCGCCGCAGACGCAGTGCGGTACGCGCCCGGCGCAGGGCATCTCCCTGGAATCGCCACGGCGCCAGATGCACATCCACGGGCTCCAGCAGGCCCTCCTGCACCATTTCCACCAGCACCATGCGCTCCACGCCACAGGCGCGGCCCAGGTCTTCCAGCGACAGCTCAGTGTTTTCGTCCAGCAACACGCCTGCCAGTATGGTCAACTGTGTGCTCATTGTGCTCAAACCTCCAGTGCGGCACGGGGATTCAGGGGCATCTGCTCCGCCATCTTGCGGTACAGGGCTTCGTCTTCCACCGTGCGCGGTTCGGGTGCGATTATTTCCAGCACCACATACTGATCGCCGCTGGGCTGGCCCGGCAGGCCACGTTTCCGCAGGCGCAGTTTCTGGCCCGATTTCGCCCCGCGCGGGATCTTCAGGTCCACCTTGCCACCCAGGGTCGGTACCTTGACTGTGGCGCCCAGCGCCGCCTCCCAGGGGGTGATGGGCAGATCCAGCGACACGTCACGACCGTCCACCCGATACAGCCGGTGTGGCTGGAAGGCCACTTCGATGTATAGATCCCCCGCTGCCTGGCCGGCGCCACCTGACGAACCCTGCCCGGCCAGACGAATCACCTGTCCTTCACGGATGCCCTTGGGAATGGTGATATTGAGGGTACGTTGACGAACCTCCACATGGCCGTCCGGGGTCAGGGTCGGCACTTGCAGGGTAATGGTGCGGATTGCGCCCTGGTAGGAATCTTCCAGTGAAATCAGGATCTTGGCATGGTGGTCTTGGCCCGGCCCCTGATAAAAGCCCGGGCCAGCACTGCGTTGCCGGCCACCGCCGCCGAACAGACTCTCGAAAAAATCGCTGAACTGCCCGGCGCCGGCGGTACCTTCGAAACCACCACTGAACTCGAAACCGGCGCCCCAGTCCGGTGGCGGGGTGAAGTCCTCACCCGGGTGCACACCGCCACCCAGCTGATCGTAGGCCACGCGTTTTTCCGGGTCTCTCAATACTGCATAGGCCTCACCTACCTCCTTGAAGCGGTTTTCGGCATCGGCCTCCTTACTGACATCCGGGTGATATTTGCGCGCCAGCTTGCGGTAGGCACGTTTTATTTCACCTTCCGAGGCATCCTTCGATACGCCCAGGATCTCGTAGTAATCCTTGAATTTCATGCCTTGCTGGCTCCACAGAATGTTTCTAGTTTGTAGCATGTAGCCGGCAGACGATGAATTCAACCTGAATCCGTGACTTCAGGGCGGATGCAGAGTGCACGATATTGATTTCACAGTGGAATCAAGCGCTTGCCTGAGAGCGCCTACTTTTGCTGTGCTATGCGCCGTCATGCAGCCACGGATTCCGGTTCAAGAAAGTGATGCATTCACGACGCCGTCACATTTGGGCCGAAAGCCCCACGGCCTGTTACACTTGCCGCGTTCAATCATCATGACTTCCGGGAGAGCACAATGTCTGGACACGTATACAAAATGATCGAGTTGGTGGGTTCATCCCCCAACAGCACCGATGACGCTATTCGTAACGCCATCGCCCGCGCCAGCAAGACCCTGCGCAACCTGGACTGGTTTGAGGTGCTGGAGACCCGTGGCCAATTGGTCGATGGCAAAATCGCGCATTTTCAGGTCACCCTCAAGGTCGGTATTCGCCTCGAAAACTAAGCCGGACTTGACAGGATATATCGCCAACCCGTATTTGTAATAATAGCGGGCACTAGGATCATGCCCCGTACACAACCAATAACTAACTGAAAGAATAGATATTTATGGGAAAATCACTGGTCATCGTCGAATCACCCGCTAAGGCCAAGACGATCAACAAATACCTCGGCAAGGACTTTATCGTGAAGTCCAGCATCGGCCATATCCGCGATCTTCCCACCAGTGGCAGCAGTTCGGCAAAATCGGCAATGGATCCCAAGGCACGCGCCAAGTTGGCCGCCGAGGCACGTAAACTACCCCCGGCGGAGCGCGAGCGTCGCAAGCGCGAACGCGCCGGCAAGGCACTGGTGCAGCGCATGGGCATCGACCCGGAACAGGGTTGGAAGGCGCACTACGAAACCATGCCCGGCAAGGAAAAGGTGGTTGCCGAGCTGCAAAAGCTGGCCAAGTCCGCCGATGCCATCTATCTCGCGACTGACTTGGATCGCGAAGGGGAAGCCATTGCCTGGCATCTGACCCAGGCCATCGGCGGCGACCCCGCCCGTTACAAGCGCGTGGTATTCAACGAGATCACCAAAAATGCCATCCAGGAGGCCTTCAGCCGACCCACAGGGCTGAATACCGACCAGGTCAATGCCCAGCAGGCGCGGCGCTTCCTCGACCGCGTGGTGGGCTATATGTTGTCGCCGTTGCTGTGGAAAAAGCTTGCCCGGGGACTCTCCGCCGGCCGTGTGCAGTCCGTGGCCGTGCGCCTGGTGGTAGAGCGTGAGCGCGAGATCCACGCCTTCACCCCGGAAGAATACTGGGAGGTCTTCGCCGACCTGCACAGCGACGCCGGCGAGCCCCTGCGCATGCAGGTGGTCAAGCAAAACGGCAAGACCTTCCGCCCGCCCAACAAGGGCCTGACGGATGCCGCGCTGGCGATTCTAGAGCATGCCGACTACACCATCACCAAGCGTGAGACCAAGCCCACCACGAGCCGTCCGCGCGCGCCCTTTATCACCTCCACCCTGCAACAAGCCGCCAGTACACGCCTCGGTTTCGGCGTGAAAAAGACCATGATGATGGCGCAGCGGCTCTACGAGGCCGGCCATATCACCTATATGCGTACCGACTCCACCAACCTCAGTAATGAGGCGGTATCGGCGGTGCGCGATTACATCGGCAAAAAATACGGTAAGCAGTACCTGCCCGAAAAGCCTGTCAACTACAGCTCGCGCGAGGGTGCGCAGGAGGCCCACGAGGCCATCCGCCCCTCCGATGTGCACACCATGGTCTCCGATCTCAAGGACATGGAGCGCGACGCGCAGCGACTGTACGAACTCATCTGGCGCCAGTTCGTCGCCTGCCAGATGCCACCGGCCAAATTCGACGTCACCACCCTGACCATCGAGACCGCCGGCTTCGAGCTGCGCGCCAAGGGTCGTACCCTACGCTTCGACGGCTGGACGCGGGTCATGCCCCTGCAACAGAAGAGCAGCGACGACACTCTGCTGCCGGACGTCGACAAGGGCGCGCAGCTGGCACTGGACAAACTTGATCCCTCGCAGCACTTCACCAAGCCTCCGCCGCGCTACAGCGAGGCTTCGCTGGTGAAGGAGCTGGAAAAACGCGGTATCGGTCGCCCATCCACCTACGCCTCGATCATTTCCACCATCCAGGATCGCGGCTATGTGACGGTGAAAAGCCGCCGCTTCTACGCGGAAAAGATTGGCGAAATCGTCACCGACCGGCTGGTGGAAAATTTCGATGACCTGCTCGACTACGGCTTCACCGCCAGCATGGAAGAAAAACTCGACGCCATCGCTGCCGGCAAGAGTGGGTGGCGCGAGGTGCTGGACAGTTTCTACGAGGAATTCCGCGCGCGGCTGGACAAGGCGGAAAACGATGCCGGTGGCATGCGCGGCAACGACCCTATTCCTACCGACATCGACTGTCCCAGCTGTGGCCGCAAGATGCAGATCCGCGCCGGCTCCACCGGCGTATTCCTCGGCTGCTCCGGCTACAACCTACCGCCCAAGGAGCGCTGCAAGACCACCATGAACCTGGTTCCCGGTGAAGAGGTCGTGGATGCCGATGCCGACGAGGAAAGCGAAGCCCGCGCCCTGCGCGAAAAACGCCGCTGCGCCAAGTGTGGCACCGCCATGGACAGCTACCTCATCGACGAACAGCGCAAGCTGCACATTTGCGGCAACAGCCCTGACTGTGACGGTTATGAGATTGAGCAGGGCAAGTTCCGCATCAAAGGCTACGAAGGTCCGGTGCTCGAATGCGACAAGTGCAGCGCCGAGATGCAGCTCAAGACCGGCCGTTTCGGCAAATATTTTGGCTGCACCAACGCTGAGTGCAAAAACACCCGCAAGCTATTGCGCAACGGCGAAGCCGCTCCGCCCAAGGCCGATCCGGTGCACATGCCTGAACTGAAGTGCGAAAAGTCCGATGGCTATTTCGTGCTGCGCGATGGCGCCGCCGGCATCTTCCTCGCCTCCAGCGCCTTCCCGCGTTCGCGCGAGACCCGCGCACCGCTGGTCAAAGAACTGATTCCTCACTGCGCAGAACTGGATCCCAAGCACCGCTACCTGTGTGAAGCACCGCAAGCAGACGACGCCGGCAACCCGGCCATCGTGCGTTTCAAACGCAAAGAAAAAGAGCAGTACGTCATGACCGAGGTGGACGGCAAGGCCACCGGCTGGGTCGCCTTCTACCGCGCTGGCCAGTGGGTCATCGAGAAAAAGGCGACGAAAAAGAAAACCGTCAAGAAGAAGGCCACGGCCAAGAAAAAGACCGCGAAAAAGAAAGCCATCAAGGCCTGATCCAGCCTCCACAATGGATAAGACCCTGTGTTTTCGACCCCTGTGGCTGCTCTGTGGCTGGGCCATGCTGGTGGTGGCGGTGTGGCTGAGTCTTATCGGTGCCCCGCCACAGGCGGTGGGAATCCCCCACGCCGACAAATTGAAACACCTGCTGGCCTATGCTGTGCTGATGGGTTGGTTCGGGCAGATCTACACGGCGCGGGGCGCGCAACGAGGCTGGCTGATCGGTCTCGTACTGATGGGCATCATGCTGGAATTTCTGCAGGGCTGGGGCGGTGTGCGATTTTTTGAATACGCTGACATGCTCGCTAACACCCTCGGCGCCCTGCTTGGCTACTGGCTGACCCGTGGCCCGCTGGCGGGAACTCTGGCCCGTGTCGACCTGCAGCTCGCACGCAAAAAAGGAACATAACAGGCTGCAATAGTACGGCGTACTGCGCCGCATGGTGGTTACTGTAATCATGCTTCGACGCTGATGACCGTTCATGAAGCTGAGATATAGCAATGGCACATCTTGAAGGCATACGTATACAGAACTACCGTACACTCAAAGACGTGACCTTGGGTAAGACTTTCGAGGCACGGGGTAAGGAGCCGCTGAAGAAACTGATCGCCGTGATTGGATCTAACGGCTGTGGCAAGTCCTCTCTGCTCGATGCGGTGGGCTTTATTGGCGATTGTCTGAAGCTGGGGGTTGAGGAGGCATGCGACCTCGCCCACCGTGGCGGATTTGAACGCATGAGAACCCGAGGCCAAACGGGCCCCATCCAGTTTGAGATCTACTACCGGGAAGACAGTCGTTCACGTCCCATCAGCTACTCTCTGCATATCGACATCGACCGGCAAAGACGGCCCTATGTAGCCCACGAACGCTTGCGACAGCGACGCAAAGGGCAATCGGTGGGGCAACCCTTCTCATTTCTGGAGGTGACTGCTAGCAGTGGTTTTGCCTGGGCGGGTGCGGCAACTGAAAAGGAAGAGGGCAATCGTAAAATCGAGGTGCACCTGGAGGATCGTCAACGGCTGGGGATTACCACCTTGGGTAATCTGGCGGAGCATCCCCGCATTGTCGCCTTTCGTGAATTTCTTGAGGGGTGGTATCTATCCTACTTCGTTCCTGATCTTGCCAGGGTGCTACCTGTCGCGGGTGCTCAGAAGCACCTGAACCGGACGGGTGAAAATCTGGCCAACTATGTACAGTACATGGAACGCCAACACAACCAAAGGTTTAGTCGTGTGCTGGAACGGGTGGCGGCAAAGATCCCCGGTGTGCAGAGCATCACGCACAAGCGTTCGGATGATGGGCGGTTGCTGTTGCAATTCAACGAACGGGGTTACGAAGACCCTTTCTATGCCGCCGACATGTCTGATGGCACGTTGAAGATGTTTGCCTATCTGTTGCTGCTGGAAGACCCCGAGCCATCTCCCCTGATCGGTATTGAAGAGCCGGAAAATGGTCTGCACCACCAACTGCTGGAGCCATTGGCGGCGGAGATGCAACGTTACACCCTGGCATCACGGGGTTCTCAATTGTTGTTGACCACCCACTCTCCCAATCTGGTGGATGCCTTGCTGCCAGAGGAGGTATGGATTCTGGAGAAGAACGAATCGGGCTTTTCCGAGGTCACGCGGGCGGCAGATATTTTGGGAATACGCGAGATGTGCGATGAAGGCATTCCGTTGGGGAGCCTGTGGTACAGCGACCATTTTGGAAAGGGAAATCCATAGATGTTTTTTGAAGTGCTGGTGGAGGGCGGGGCTGACCGTCCCGTTGTGAAAGAGGTATTGCAACGACGTTTCGGACTTAAAGAGGGTCGGCAGTTCAGGATTCATCCCCACAAAGGCAAGGGGCGGCTACCTGACAACCCGTTGGCAACACCTGATCGGAAACATCGTGGTCTGCTGGATCAGCTGCCGGCCAAGCTTCGTGGAATGTCCTGGATGGGGAGTGACTACTGCATGGTGGTGCTGGTCGATGCCGATGATCAAAAGTGCTCCCAGTTGAAACAGAGTCTTATCGAACTGTGTCAATCGCTGGACAAAAAACCGGAAAATGTGCTGTTCCGTATTGCCATCGAAGAGACCGAGTCGTGGTTTATTGCCGATCTTGAGGCGGTAAAGAGAGCCTATCCTAATGCGAATCTTGGCCGGCTCCAGGACATCGAGCCAGATTCGGGGTTCATTTTCAATTGACCCAATACTCGTTACGGAGGGGCGCGGCCTTGGCGTCATGTGATTTTCAGGCGTTGGCGTGAATTCGCCGTGGGCATTGATCGCGGGCATGGGCCGCTCCTACGGGCGGGTTAAACGACCTCATCTCATCGTAGAGCGGGCCATGCCCGCGATGATTTCCCTCAGCATTCTATCTTCTCCCGCGAAAACACCCCGTACAACACCGGCAGCACGAACAGTGTCAGCAGGTTCGGCGAGGCAGGGGGAAACTGGAAATGACATCATGTCAAGGCCTCACCCTTACGGAGTTGAAGCAAGGAATTGAAATCAAATAATTTTAATATGCCATTAATGACCCGGAACCGCTGACGGCACTGATCGACGCTAAGCGCAGAGTGTCGGGTGGGCACCGGCCGTCAGCGCTTTTGATTTTGCAGAATAAAGGCAAGATCGTTGTTTGCCTGCTTCACTCAACTTTGCGCTGCACTTCCATGCAGATATCTTGTGCATTCAAC
>DRKN01000050.1 GCA_011051755.1 Gammaproteobacteria bacterium
CGCGCCCGGAGGGAGGCCCGCAAATGCCCCAATCCTGCGTTCCAGTCCTTGTTAAGGGAGGGGGCCATTAACGGCGGACTGCGCCTTGTCTTGGGGCATTTGCGGGCCTCTGATAGGTGCGCTTTATACGTTACACCACACTAGCGATGGGTGAGGCAACCGACAAGGCTATCCGGGGATATGCGCAACAGCACGATTATGCGATTGTAACCCTGGATGCGGACTTCCATGAATACAGTCTACTTTTGAGTGGGCCGCAGATGACTCGAAGTACGCAGAGAAAAGTGGCAGGTGAATGTGCGACAGTAGTAGACGGCTGGCAGGTGAGAAAAAGGTACACTTTCGGTATCGTACGCGCCTGATCGTTTTTTCACCGCCCCCTAATCAACGACATGAGTACCTGCCATGCCCAGTCAACCGAGCAAAGATCTCGAAACCTTCGATAACCCACATCCCGAGCGCGACTACACCATTCGCATCGACGTGCCGGAATTCACCTGTCTGTGCCCTAAGACCGGGCAGCCCGACTTTGCCAGTTTTCATATCGAATATGTCTCAGATAGACAGTGTATTGAACTGAAATCATTGAAATTATATATGTGGTCCTTCCGTGAGGAAGGCGCCTTTCACGAAGCCGTCACCAATCAGATCCTCGCTGATCTGGTGGCCGCCTGCCAACCCCGCTTCATGCGCCTGACGGGCAAGTTCAACGTACGTGGTGGCATCTACACCACAGTAGTCGTCGAACATCGCAACGCAGACTGGGTGGCGCCGGCAGCGGTGACATTACCGTAAAACCGTAAATACTGCCGTACCCTCCAGCCAAGGGGCAAGAGGTAATGGATACTCCACTCTATATCGGCATCGACCTCGGCACCTCCGGCTGCCGCGCCATTGCCGTCGATGACAATGGCCGGCCGCGAGGCGAGGCCCGCGTCGCCCTGCCCGCAGCAAAACGTGACGATCCCCGCTGCGAGCAGGATCCGGCACTGTGGTGGCTGGCAGCAGGCGACTGCCTCGAACAACTGCTGGCGCAGATTCCGGCCAGCGAGGTAGCGGCCATCGCCGTCGATGGCACCTCCGCCACCCTGCTGCTCACCGATGCCGAGGGCAGACCGCTGGGCCCGGCGCTGATGTATAACGACAGCCGCGCCACCGCACAGGCCGCACGCATCACCGCCGTCGCCCCGGCCGACACCGCCGCCCAGGGCCCCACCAGCGCCCTGGCCAAGCTGCTGTGGCGACAGGATGAAGGGCTCACCAAACAGGCCCGCCACGCCCTGCATCAGGCCGACTGGATCGCCGCGCAGCTTAGCACCCGCCTCGGTGTCAGCGATATCAACAACGCCCTCAAGCTGGGATTCAATCCGCAGACAAACACCTGGCCGGACTGGCTGGATACGCTGCACATACCACGCTCCCTGTTACCCGAAGTGGTCACCCCCGGCACCCCGCTGGCCCCACTGAGCACGGCCAATGCACAGCGCTTCGGCCTGCCCACGGACACCCTGGTGGTCGCCGGCACCACCGACAGCACCGCCGCCTTTCTCGCCACCGGCGCCTCACGCCCCGGCGAGGCCGTCACCAGCCTCGGTTCGACCCTGGTGTTAAAAGTCATCGCCGAGCAGCCCATATTCGATGCCCGCTACGGCATCTACAGCCAGCCGCTGGTGATCGATGACCAACAGCGCTGGCTGGTGGGCGGCGCCTCCAACAGCGGCGGCGCGGTGCTGCGGCGGTTTTTCACTGACCGGCAGATGCGCGAGCTGACGCCCCACCTGCGCCCCGGACGACCTCTGTGTCTGGAGTATTATCCCCTGCCCGCCCCCGGCGAGCGCTTCCCCGTCAACGACAGCCGGCTCGCGCCCTCTATGAGCCCGCGCCCAGACGACGACACGCGCTTCTTTCAAGCCCTGCTGGAAGGCATCAGCCGCATCGAAAAACGCGGCTATGACTTGCTTGCCGAGCTGGGTGCGCCCTATCCTGCCAATGTGCGCAGTACGGGTGGCGGCGCGAAAAATCCGGCCTGGACGGTCATACGCCATTCGCTGCTCAGCGTACCCATGCTGACCGCCAAGCACAGCGACGCCGCCATTGGCGCTGCCCTGCTGGCCCGTAGCGGCGCAACAAGGCATTTCCAATAACCGAGGTACCTCATGAGTAATCCCATCACCGGCGCCGGCTATTTTCTGCGCGGCCTGAAACTCATCACCCAGCCGGGGCTGCGCCGCTTCGTGGCCATCCCCCTGGCCATCAATCTGTTGCTTTTCGGTGGCCTGGTCTGGTTCGGCGCCAGCCAGTTCGAGGGCCTGCTGGACAGCTTTATGCCAGAATTGCCCGGCTGGCTGCAATGGGCCGAGTGGCTGTTCTGGCTGCTGTTCGGTGTGTCTGTTCTGCTGATCCTGTTTTTTGCCTTTTCCCTGCTGGCCAATATCGTCGCCGCCCCCTTCAACGGGCTGCTGGCCGAGGCCGTGGAAGTACATCTCACCGGCGAACAACTCGAAGGTGATGCCGGCTGGAAAAAGATGATGGCCGAGCTGCTACCCACCTTCATCGACGAATTGCGCAAGCTGCTCTACCTGCTCGCCTGTACCATCCCCTTCCTGATCCTGTTCCTGATTCCAGGCATCAATATCATCGCACCCTTCGCCTGGTTTGCCTTCATGGCCTGGATGCTGGCGTTGGAATATGCCGACTACCCGATGGGTAATCACGGCCTGCGCGCCGACGAACAGAAGCTGTGTCTGCGCAAGAAACGCCTGATGTCACTGGGTTTTGGCGGCAGCGTGACCCTGGCGACGATGACGCCGGTGCTGAATTTTCTGGTCATGCCCGCCGCCGTGGCGGGCGCCACGGCGATGTGGGTGGAGCAGTTTCAGGGACAAATGGGGGAATTGATCGAGGATTAAGCGGGTCAATGCAGTGCGCCGAAGCGGGTCAATGCGGCCTGCGGATGAGAAAACCACTCGCTGCTGAACAGGCGTGCCACAGCACGGCCACGCAGCCGCTTCATGGGCAGAAACCCAAAATAGCGGGAATCGGCGCTGTTGGCGCGGTTGTCGCCCATGACGAAGAGGTGGCCGGCGGGCACAGTGACCGGCATAAAATCGCGCGGACGTGCACGGCGGGTAAGGTAGCGGTGACCATTGAGCTGTTCCGCGATCAATCCATCGCGCTGCAGATGACCCAGCCGCTGACCATTTAAAAACAAGAAACCGCCCCGGATCTCAATTTCATCACCCGGCAGACCGATCACGCGCTTGATCAGCGTGTCGTCCGTGTGGGAGGGGTCAAAGGTGACGATATCGCCGTGCTCCGGAGTACCCCACTGTAGCAGCAGGTCATCCGTCAGCGGCAATTTGAGACCAAAGGCGGTTTTGTTCACGACCAACACATCGATCACGCCGATGGTGGGCTGCATGGAACCGGTGGGGACGAAGTTGGCTTCCGCAACGCCGATTCGGAGTAGCAGTACGAGACCGAGCGTGTACCACGGCAAGCCCTTGAGCCAATGTAGGGGGTCATTGGTCATGTCTTCTGTCCCACCATGCTGTCATCGTGAACGAGAGATAAGAGCATGACCATGCGGTAAAGTTCAGATTTTTTATATCGATATTCCCAAGACTGAAAAGCCTTGGGTTTTGTGGGAGCGGGCCATGCCCGCGATTGCAGCCAACAAATCGCGGGCATGGCCCGCTCTACAAGTTTGAGGCTTGTGTGGATAAAAACTTCGCCAGCCGCTCGACCCCCTTTTCCAGTTCCGTCATGGCAGTGGTGTAGGCAAAACGCAGATGATGCTGCGGGGCATTGACGCCAAAATCCTTACCGGGCGTGATGGCGACACCGGCCTGCTCCAACAACGTAGTGGCGAAGGCAGCGCTGTCGTCGCTGAAGCGGGAGCAGTCGGCATACAGATAAAAGGCGCCCTGCGGCGCACAGGGGATACTGAAGCCCAGCTCACGCAGGGCCGGCAACAGAAAGTCACGGCGCCGGCGGAAGGCATCACGCTGCTCATCAAGGATGGCGCGAGTAGCCGGTTCGAAGGCCGCCAGGGCCGCGTGCTGCGAAAGGGTCGGCGCGGCAAGAAAGATATTCTGCGCCAGCTTGTCGATCTCGCGCACATAGGCCTCGGGGGCCACCAGCCAGCCCAGACGCATACCGGTCATGCAGAAATACTTGGAAAAACTGTTGATGACGAACAACTGATCCGAGATCGCCAACGCGGTGTGGCTGTGGTTCTCATCTTTCTCATAAATAAGACCGTGGTAGATTTCGTCGACAATGAGCCGACCGCCACGCTCTTCCACCGCCGCCTGCATGGCCCACAGATTGTCGCCACTCACCAGGGTACCAGTGGGATTGGAGGGCGAGGCCAGCAGCGCGGCCACGCTGCGTTCGCCCCAATTCGCCAGCAACAGCCCGGCCGTGAGTTGATAGTCCGTCTGCGATCCTACGGGTATACCGAACGCTTCGCCTTCCATCAGCCGCGTGAAATGGCGGTTACAGGGGTAGCCGGGGTCGGCCATCAACACCTGATCCCCCGGATCCACCAGCACGCCCAGGGCCAGCAACAAGGCGCCAGAGGCCCCGGGGGTGACGATGATACGTCCGGGCGGCACGTCGACGCCATAATCACTGCGGTAAAACGCACTGATCGCTTCGCGCAATGCAGGCAACCCCAGCGTCGACGTGTAGTGAGTATGACCGGCATCCAGTGCCCGTTTCGCCGCCTCGCGGATCGGTGCCGGGGTGACAAAGTCCGGCTCACCGATCTCCATGTGCACGATGTCGCGCCCCTGCGCCTCCAGTACCTGCGCCCGCGCCAGCAGATCCATGACACGGAAGGGCTGGATGTCCGCCATGCGGCGGGCGATGTGGGGCGGGGACACGGGCATCTCAGGCCGAGTGCAGGCGACGCACCAGGTTCAAATCAAGGTAAGTGGCGCCGCCAGCGTCGCCAGCCAGCACGCTGAAGGGCCGATCCGGCTCACCCATCTGATCCAGCACGATCACCGCACCGCTGAAATCGTCGTCGTGGGTATAGTCATTGGTGGTGATGATGGTCTTCACCCCGGCGCCAAACGACGACAGGATGCCGTTGCGTGAGTCCTCGAGGGCGATACAGTCCGCCGGAGTCAAATTCATCTTATTCATTGCCCAGACATAGATATCCGACGCAGGCTTCTTCGCCGGCACAATGTCACCAGCGGCGATGACATCAAACCAGTCCATGGCATCAGGCTCGATGGCGTGGGTCAACAGCGCCTCCACGTTGGCCGGGGTGGTGGTGGTGACCACGGCCATACGCAGACCAGCGTCACGCGCCTCCGCCAACAGACGGCGTACACCGGGACGCAGGGGAATGGCGCCCTCAGCCAGCATGCGGGTGTAGTGTTCGGTCTTGGCGGCATGCAGGCCACGAACGAATTCATCCAGGTTCGCAGGAAGCGTGAATTCACGCTTAAAGTCCGACAGGTAGTAGCGTATACGCTCCTTGCCACCGGTCACCGCCAGCAACCGGCCATACAGTTCGGGCGTCCAGTCCCAGTCCAGACCGGCATCGGCAAAGGCGCGATTGAAGGCCACCCGGTGGCCTTCTTTTTCTGTGTCGGCGAGAGTGCCGTCCACATCGAATAACAGGGCTTTCAGTTCAGACACGTCGTTAACCTTTCTAAATAAACATCCCCGCCGCAAGCGGCGGGGAATAGAACCCCAAGAGATTCAACCCACAATCCATATTTCACCAAGACCGTCCTTGGAACTTTAATGGAAAAACAGGGACAAAGCGCCGTAGCTTAACCAAGTGGCCATCAAGATGCACCCCCGCTGCGATTCAAGCCGAGTGGTTTTTTGTCGATAAAAGGGCTTCTGCGCGGGGCGGACGGCAAGCGATCAAATTTGCGTCGCCGCAGCATCTCTGATATAAGATGCGCCCTGATTTTCGGCACCTGCAATTAGGAGCACAGTCTAATGACTGTTAAAAAGAAGGCTAAGGCCAAAGCAACGGACGACCTGGGTTATACCAACTTTACGCCCTACGAGGAAAGTAAGGGCGAGGAGTACATGAATCCCGAGCAGGTCAAACACTTTCGCGCCATTCTGGATGGATGGAAGCAGCAACTGATGAGCAAGGTGGACGAGACCGTTCACCACATGCAGGACGATGCAGCCAATTTCCCGGATCCCAACGACCGGGCCAGTCAGGAATCCGAGTTCGCCATGGAGCTGCGCACCCGCGACCGCGAGCGTAAACTGATCAAAAAGATCGATGAATCGTTGATCAACCTGAACAACGATGACTACGGCTACTGCGAGTCCTGTGGTATCGAAATCGGCATCCGCCGCCTCGAAGCACGACCGACGGCCACCCAATGCATCGATTGCAAGACCCTCAACGAAATCCGCGAAAAACAGTTCGGCAAATAAACCAGTAGTCTCTGCTCTTCCCGCTTGAAAAAGATAACCCGTGGCGGCCGCAATGGCCGCTACGGGTCTTGTTGTCGCCCGCCTGTCCCTACGAAACGCTGTCAGTTCATATTGTCGTTCACTTCGGTGACACGCAGCTTGTTGCTGTGGGCGAAATCACGCACATATTGGTAGGCCGCCGGGTTTTCCTCTGCCAGTGAACCCTCCACCCGCAGACACTTTTGCCCGTTGATGAAACAGGGCTGCACGCCGTCGGCGTAGCGCAACCGGTGATCCGGCCCAAAGGATGCCAGCGCCGTCGACAGACGTTCCACCCAGTCACTGGGGCGAAACTTGCGCCCGTCTTCCATGATGCCTTCGATTATCCAACTTGTGATCATTGATTCATTACCCGTATCGTTAAATGTTCTATGCGCTGCATCGTCCAGGCCTTGAAAAGCTTTACGGTAAAACCGGTTAAAATGGCTGCATGGATCCCGCCGCAAACACACCGTCCACAAAAAACCAGTCCGCAACCTGTCGCGGGCGCTTCGCCCCCTCTCCCAGCGGCCCGCTCCATTTCGGCTCGCTGGTGGCGGCACTCGGCAGTTTTTTGTCCATACGTGCACAGGGGGGAGAATGGCTGCTACGGATTGATGACATCGATCCACCACGAAATGTTCCCGGCGCAGCAGATGGCATTTTGCGAACCCTGGAAAATTACCAACTGTTCTGGGACGGCCCGGTGTTCTACCAAAGCCAGCGCTTCGAGGCCTACGCCGCTGCGCTGACACAGCTGGCCAGCCACAGCTACCCCTGCGGCTGCACCCGCCGGGAGATCAGCGCCGTCAGCCCCAACCACCGCTATCCCGGCACCTGCCGCAACGGCCTGCCCCCGGGCCGACAGGCGCGTTCGCTACGCGTGTACTGTGGCGGACAAACGCTCTGCTTTACCGATGCTCTGCAAGGCCGCCAATGCCGGCAGCTGGACGACGATATCGGTGACTTCATCGTGCGCCGCGCCGATGGCTTCTATGCCTACCACCTTGCCACGGCACTGGACGACGCCTTTCAACAGGTCACCGAGGTGGTGCGCGGCGCGGATCTGCTCGATGCCACCTTTCCCCAGTTGTATCTGCAACAGCTGTTGGAGCTGCCTCGACCCACGTATCTGCACCTGCCGATTGCCGTCACCACTGCGGGCAAAAAACTCAGTAAGCAGGCCCGCGCCCGCGCCATCAACGACAGTCCGCCCGGCACAGTACTAAGCCGGGCCCTCACTTTCCTCGGCCAGCCACCACCGGAAGAACTGCGGGGCGCCGCACCCGGCGAACTGCTGGACTGGGCCATCGCCCACTGGCAACCCGCGTGCCTGCCATGCAGTAAAACCATCACCACCGACGCCGACGAGACAGGGGCTTAAGGAGTCCGAGAACATAAGAGCCGACGGTGGAAAGGCCATTTTGGCCCATTTTCCCGCTTATTTTTGTTAGAATGGCGCACGCTACGCACAGATGCAGTGTGCGCCCTGCGCACAAATGGATAGGCACCGTTCGATGAATGCCATATCCCTGCGCAAGCTGAATAATGACAATAATTCCGCTTAAGATGCTTGCGCCCAACAACCTCGGTATTGGTGCAGCACGGACTGCCTGCTACCATCGGCCGGTCAACCACTCCATCCACCGTCACCACAACCAAGAGGCGTCATGGACAAGCACCTGCAATCGACCCTGCACGAAGACCGTACTTTCCCACCCAGCGACGATTTTTCCGCCCGCGCCCGCATCAAAAACCGCGAGGAACTGAATGCCCTGCGCGCCAGGGCCGAAGCCGACCACGAAGGCTTCTGGGCCGGGCTGGCGCGCGAGGAACTCGACTGGCAGACAGATTTCACCCAGACCCTCGACGCAAGCCATGCCCCCCACTACCAGTGGTTCAGCGACGGCAAACTGAACATTTCCTACAACTGTCTCGACCGTCATCTGGCTGAACACGGCGCCAAGACGGCATTGATCTTCGAAGGCGAACAGGGCGACACCCGCCGTATCAGCTACCGCGAACTGCATCGCGAGGTGTGCCGGTTCGCCAACGGCCTCAAGTCGCTCGGCGTGACGGCCGGCGACCGGGTGATTCTTTACATGCCCATGACGCCGGAGGCGGTCATCGCCATGCAGGCCTGCGCGCGCATCGGCGCCACCCACTCGGTGGTGTTCGGTGGCTTTTCCGCCGAATCGCTGAAGGATCGTATCGAGAACGCCGCTGCAAAGGTTCTAATCACTGCCGACGGCGGCCATCGCGGCGGCAAGGTGGTGGCCCTCAAAGCCGCCACCGATGACGCCCTCAGTCGTGGCTGCGAAAGCATGGAAAAGGTGGTGGTACTGAAGCGCGCCGGCAACACCGTGACCCTGCAGGACGGCCGCGACGTCTGGTGGCACGACCTGATCGAAGGACAGAATGAGACCTGCGAGCCAGTGTGGGTCGATGCCGAACACCCCCTGTTCCTGCTCTACACTTCCGGCTCCACCGGCAAGCCCAAGGGTGTCCAGCACGCCAGCGCCGGTTACCTGCTCAACGCCATCACGACCATGAAGTGGGTATTCGATATCCGCAACGACGACGTCTTCTGGTGTACCGCTGACGTAGGCTGGATCACCGGCCACACCTACGTGGCCTATGGCCCACTGGCGGTGGGCGCCACCCAGATCATTTACGAAGGCGCCCCCACGGTGCCGGACATGGGCCGTTTCTGGAAAATCTGCCAGGATCACAAGGCCACCATCTTCTACACCGCACCCACCGCCATCCGCGCCCTGATGAAGGCCGGTGACCACATCCCCGCGCAATACGACCTGTCCAGTCTGCGCCTGCTGGGCACCGTCGGTGAACCCATCAATCCCGAGGCCTGGATGTGGTACCACCGCGTCATCGGTGGCGAGCGCTGCCCCATCGTCGACACCTGGTGGCAGACCGAGACCGGCGCCCACATGATCGCGCCCATTCCCGGCGCCATAACCACCAAGCCCGGCTCCTGCACCCTGCCCCTGCCCGGCATCGCCATCGATATCGTCGACCCGGATGGCCAACCCATCAGCGAACCCAACCAAGGCGGCGTACTGGTGATCAAGAAACCCTGGCCGTCCATGATCCGCACGGTATGGGGCGACGACCAGCGCTATTACGATACCTACTGGGGCATGTACGACGGCAGGTATTATGTGGCCGGTGACAATGCTCGCCGCGACGAGGACGGTTATTACTGGATCATGGGCCGCATCGACGACGTGCTCAACGTCTCCGGCCACCGTCTCGGCACCATGGAGGTGGAATCCGCCCTGGTGGCCCATCCCCAGGTCGCCGAGGCCGCCGTGGTGGGTCGCCCACACGAAGTCAAGGGCGAAAGCATCTTCGCCTTCGTGGTGCTCAAGGGCGAACGTCCCGCAGACAGCATCGACGAAGATCTGACCCGGGAACTGCGCAACTGGGCCGCACAGGAAATCGGCCCCATCGCCAAGCCCGACGACATCCGTTACGCCGACAACCTGCCCAAGACCCGCTCCGGCAAGATCATGCGCCGCCTACTGCGCACCATCGCCGCCGGTGAGGAAATCACCCAGGACACCTCCACGCTGGAAAACGCGGCCATTCTGCAGCAATTACAGGGTAAGGCCTGATGGCCGCCACCCCAGCGCATCAATGGTAACGATGCAATATTCGCGTGGGCACACAAAACGTGCCCACCCTACCTAACTGCATCTTGTACAACAGCCTGTATATTTGTCATAAATTACCTTTCCTTTTGCTGCGACTACCATAGCGACATATTCATGGCATGCATATTGTTTGCAAACATTATTGCACTTGTGTACGAGGCATTAGTCAGCGCATCATTATACTCATCATCGGTAAGACCGGCGCCCGTACCCGTTTGCAAACCATCATCCATAATGGATACGACTGTTGATTCTCCCTCTTCAAATTCACCATTACCATTTTTGTCTATTCGCACGGTAACTTTATTTATAGCTGTGGCTTCTGCTTCTATTTTTTTGCCTGCACTGTCTACATACCTAAACAGACCACCTATTTGAAGATCCTCATCACCACCTATAACCATTGGGGTAACACTTGCGTCATAATTTGTATCAATTTTCAAATTCAAATCACCCACGCTCTCCATCCCTGAAAAAGGAAAATACTCTACACCACCATAATCACCCTCTTTTATCTTGTAAACTAAATTTTCACTACCAATTCTATCGTTTCCATCATTTACGATTAAATGGGTAGTGGTTACCAAATAACCCCCTTCATTTTGAGTTTTGAAAAAACCCCCGGATTCAATTTCTGATCTTTTACCTTCTTGAGTCATTATGAAAAAACCATCTGGAAAAGATATTTTTATAAATTCTTCAGCCTCCGAAAAATTAAATATCATCCTTCCATTGCTTATGACACCATCCTCTTTACAGTCTATCGCTTCAACAGATAAATCCAATATAAGAGGCGCTTCCACTTTACCGCCAACATCCCACACTATTACTCCACCATCCTTACAAGACGCCTCATTCACAACATTCGCCGCACTCACAATATTCGCCGCACTCTCGACATCCTTAAAAAACTCTTTGCTGGCTCGCGCATTTGTGACGATATTACCCACTATTTTTTCAGCATCGGTTATGAATAAGGCTGCTACGCCGTCATTCCCAGAGCTTCCATCACAAGCATAGAGAAATGCACTTAAAGATAAGATACAGATTACAGCTTTTAATCGTGTTGACTGGCGTTTCATTTGTTATCCTTAATTGAAAAATGGCGAACAATACTGGTTATTACTAAGAATAAAATGGCAATTCGGGAGGCAAATAATCCATTTAAAAAACTGCTATATAACATAAAACAGTTGAGGCAACGCCTTGAGAATACGCTAATTCATCCGTTATTTGCTGGTAATTTTTAACTATATTCATGGTAAAAAGTAACAAAAAATGAGCCTGACAGGCATGACGCCATCCCTATCATGCGCATCAGCCGCCATGCTCATTTGCGCTTGATCTCATACCCCTTCTGCTTCAGGAAGACAACCATCCACTGGCTGGCGTAATAAAGGGTGACGAGCACCGGCCATTGATCGGGTCACAACGCCAATTCACATTGGTGAATCGCCGCAATCTCCTCATCGGGCTCAACCCGGGATCGACGCTCCATGACAGACTGATCCCGGACTTTTTTCAGTCAGTCCAGCCCCATCATTCAGCTTGCCGATCTCGCTGAACAGCTATCTCCAGCTGTTGATGCTCGACAACCGGCTTGGGGCCTCGTTTTCCCCGAACAAGCTCGCGGCCTGCTCCTGGATCACCGGCTTCCATTGATGCATCTGGATCAGGGGGCGTTAACAATGAACAAAACCGTACTACCGGGCCTCTGTTTTCACACCTCGCCTGAAGTACCTTGTACGTTGCCCCCCGCAGAGCGAGCGGAGCAAGTCATCCAGGGTATTTGAAACACCATACATTTTGGATTCCCGCCTGTGCGGGAACGACGGTATTCCCAGTTTCTCAGGCTTCAATCAGCACCATTCGGAGTAGGCGGATCCATTTCTCCCTGAACCGCCCGAAAAGTGAAAGGCCGTGAGTGTTGACCTGACCTGCATCGATCATTAGTCTCACACTAAAAGGCCCTTGTATTCCCATACTCACGGGCTAATAACAACCAACCTTTTTAGTCTACAGCTTCTCCGGTAGCAGACGATGTTAATCATGAAACTTCGTCTGGAATATCCGGGTTAGCCGTCACTAATAATGGACACACACCCCACATTCACCCCCATGGTCAATGCTGAAACCGGCATGGGGGGATATGGAGGGGATGTGGAGGAGAAAAAGTATGTCTGGTTTTTTGAAGTGGTTTGAGAGGAAATTCTCCACCAGCAATGAGGCCGCGTCAGGCGCTGAACTGGTTTTTGCCCCAAACACCAGTATTCCCTATCGCCCCACCCTGATCGATGACTTGAAGAGCGACCACCAGCAGCTTGGCAGCATTTTTGCCGAATTGGTTGCCGCAACCAATGCCGGTAAAAGGAAAGAAACAAAGAAGGCACTGGATCAATTTGAAGGCCTGCTCTATGAACATCTGCTGAAAGAGAAAATCAGTTTTTACATCTATCTTCGCGGTATTTTTTCCCAAGATGAAGGAACTCTCGAACTGGTGAATTATTTTTCCCGGGAAATGGATGGTATCCAGCGCGAAGTCATGAAATTCCTCAGAAAATACAGGGAATCCAGCTTGTCACCCAGCGAACTCAGCGAGATGAGCCATGAATTGAACGGCCTGGGGAAGGCCTTGACCAATCGCATCAAGCGGGAAGAGGCCCAGCTTTATCCGCTCTATATGCCGCCTTCGGCGGTCGGCCAGTAAACCACCGGTCACCAAGGCATTGCGCTAAACGGGCCGGGTTGCTATCGCTCCGGCCCGTACCGGCATCGTCGCTGCTGCCCGCACCAGGAAACGGCCTCCCGGGGGCAATCTCATCCGTTGTCCGAGTTATCGTAGTACACTATGGTAAGCCCATTACAGGCCTGCCAACGGCCGGCCTCACGCCCTTCAAGAGAACGCAGCTGACCAAGAGAATGGCCCGGGTCGCCAGGTCGTGGATCACGAACAGGAAGGGGCGAACCGGGGGATCACCCTCGGGGATGTAGGTCGGTGAACACGACCAGAGGCCATTGCTCATTGCAAAGCTCCCATACATACTTCCCCACACCGTCGGCGGCTCATCCTTTGTGCCGAATATCTCCAGCGTGTCTTCGCTATCAACCATGATCGCATCATCATTCATGCTAATCCTGCTCACCTGTTCGGATGATGACAGGTACAGATAGCCCAAACCATTGATGGCGGAAAAATCAGCGCGGCAGCCAGCCTCGCAATCGGCGCCGCCTTCGACGAAGGCCGTATCGAGTCCCCGTTTCTTCAGGTAGTCCGTCAATCCGGCATAGCCACTTGCCGAGAACGTCGGCAGATAAACCGTTGTCTCCTGCACGGCCAGCGCCGGTCTCATTTCTGCCAGATGCTGCGACAGTCCATAAAACACATCGCTGTAACGTCCCTGGGCAGGCGTGATCATCAGCAACGCCTGGCCACTGTCCCCCAGGGGCAGCTCGACGGCCCGCAGGGCATCGCTCTCATAGGTATTGAAGCCACCCTGCCAACGCAGCATGGGCACCCATTGTTGAATACCATTGAAACAGCCCTTCAATACGTTCCACGGCGGGCGGGCTCCAGGCGTGCGCCAGGCGGGTTTCACTGAGCAGGGACAGGCGTGTCATCGGATCGTGATAGAGAAGATCTTCGGCCAGACGGATCTGCGGGGAAACAAACCGGGGTGCCGGGGCATCCACGGGAACGGGGGTGAAATAGGCTCCTGCGAGACGGGCATCGAAGCTATCGATGAGCGTGTTGAGATAGTCCTTGCGGAAACGATAACCCATTCCCTTTAAGCACCAGAACAGGGGAATCCTCAGCCTGGCGCAGGGCAAGTGAAGGATTTTTCTTTAAACTGAGGTTCCTTTCTTAGAACGACAAACTATCCCTTATTTATCATCTAGATAGACAAAAACAGGGTTCAAGGCTCTGTCTACATTTTTACTTTCTTCAGTAACTGGTAGGCTTTTTGTTGCCTCTCTGTCGGTTGGGTATC
>DRKN01000051.1 GCA_011051755.1 Gammaproteobacteria bacterium
ATAGTCGAGGCATATTTATCGTGACGTTCTTTCCCGCCCTGAAGGCTTAAATCAATTTTCCCGTCAGGCCGGATACGTTTGATAAAGCCGTCTATCGTCTGGCCGAAACTCAAACGCTGGAACACTTCATCTTTATACAGCACGCCCCAGTGACTGTGATTGATGATCGCCTTGTAACCCAGTTCGGTGCTGTTGGCGATAATCAATTTGACGGGTTGACGGGGTTTAAAGTCATGGGGTTTTTCATCGTCAAGAAATTTGTCGATTCTGGATGAGGCCACAATCCGGCCATCATTCTTGTCCAGATATAAATACACCAGATAAGAATGGCCCACTTCCATTGGCCGGTGCTGTTCATAAAACGGCACCAACACATCTTTGTCCAGTCCCCAGTCCAGAAAGGTGCCGAAGTCGGTATTGGCAACCGCGGGTAAATAGGCAAATTCACCCACGCAGGCCTTCGGCACCTGGGTAGTGGCTACCAGGCGATCTTCCGAATCACGATAAAGAAACACCACAATATAATCGCCGACCGCCAGACCGGGCGGGGCAAATTTCTTCGGCAATAATATTTGGCCGAGATTCTCGGCATCGAGATAAAAACCGAAATCGACGGCTTTTACCACATCAAGTTCATAATCGCGGCCAATCGTGAGCATTTTATATATCCGACGCCAGGGCGTTTTTAGAAAACATTAGTATACACGTCTGAATACAGCTTCCAAGTTAAGGCAATTAAGGGGTCAAGTCTAGCAACACAAGTTAAGGGGTCAAAGTTAAGGGGTCAAGTCTAGCAATATAGAATCAACCCCGTTTACAGATTCCTGTCATTCTCCAGCCGGTATTTTACAGTTCGAATCACCAAGCTGGTGCTGGCGTAGCTGAAAATTTCTGCGTACTGACACAGATACATCGTAACGGGAGGGGTGTCGTATATAGGTGTTATTGCTGTGAGATACGTAAGAGGCTGGACATGGAGGCTAGTTTAGCCTTGTTTTTCTATATTGCTAGACTTGACCCCTGTCCGTGTGACCCCTGTCCGTGAGCAAAGCCGAAGGGCTTCCTTCGACAAGCTCAGGACGAACGATAGCGTTTACAGTGTACTGGTATTTTTAGAACGTAATACCCCACCGCTTTTGCATCGAGGTCGTTTGTTTCAGCCTTTGACCGATGTGGCCGCTTCTCAGGTGCGCAAACTTTGCGCCGCTGCCACCATATTGGCCAGGGCCTTTTCCACTTCCGGCCAGCCTCGGGTTTTGAGGCCGCAGTCGGGATTGACCCAGAGGCGTTCGGCGGGAATATGGCGGGCGGCTTTTTGCATCAGCTCGACGATCTGTTCGCGTTCCGGCACGTTGGGTGAGTGGATGTCATACACGCCGGGGCCGATTTCATTGGGATAGTCGAAGTGCTCGAAGGCGTCCAGCAGCTCCATATTCGAGCGTGAGGTTTCAATAGTGATCACGTCGGCGTCCATGGCGGCGATGGCAGGCATAATGTCATTAAATTCTGAATAACACATATGGGTATGGATCTGGGTTTCGTCAGCCACCCCCGAGGCGGTGAGGCGAAAGGCACGCACCGCCCAGTTCAGATAGGTTTGCCATTCGTTGCGGCGCAGGGGCAGGCCTTCGCGCAGGGCGGCCTCGTCGATCTGGATGATGCGAATGCCCGCCGCCTCCAGCTCCTGTACCTCCTTGCGCAGAGCCAGGGCGATTTGTAAACAAGTGTCGGCGCGGGGCTGATCGTCGCGCACGAAAGACCAGTTGAGGATGGTCACCGGGCCGGTGAGCATACCTTTTACCGGTTTGTGGCTGAGGCTCTGGGCATAGCTTGCCCAGCTTACCGTCATCGGCTGCGGGCGGGCGATGTCGCCGTAGATCAGCGGCGGCTTGACGCAACGCGAACCATAGGATTGCACCCAGCCGTACTCGGTGAAGGCAAAGCCGTCCAGTTGCTCGCCAAAGTATTCCACCATATCGTTACGTTCCGGCTCGCCGTGTACCAACACATCCAGCCCGAGTTGTTGCTGTTTTTCAATCACCGTGGTGATTTGCGTCTGCATTTGCTCAACATAGTCAGCTTCACTGATTTCGCCATTGCGCAGGGCGCGGCGGCAGTGACGAATTTCATCGGTCTGCGGAAAGGAGCCAATAGTGGTGGTGGGATACAACGGCAGTTTTAGCCAGGCGCGCTGCTTTTCAGCACGCAGGCTATAGCGGCTGTGACGTTGAGTCATACCTTCGTCAATTTGAGCAAGACGAGTGCGCACATCATCCCGGCAGGTGAGGGGGGATTCCCGACGACTGCGAATGGCCGCGCGAGCCGTCTCCAATTCATTGTTCAGCGCATCACGGCCAGCCACCAGCGCCTGTTTCAGAATCGCCAGTTCGCCGGTTTTCTGGTAGGCAAAGGCCAGCCAGGATTTTAGTTCAGGCTCCAGTCTGGTTTCCTGCTCGAGATCCACCGGTACATGCAGCAGCGAACAGGAAGGGGCGATCCAGAGGCGATCACCCAGATGTTGCCGCGCCTGATCCAGATAATCCAGGGCGGCGTCGAGATCCGTGCGCCAGATATTGCGTCCATCGATGACGCCCAGTGACAGTATTTTCCAGGCGGGCAGCCAGTTTAATACATCGCCGATCTGCTGCGCTGCGCGTATGGCGTCGATATGCAGGCCGTCCACCGGCAACTGACAGGCGAGGCGGGTATTTTCACCCAGCGCACCAAAGTAGCTGGCTAACAATACTTTCAGGCCACTGCCCTGCAAACGGTGGTAAACCGACTCAAAGGCCTGCCGCCATTCGGCAGGCAGATCCAGCACCAGAATTGGTTCATCGATCTGCACCCATTCAACACCCTGTTGTTTCAGGCGATGCAGAATGTCGGCGTAAACCGGGAGTAACGCCGACAGCAATTCCAGTTTGTCGAATGCGCCCTCGCGCACCTTGCCCAGCCACAGCCAGGAAAGGGGGCCGAGAATCATCGGCTTGACGGGAACACCCAGCGCCTGCGCCTCAGCCACTTCATCGAACAGCTTGCTGCTGGCCAGAGAAAAATCCTGTCCAGCATAGAACTCCGGTACCATGTAGTGATAATTGCTGTCGAACCATTTGGTCATTTCACAGGCGGCGGCCGGTTCGCCCGAGGGTGCGCGCCCCCGCGCCATGCGAAACATCGTGTCCAGTTCCACCTTGCCGCCGTGCCAGTTGAAGCGCGGCGGTACCGCACCGAGCAGGGCGCTCATATCCAACACCTGATCGTAGAAAGAAAAATCCCCCACCGGGATCAGATCCAGCCCGGCCTCGGCCTGTATTTTCCAGTGTCGTGCACGCAGTTCGCTACCGCAATCTTCCAGAGTGGCGGCGTCGATGTCGCCGCGCCAGTAGGCTTCCAGTGCTTTTTTTAATTCACGACGAGCGCCGATACGGGGAAAGCCGAGATTGTGGATGTGGATCATGGAGTCGCTCCTTGGAAAACAGGGAAATAAGTTAGTTGCGTGCAGTATCCGTCTTGGTTAGCATTGAATCAATTTCACGTTTTTCACCTATTTGTTGAATTGCATTCATTATGTTTCTGGAATTACGCCATTTACGCTCGCTGAAAATTATTGCCCATAGCGTCACCCTGGCTCAGGCCGCCGAGCAGCTGCATCTCACGCCCTCGGCACTGTCGCACCAGATCCGGGTAATTGAAGAGTATTTTGCAACGCCTCTGTTTCTGCGTCAGCACAAGCCCCTGCGCCTGACCCGTGCCGGTGAGCGTCTGGTGGCACTGGCCGAGCAGGTGCTCCCGGCGGTGGAACGCACCGAAAAAGAGTTGCACAGTCTGGCTCTGGGTGAGAGTGGGCGCTTACATATCACCATCGAATGCCACGCCTGTTTCGAGTGGCTGCTGCCGACACTGGAGCGTTACCGGCGGGACTGGCCCGCGGTGGAAGTGGATATTCGCCTGGGCATGAGTTTCACCCCGCTCCCGGCCCTGACCCGGGGCGAGATCGATCTGGTCATCAGCTCCGATGCAGTAACCACCGCCGGGGTGCGTTTCGAGGAAATGTTTGCCTACGAGGCGCGCCTCGCCGTGGCGCGGGATCACCCGCTGGCGGGCCGAGCCTTTGTGGAAGCCGCCGATCTGGCTGGGGAAATTCTAATTACCTACCCGGTGGAACGGGCGCGTCTGGATGTATTCAGACATTTTTTACAACCGGCGGTGATCGAACCGGCCAGCGTGCGTCAGGCCGAACTGACCAGCATGATCCTGCAACTGGTGGCCGTGCGTCAGGGCGTAGCGGTGTTGCCCGACTGGACGCTACGCGAGCTTGCTGCCAGCGGACGGCTGGCAACCTGCGCCCTGGGTTCCGAGGGCATGCACGGCATGCTCTACGCCGCCGTGCGAGAGCAGGATGCAAATTTGCCTTATGTAACCGCGTTCATCAACCTGGCCTGTCGACTTAATACCTCGGGTTAAGAGGGTTAAGGGGTCAAGTCTAGCAATATAGAATCAACCACGGTTATAAATTCCTGTCATTCTCCAGCCGGTATTTTACAGTTCGAATCATCAAGCTGGTGCTGGCGTAGCTAAAAATTTCTGCGTACTGACACAGATACATCGTAACGGGAGGGGTGTCGTATATAGGTGTTATTGCTGTGAGATACGTAAGAGGCTGGACATGGAGGCTAGTTTAGTCTTGTTTTTCTATATTGCTAGACTTGACC
>DRKN01000052.1 GCA_011051755.1 Gammaproteobacteria bacterium
AAGCCACCCTGCGTGCATTACTGAAGCAGTATCCCGGCGACGAGGTTCTGGCCCTGGGCGAGCTTATGGAAACCCTGCCCGCCGGCGAGGACAGCCTCAAGGCCTTTGCCGGTGGCCTGCTGGGCGCCTCCCGGGCCCGGGGCAAGGGGTATATCCAGGCATTACAGGCGTACAACGACAGCTTGGTGCAATGGAAAAACGCGCCCAAAAAACAGCGCAACAACATCAAGATCGAAAAAGTGCAACCGGCCCATGAACGGCTCAACGCATCCTATAACAGCGAACTGCGGCGCATGGCCCGCCGGGGATCGCCCGCCTTGAAAAGCCCACGGCAGGGCATGCGGATACTGCGCAGCCGCCAGCACAGCATCGACCTGACCGGCAGCCGTGACGTCTGGCGCCTGAAGAGCCTCCTGAAAATCGCCCGAGTGAGCGCCTATGGCGCCATCATCATCGACGCCAGACTGGCGGGCCAAAAAGTACAGAATGCCCGTGATGCGGGAGGCAACGCAGAGAAGGTGGCGTATGAGGAGTATGGGGCGTTGATTGGGGGGATCGCGATAGCAGGTTTTGCTACTGCATTTCTAGGTTCAGGATTAATTATTCTTACGGTGGTCGGCGGCATTGGTGCGTTGGTCGGTGCGAAAGGTGGCCGTGATATTGGTAAACTGCTCTATGAGCAAGTTTCGGCCTACGAAGCGGCACTGCCAGCCGAACGGAAAAAACAATTATTGTCTGAATTTCCTTGAACGCATTGCAAGCGTACTGGTAGATATCCGGCTGTGATGTTTTCGCCCGAAGTGAAAGAGTGGCTTACACTGCTACTAGCGTTTGGAACTGGTGTTAGCTCGGTAGTAGGCCTGGCTTTGCTCCCAATCCTGTATTTTAGGTTGACACGAAAATATGACGCCATGTTTCCCGATCATGACGATCTTACCGATGGCATTTGGATACAGGGAGACATTAATCGAACCGGGCGTTACATGTGGTGCATTGTTCGCAAGAATCTCAGCCAGCGCAACGAGCGCATTCGCAGAGTCACGGGAGGCTATGATTTCCGTGGTAATGCGCCATTATTGGATATCATCTTGTGTTATTTGCTGCTCTTTTTTGGTTTATCCGCCATCGGTGGCATGTTCACGATTGTTATTCTCACAGAAATATTTGGTATCGACTTATGAGGAAATATAAATAGGGGTCAGATGGCACGCTGTCATCGGCAACGTGTCTAGCGAGTTAAAGTCCCGTCCGGGGAATTGTTCATTCACTCCGGTAGCTCTGCGGAGCAGTGCATGAATCATTACTCCGATACCCATTGAGCCGTCAGGGTCAGACTCGAATTAATCAGAAATAGTCGTCAGAGTCTGCCTCCAGTACCGCCTCGACTTTCAGTGTTTTTTGGGCATGGCCTGCTTCTGCGGGGCACCGTTTTCTTCTCCGTCCGCTGTCTGCCGGGCGTAATAGGCCGCGACGGCCTTGATTTCCAACAGACTCAATACATCGGCCATGGCGTGCATGGTCTGGCTGGTGCGGGTGCCGTCCTGATATTCCTGCATGGCGACGACCAAATAGGACTCGGATTGCCCGGCCAGGCGCGGGTTGCCGGGATGGGTGCTGAAGCCGCGTTCGCCGTGGCAGCGTTCCTTGATGAGAAATTGCGGTGATCCCGGTGGCCAGGTTTCCGAGCGTTGCGGTGGCTGGGTGGCGTAGTAGGCGCTGAGGTCACGAATGTCGGTTTCGCTGAGGGCCCGGGCCGGGGCCTGCATCGTGTCGTTTTTGTACACACCGCTGGCATAGGCTTGGGTGGCGTGGGCGAGATAACGGGCGTCCTGTCCGGCCAGGCTGAGGGTGAAGGGATCCTTGCTGATACCGCCTTCGCCGTGGCACATGGCGCAGGATTCACTGAGCCGGCGGCCGGCGGTAGGATCGCCCTCGGCGGTGTTTTGGCGTTTTTCCGGTTCCTGCATGGCATAGTAAAAACTGACTTTTTCGATGTCGGTGTCGCTGAAGTGGGAGGCCAGTTTGCGCATCAGGTCGTGCTAACGGGTGCCTTGCTGGTAGACCTTGATGCTGGCGACCAGATATTTTTCGTGCAGGCCGGTGAGGCTGGGGACGCCGGCCTTCTGGCTGTTGCCACGGTCGCCGTGGCAGCCGTTGCAGGAAGCGGCGATTTTTGCGCCGTCGGCCAGCGGGTCGAAAATGCCGCTGTCGGTGGAGCCTTCGCTGAGCGGTGTTTCAGGCCGTTGGTGTGCGTGGTAGGCGGCGATATTGGCAATGGTTTTGTCGTTCAGATGGCTGACAGGCTCTTGCATCAGTTACGTACAGGCTGGCAAAGGCGTAGCCGAGGCCGAGGATCAGCAGAGTGCTGGTGTAGACCACGCGCTGCACCAGGGGAAGTTCCGTGAAGGGAATGAAAAATCGCCAGTTCATAACCGTTACCCCGGGCCGTGAATACCCCATCGTTGTCGGAATTTACGGGGGAGGTTATGGAGCCATGAAGGTATATTTGCTGAACGGTCTGCCTGGTTATTGTGGCGGGATTGCCGGTTTATTGTTGGCGCAGTTTTATTAACGCCGCTTTCTGCCCGGGGGTCATCCACAGGGTAAAGAGGGTGCCTGATAGTGACATGCCAAAGCGCACCTTTACCTTGCCGTAATCCCGGGTGATGATAAAACCGTCTTCAAAGTTCGGGCTCGCCAGTTCGATTTTTTTGTTTTCACAGAGGAACAGTCCAACCTTGCCGCTCATTGGTTTTACCATCCGTGGGCCGTCCATTACGCCATCATAACTGAAATTAGTGATGCCGCATCTTACGTCGCGCGGCCCCAGTATTTGATAATTGTCCCCTGCGGGGGCCGCCATCGTGAGGCCACCAAGCATGGTTGTGAGGATGAAGGAGGTGACGAGCAGGCCGTGCCATAGGGTATTCATGCGTGATCTGATCTCCAGCAACTGAAACGGCATTGCCCGCCGCAGCGAGGGACGGCGGCCGGGTGAAAATGGGAACTCTAAAGAGATATCGCCACCAATACCATACACCAGAAGGCCGCCGGATTTAAAAATAGTTGGCAGAATTTTGATCTGCTCTCCCTCTTCTCCAGCATGATAGATGGTTTTGTTGGGGTTTGTTCCTCACCTCAATTTACCGTACTCAATGGATTTCTCTGCCTCGGTCGTGGAAAAACTCTTTGTAGATTTCGTGGTGATATCGTTTTTGCAGGGTGGGCAGTGCCCACCCTACGAATCACGGTAGGTTGGGGTGAACGGTTTTTGTGAACCCTAACAGGCCAGAGTGGCAATTCACCTTCAGCGCTATGTTCAAACCACTACAGATAAACTCATGTCAATTGTCGAGGCCATTGCTTGCTCACGCTCCATGTCTTGATTCCGTTGGGGTTCGTGCCTCATCCCCAACCTGCTGCACTGAAGTCACTTCCACAAAAGAGGAATTTTCGCGGGCATGGCCCGCTCCTTGTATGTTCTGTTCCTAAGCCACGTATAGTGGTGGATGATTAAAGGGATTTATGAAGAGGTGTTCCATCCGGGGAAGCCGTCCGCTCCTGAGGCCTCGAGCCTGTACGTAGATCGGCTCCC